>ONMA01000022.1 GCA_900318815.1 uncultured Prevotellaceae bacterium
GTCACAAATCAGGTCGTAGGTGGCGTGGACGAATATCATGTTATGAATGGCCGGCACCTGAACGGTATCGCCTGCATTTGCCGGGGTGCGGGGTTTCATGGGCAGGAAATTCTCTATGCCCATGTCGTCAAGCTGGTGCTTGATGCGTTCCTCGCGGCGGTAGGTGACGTACATGGGGAACCAGTGGATATCGGATGGTGTCGGTGTCATAGCTCTTTTTACCAAAGGATTGCTTATGGATGGTCTTTGGGCGAAGTCTTGCTCTTGGATTACGGCAAATACTTGGGGTCACTACACCCTAAAGAGTGCAGAGACAACGGGAGTATGACCCGCGCATTTTCGTCCTTTATGTACTTATCTTGAAGCGACAAACAAAGACTACTTTTAACCTCAAATTAGGGTTTTGAAACCCTAAAAGTGCTGTCTCTCTACTGTAGAGAGACAGTACTTTTTTAATTAGCTGATAATCAGGAAGATAAAAGGCTGTTTAACAAACAAAACATAGAAAAGCAACACTTTTTATCTCTCTATGAGGTCAAAATGAACTTTTTCGTGGAAATCATACGAAAAAGTCTCGAATTGTCTTAAAGTACTATAAAATCAGTACTTTTCAGCTTTTAAACCTCGATTTTTTTGGAGGTTTCACGCATTATTTGTACCTTTGCAAACAAAACTGCTGTCTCTCTACAGTAGAGAGACAGTGGTTTTTATGGTTGCAAAAGGTACGAAAAGTTTCGGAAACTTGAGCGGTTTCGCACGAAAATTTAATCATTTCTTTTCTTCATTGTCCTTGAACACATCGGCAATCAGGTCGCGATTAGCCTTGTTGATGATGTTGCATTCCAGCGACTTCAGGTAGATTTCAGTCGTTCTCTCTGAGTCGTGCCCCATAGAGTGACTGATAACGGACAAAGGCACCTGCATCAGACGGGCAGTAGAGGCCCAGGAGTGTCGGCTCACGTATGAGGTGAGTTTCAGCCCTCCTATCATCTCGCCCAGCATCTTCAGCAGCGCGTTGTACCGACACAAGGCATAGCGGTATTGCTGGTGGACGGCCTGCTTGTCATCGGTCTTGCTGAGAATGGGCAGCAGATAGTCAGTGTTGGAAGGATAGCGTTCCAGGATTTCCATCATCATCGGTTCTATCCGCACCTCAATGCGCTGCTTGGTTTTCTTTCGCACGTAGACGAGCATGCATCCCGCCATGTTCGACTTCTGCATATAGGCCAGGTCAACAAAAGTAAGGCCACGGGCACAGAAGCAGAAAAGGAAGATGTCGCGGGCAAAGCCCAGCTTAGTCAGCCAATTGTCCAACCGTTTGCCGGCATACCCTTTCTCCACGAGCTTTGCACGAATGTCGAGTGCCTTCAACCGGCACACGTCACCTGGCTCTATGGCACGCTTGACCGTTTTCGCCACACCACGGTAGACGTCGGCAAAAGGCTTGAGGTCATTAGCCAGCCCCTGTCGGACAGCCTTATAATAGACTGACTGCAAGGCGCGGACATAGAACGACGTGGTATTCTTGCAAAGCCCTTTGGCTTGTAGCCATGCCTCATAATCGCCAATGAGGAGGCTTGTAAGATTCTGGAAAGGCACATCGCTCTCCATGCGCGTCTGCAGGAAATGCGAAAAGCTGGCGTAAGCACTATGATAACTGTTGTACACGCCAAAGCGTCCGTTCTGTCGCTGATGTTCCGACTCTGTTTTCAGGAATGCGAGAAATTCATTGTTGCGAGGCAGTTCCTCTGTGTTCTGTTTCAGTTCCATATTCTATTTTCCTTTTTAACTCATTACACATACCTAATACAATATAACGCTCTGGCATTTTGCTGATTGTAGGCGTATCGTTAAAAAGGAGTCGGACAAAAAAACTGGCTACCGATGCCGTCGCTTGAATGACGGGCATCGGTAGCCAATTAGAAGGATTCTGTCTTCGTATTCCCGGGCTTACCACAGCTGCAGTCGCTGCTCCTTCGGCAAGTACAACTTGTCGCCGGGCTTCACCTTGAAGGCCTCGTACCACATGTCGATGTGGGGCAGCGCACCGTTGACGCGCCACATGCCAATGGCGTGAGGATCGTTCTTGGTGCGGTTGCGAATCTCCTCCTCCGTAATGTTCTGTCCCCACACGGCGGCGTAGGCAAGGAAGAAACGCTGGTCGCCCGTGAAACCGTCGATCACCTTCAGCGGTTTCTTGGCCGTAGCGTTCTTGTAGGCATACCAGGCCACCTGCAGCCCGCCGTGGTCGGCCAGGTTCTCGCCCAACGTGAAGCGACCATTGGCGTTCAGGTCGGGCAGCACCTTGATGTTCGAGAAGAAGTCGGCATACATATTGGCACGCTCCTCGAAGCCGGCGGCATCGGCAGGCGTCCACCAGTCGTTCATGTATCCCTTCTCGTCGAACTGGCGACCCTGGTCGTCGAAGCCGTGGGTCATCTCATGGCCGATGACCACGCCGATGGCACCGTAGTTGAAGGCAGCGTCGGCCTTGGGGTCGAAGAACGGGTACTGCAGGATGCCTGCGGGGAAGCAGATCTCGTTGGTCGTGGGGTTGTAGTAGGCATTCACCGTCTGCGGCGTCATGTGCCACTCGTCGCGGTCCACGGGCTTGCCGGCCTTCTGCTCTATTTCCATGTCGTTGCGGAACCTGCGGGCGTTGAGCACGTTCTCATAGAACGACAACTTGGGGTCGATGACCAGTTTCGAGTAGTCCTTCCACTTGTTGGGATAGCCAATCTTCACGTAGAACGTAGAGAGCTTCTTCTGGGCATTGGCCTTCGTCGAGTCGCTCATCCAGGTCTGCGCGTTGATGCGCTCGCCTAAGGAGATCTGCAGGTTCTTCACCAGGTCGGACATGATTTGCTTCGACGTGGCAGGGAAGTAGCGGTCGCAGTACATCTTGCCCAAGGCCTCGCCCATAGCACCCTGTACGTTGGTAGTGGCCCGCTTCCAGAGCGGATAGTCCTCCTTGCGGCCCGTCATGGTCTTGCCGAAGAAGTCGAAGTTGGCCTCGCGGACTTCATCGCTCAGGAAATGGACGGCACTCATCATGGCGTCCCACTGCATGTAGGCCTTCAGGTCGTCGGCGGTCAGGGCGGCATAGAGCTTGTCGAGTCCAGCCATGAACGAGGGCTGGCCCACAATCATCTCCTGCAGGAACTCCGTCTTGACGCCCTCGGCATTGGCCAGCTGCACAAAGGGGATGTGAGGATAGTTCGACTGGAACTCCTCCAGCGTCATCTTGTTGTAGTTGGCCTGCGGGTCACGCAGCTCGGTGCGGCTCTTCGACACCAAGGCCAGTGCCGTCTCGAAGCGGAAGATGGCATCGCGCTTCTGCCGGGCCTGGGCTTCTGTATAGCCGAAGAGACGGAACATGCGGACGATATGCTCCCTGTAGGCCTCCCGGATCTTCACCGTAGCCTCGTCGTTGTTCAGATAATAGTCCTTCTGTCCGAGGGTCAGTCCGCCCTGCACCACGTTCATGATATTCATCGTGACGTTCTTCTCGTCGGGGCCGAAGCCGAAGCCGAACGACACGCCGTAGCCGAAGGGGGCATACTTCACCTGCAGGGCCTCGAGCTGCTGCTTGGTCGTGGCCGCCTCCATGTCGTCGAGGACAGGCTTCAGCGGGGCAATGCCCTCGTTGTTGCGACGCGCGCTGTCGAGTGCCAGCTTGTAGAAGTCGGAAAGCTTGCGTTCGGTGGTTCCCTCGGCATAGGTCTTCTGCTGCAAGTCGTCAAGGATGGCCTTGATGCGCTTGTTGTTGTCCTCCTGCAACTGGTCGAAGCTGCCGAAGCGCGAATAGGAGCCGGGCAGCGGGTTCAGTTTCTGCCAACCGCCGGTGGCAAACATGTAGAAGTCTTCCTGCGGCTTCACACTCTTGTCTAAGTTCTCTGGTTTGATGCCAGGTTTGTTCTGTGCCATGCCCATCAGCGGGGCGGCGGCCATCAGCATCATAGGAATAATGTGTTTCATTGTCATACGTTATTATATCAGTTGTTTAGTTTTTCCAGTTCTTCCGACAGTTCCTCCCATCGCTCCACTTCCTCGTCTAAGGCGCGCTTCGTGTCGGTATATTCGGTGACGAGCGTCATGTCGGAAGCGTTCTTCGGGTCGCAGAGCAGCTGGTCGAGCTCCTTCAGGCGGGTCTCCATCCTGGCAATCTTCGTCTCGCTCTCCTCCACGGCCCGCTCGGCCTTGCGCAGTCGTTTCTGCTGTTCCTTGTGGGCGGCGTAGGAGGCAGCCCCACTTGCTGACCCCGAAAGACTGCGGGCAGGAGCATCAGCGGGAACAGGCGAGCTTTGCACGGGAATGGAGGATTCTTTTGCTTGCGATACGCTCTTCGGCTGTTTACTACCATTCAGGAGTCGGTCTATCGTGTCGCCTCCGAGTGACGACAGGGGGCCCTTGCTTCTCAGGAAGTCGTAGATGCCGCCGATATGCTCCTTCACCCGACCGCCGCCAAACTCGAAGACCTTGGTGACGAGGCCGTCGAGGAACTCACGGTCATGGCTCACGATGATGGCCGTACCGTCGAAGGCGCGGATGGCCTCCTTCAGCACGTCCTTCGAAGGCATGTCGAGGTGGTTGGTAGGCTCGTCGAGGATGAGCAGGTTGACGGGTTCCAGCAGCAGGCGTATCATGGCCAGACGGCTGCGCTCGCCGCCGCTGAGCACCTTCACCTTCTTGTCGGAGGCCTCGCCGCCAAACATGAAGGCACCGAGGATGTCGTTGATGCGCAGGCGGATGTCGCCCTTGGCCACGTTGTCGATGGTCTGGAACACCGTGAGACTCTCGTCGAGCAGCTGTGCCTGGTTCTGGGCGAAGTAGCCTATCTGCACGTTATGCCCCACCTTGAGCATGCCGTCGAAGGGTATCTCGCCCATGATGCACTTCACCAGCGTAGACTTTCCCTCGCCGTTCTTGCCCACGAAGGCCACCTTCTCGCCGCGCTTGATGGTGAGGTTGACGTGGGAGAAGACGAGGTGACCGTAGCTCTTCCTCACCTCCTCGCATATCACCGGGTAATCACCACTTCTCAGGCAGGGCGGGAACTTCAGGTGCATGGCCGAGTTGTCGACCTCATCGATTTCTATAGGCACCATCTTCTCCAACTGCTTCACCTTCTGCTGCACCTGCACGGCCTTGGTGGCCTGATAGCGGAAGCGCTCAATGAACTGACGCATATCGGCCATCTCCTTCTGCTGGTTCTCGTAGGCACGCAACTGCTGCTCGCGACGCTCCTTGCGCAGGACGACATACTCGTTGTAATTCACCCGGTAGTCGATGACGTGACCACAGCTGATCTCGAGGGTACGGTTGGTTACATTATTAATAAAGGCACGGTCGTGGCTCACCAAGACCACTGCCCCACTCCACGTGGCCAGCAACTGCTCCAGCCACTGTATCGACTCAATGTCCAGGTGGTTGGTAGGCTCGTCGAGCAACAGCACGTCGGGACGGCGCAACAGAATCTTGGCCAGCTCGATGCGCATGCGCCATCCGCCGGAGAACTCGCTCGTGGGACGGTCGAAGTCCGTGCGCAGGAAGCCAAGGCCCATCAGCGTGCGCTCTATCTCGGCCTCACAGCCCTCGGCACCCAGCATCAGGTAGCGTTCGTGCTCGGTGGTGTATCTCTCCACCAGCGCCATGTAGTCGTCGCTCTCATAGTCGGTACGCTCGTTCATCTGCCGCTCCAGTCGCTCTATGCGGGCCGCCATCTTCTGGATGTCGGCAAAAGCCTTCTGCGCCTCTTCGCGCACGGTGGTCGAGTCGTGCAACACCATCACTTGTGGCAGATAGCCCATGGTGGTGTCGGTGGGAATGGCCACCGTGCCCGCCGTGGGGTGCTCCATCCCGCAAATAATCTTCAGCATGGTCGACTTGCCCGCACCGTTCTTTCCTACCAGAGCAATGCGGTCGCGGTCGTTAATCACAAAACTTGCGTCGCTGAACAATGGCTTTACGCCAAATTCAACTTTCAGTCCTTCTACAGAAATCATCTACTACGTAATCGTTAAATAATAACTGGGGATAATTCGGGGGTACGGGGGGAACGAAGGTACGGGGGTGCGAGAATAGTCTGCACGCCCAATATTCCGCGAAAAGTCTATTCTCGTACCTCCGCACCACCGTACCTCCGTACCACCGAAATCGTACCAAATTATTTTTTGCATGTTACCACATCATAAAAAGAGGTGCAAAGGTACTGCAAAAACCACAAAACTCAAAATTATTTGTGATTTATTAGCTATTGCGGCATGCTTATTCCGATTCCAGCAACGCTAAGGTCCTTTCGTCTCTTTCCCCGTCGAAGAACGCATCGAGTACCTCGCCAAAAACGTCGTCAGGCGACAGCGCATCGAACAGCGTCATGCTCGACCTCACCTTCATGGCATCCACGTCGCCGAAGATTCTCCTCGCAGGCGTACCCCGGTGATTCAGCAGCGTGCGCGATATTTCGTGTATGCGGTCGTTGAGCGTGGAGTTCCGGAGGTAGTCCTCGGCCTCCTCCCTGTCCGCAATCCCATAATACTCCGACATACTACTATGACCCAGCCCCTTCATCTGCGGAAACACGAACCAGATCCAGTGGCTTAACTTCCGGCCAAACTTCATTTCCTCCAATGCCTGATAATAGCCCAGATAAGGGGTGTCCTGAGCCTTGAGGAATCGGCTTACGTCTCTCATCTTTGCAGTCTATACTCTTTCAGGTGTTTAATGGTTTCTTCCTTGTCGCTTAGCGGATGGGCAAACGCCAGCTCCAGCAGGTGGTCAAGACACTTCTTTACTTCCGGGCCAGGCTGCAGGCCCATGACTTCCATCACGTCCCTGCCTGTGACGGGCAGCTTGTAGCCGAACATGGCGGTTCCCGCAGCCTTCATCTCTTCCGTGCGCCGCAGAATCAGCTCTACCCGATGCGGCATGCAGTGGTCGTCGGCATAGGCGTTGTTGTCGGCATCTATCAGCAGCATGAGGTCGCGGAACCGCTCTTCCGTACCGCACAGATACTGCAGCCTGCGCAGCTCCTTGTCCTTGGCATGCTCGCATTCGGCTCCCCAGCCTTTGCAGACGGTATGGTGTTTCACAAGAAAGGTCAACTCCTTGATGAAGTCTACGCTGTACTTCAAGGGGCGCAAGATGCCATCTATCATATCGGCACCGGCCAGTTCATGTTTCGGGAAATGCACCTTGCCGTCATCGACCGTGTACACACGAATCTTCCCGATGTCGTGGAGCAGGGCAGCCATTCGCAGTTCTAAGCGGTCGCTTTCCAGCTGTTCAAGCACGGCCAGCGTATGTTCCCACACCGTACCCTCACATCCCCGAATCCGACCTCTCTCCTCTCTCCTCTCTCCTCTCTCCTCTAAAATCCGACCTCTCTCCTCTCTCCTCTCTCCTCTCTCCTCTAAAAACCCTCTCTCCTCTAAACCATACGTCTCCTCCAGCTCGGGTATGACGAAGTGCATGGCACCCGTCGAGCGCAGCAGTTCCATCGCCATCACAGAGTGCTGGCACGTCAGCATCTTGTCAAGCTCGTCCCTCACGCGTTCCTTAGTAATAATAGCCAGGCGTTGCACGTTGCGCACCATCCCGTCGTAAGTGTCCTGCTCAATCTCCCAACCATAGCGCGAGGCAAAGCGGATGCAGCGCAGGATGCGCAGCGGGTCGTCGTCGTAGGTCAGGTCGGGGGCGGCGGGAGTGCGTACCACGTGGTTCCTGATGTCGTTTACGCCCTTGCCCGTGATGTCCACGACCTCGCCCGTCGAGACATTGGTGTAGAGGGCGTTGATGGTGAGGTCGCGGCGCATGCAGTCTTCCTCGATAGAGCCGAAAGCCGTCTCGGGGTTGCGGCAGGAGTGGTCGATGTACTTCTCCTTGCGGGTCTGCACGAACTCCAGCTCCACGTCGGGGAAAGCCTTGAGGTGGAGCATGGCCGTGCCGTAATTAGGATAGACGGTAACGCCCTTCATGGCATACCTCTTGTCGCGCAGCCACTCGGCAAAGCGTATGCCGCCAGAGGGCAGGCTCACGCACAGGTCGATGTCCTTGATCTCGCAGCCCATCAGCTCGTCGCGCACGCAGCCCCCCACGGTATAGACGTGGCCTTCCCACTCCGTACCTTTTATCAGTTCGCCAAGGAACTCCTTTATCTTAGCATATACTTCATGTTTCATCGGCCTATCCTTTCGTATGGAATGATGAGGGGCAGTTTGCCTATAAACCGGCTGTGGATGTCGGCGGTGAGATTGTCGTAGCTCTTGCCCTGCTCCTCTGGCAGCGCGGCGGCGAAGGCCTGGCGTGCGGCTATCCACCGCGTGAAGGTCGACTTCAAGGCATCCACACGCTCGGTGGTGAGACTGTCGGATGGTATGTAATCCTCCATCTCTGATTCTTTCAGGAAGTCGATGTCTTCCGGCACGGAACTGTCGACAATCCATTTCTCCCACTGGGCCGCTGTCACCGTCTTACCCTTCTGGCGGTAGAGTTTTCCCTTCAGGACGATGTCGCGCTCCAGTTCCAACTCGGCGCGGCGATTCATCGAAAGATTCTCATAATAGCTCTCAATCTCCATAGGCTTCATGCTGTACCACTCCTGACGGTACGACACATCCCTCCATAGGTTGAAGCGGGCTTCGTTCAGCTCGTCCCAGGCCTCATACTCTTCCTGTGCTGCGGCTTTCAGGTCCTCTGGCACGGCATCGAGCCACTGGCGATAAGCCTCAATGGTGCGGTAGTACTCTATCGTAGCGCTTACATAGCACATCATGTTCATCTCGCCCTGGGTATCGGAGGAGAACTTCTCCATGACACGCAATATCTCATTGAGGGTAGAGTCTGGCGATAGCGAGGGCACTGCCACCCGGAAGGTGTCGAGGGCTACGCCCACGGCAATGGCCCATTGCAGCTTGTCCTTGGCGTTGCCGTTCCTGTAGACCACGTTGGCCATACGCATGAAGCGGTTGCCTAAACGCATGGCCGCAGAGTCGCGATGATTGGCCAGATACTCGCTGGCGTATGCCGGACTTTCTTTCGCCCGCTCAAAATCGTTGTACTTGGCAGCCCACTCCTCCAGCGCATGAACCTCGGCAAGGCCCAGCAGGTCGCTGGCCGAGATGGGACTCTGTATCAGGGCATCCTCGATATAGGCAATGCTGTCCTCGCCCGTCAGCTCTTCAGGCACTACCAGCGTATCGCGAGGGTCGATAGCGATGTCGGCATAGCGTTTGGAACCTCCCCCACAGGCTGTCAGTAGCACGATGGCCGACACAATGGCTAATGTGGTCTTTCTCTTCATCATGGTTATGTTCTTTTTTGTTGTCTTAGCGTTAGACGTCTCTTCATGTCAGCAGGCCGCCCACCGCCACTCGGTCGCAAAGATAGAAAATTTACGAGAAAAACCCAAATCAGTATCTCCCTATTTAGAATTATTTATCATTTCCCCCCCGCTTGTTCCTCTGTGGACTCCGTGCCTCTGTGGTGAAAATCGTCCCGAGTTATTTTTGCATTATTACTAAAACTGTCTTTTACTATACTAGGATTTTTTCAAAATAGGGTGACAGGGTGACAGAATGCCGATAAACAGGGCGTTTGCACCCTTTTTAAAGGGTGACAAGGGTGACAGAAGGGTGACAGGAATCACGCCTGTCTGCGCTTAAATTCTCTCGAGAATTGAGCCGCATTCGGCTTACTTCCTTTGTTAGCCTGTCATCCTTCTTCGATGAAAGTTACTATTTTTTTATCAATAATTGTACCTTTATTAGTATAATTTCATTTGAGCTTTTTCTTTTTCTGTCACCCTGTTCGAGGTAAGAAATAATAGAGTATAGCCTGTTACTCATAGATTTTGGGGGATGCCTCTGAAGATGTAAAGGATTGTTTTTCGGAGTAGAAGAGATATCATCTCACAAAGCAAAACAAGTTGTTTTACTATCGCAAAGATAGCTTTTGCAAAGGCAAAAGACGGCATTTTGAAAAGCAAAACAACTTGTTTTGCTATGAGTGATAGTAGTGACAGATACAAAATAAGTGTCACTCCAGATAACCATCTGACAACAAATAGGTTATCACCAAAAGTGACAGATATATAAAAAAATGGTCAACAAATTTTCAATTGAAAGTCGACCGCCTGATGTAGTATGTGCAAATTTTGCACATACTGCATCTTCTTTCAGTTCCCCTAAAGCAATGAAGTTGCCGAGATTTACTCAGTAACTGAATCCTTGAAGAGTTTCCCCCCTTGCAAAGATGTTTTTCAAATCGTTGAACTGTTTCCATTTTGGAAATAGTTGCTTCTTCCTTAAGCTCACCTATCCCAAACACATTTGCCAGATGATTGCTGATGGCAGGCATTCCCACATCGATTGTCGCCATCGCTTCCTGCGTACGCCAATAGCCTCTTCAGCATTCTGACACCCAGTCACCCTTTTCGAGATAAAAGTAATTGGGGTAGCCTGTTACTCATAAAAAAACACGACCTGTTGCTCAAAAACGGAGTTTCAACCGCAGTGGCTTCATGGTTTCTTCTTGCCTCTCTTATCCGTCAGTTTCCTCTGTTCCCTCTCAAACTGCTCAATGAAGTGAATCTCCACGGGAGTCAATTCATTCTTCGTTCGCTCCTTGAACTTATCGTATTCCGCATCGGCCTTGGCTTTGGCCAGCTGTGCAGAAATCTTGCCTGCATGAGTCAGAATGTCCTTTCGCGAGATTCGCAGGAAGTCATCGAGAATGGCTATCCAGTCCTTCATATACATAGGCCGATGCTCCTCTGCCTGCAACTCTGCGAAGTCGAGATATAGACTAACAATACGGTTCAACGTCGATATTTCCTCTTGCGACAGATAGTTCTTTGCAATCTCCGCATCCGTTTTCTTCGGCAAGGCACCCGTCCAGGTAGTCAATCCCATGAAGTCCTTCTGTGCATCAGCCCGTTCATAGATAATCTCTGCCGCCGTATGACCATGCACAGAATAGTGCATTTTATTCAGCACCGTCTTGAAGAACTCCTGCGTCATTTCCACTCGCGGATCATAGTCGATGCTGAGGGCATAGATTTCCAGCACTTTCCTGTAAAACACCTTCTCCGACGAGCGGATATCACGGATGCGGGCCAACAGTTCATCAAAATAGTTGCCGCCACCTGCCCGTTTCAGCAGGTCATCGTTCAAGGCAAAACCTTTCACAATATATTCCTTCAGCACCCGTGTCGCCCATTGGCGGAACTGAACGCCACGGTATGAATGGACGCGATATCCCACGCTGATAATCATGTCGAGGTTGTAGTAATCAACTTCATGTGTCTGCGTTTTTCCTTCAATTGCGCCATGCTGAGTGGTAGTTGCAAATTTTGCAACAACCACATCCTTCTCCAGTTCTCCCTCCTCAAACACATTCTTAATGTGTCTGGAGATGGTCGATTTGTTCCGTTGAAACAATTCCGCCATCTGGTCAAGGCTGAGCCACACCGTCTCGTCTTGCAGTCTCACCTCAATACGCGACTCCCCATCTGGAGTCTGGTATAATAGTATTTGTCCTTTATCTTCTGTCATATTCATATCGCGTTTCAAAGTTAATCAATTATATTTCACGTCAGCTATCAGACTTCATACATCCGACATCTTTCAACCATATTTCGTTTGCAAAATTACTATTTTTTTTCAATAATTGTACCATTTTTGGTATAATTTCATTTGAGCTTTTTCTGCCACCCTGTTCGAGGTAAGAAGTAATAGAGCATAGCCTGTTACTCATAAATTTTGGGGGATGCCTCTGAAGATGTAAAGGATTGGTTTTCGGAGTAGAAGAGATATTATCTCACAATGCAAAATAAGTTGTTTTACTATCGCAAAGATAGCTTTTGCAAAGGCAAAAGACGGCATCTTGGAAAGCAAAACAACTTGTTTTGCTATGAGTGATAGTAGTGACAGATACAAAAAAAGTGTCACTCCAGATAACCATCTGACAACAAATAGGTTATCACCAAAAGTGACAGATATATAAAAAAATGGTCAACAAATTTTCAATTGACAGTCGGCCACTTTGCGATCACAGGTGTTTTCAACCGCAGTACGTAATTTTATATAGTCTGCAAGTTTCAATCCATACCCCTGCACGGGGGGAGCAGGTGTCGAAGAGCATCAAGCATATCACGGAGGTTTCAATCCACACCCCCACGCGGGGGGTGACCGATTTCGTTGTCCTCACTGATGAGCAGCGAGGTGTTTCAATCCACACCCCCACGCGGGGGGTGACCGCCGCTGCTGATGATACGCTCGTAGCGGTCGAGGTTTCAATCCACACCCCCACGCGGGGGGTGACGAGGACAAGGGAAAATCAAAGGTCATCACCCTGCGTTTCAATCCACACCCCCACGCGGGGGGTGACACAAAGGTAGCCTCGGGAAGGTTACAAATCATAGTTTCAATCCACACCCCCACGCGGGGGGTGACGGTCACGTTTTCACTGTTCACGGCAACCTTTGAGTTTCAATCCACACCCCCACGCGGGGGGTGACGTGACTATTTAGGTCGGTTGCGGTACATTGGCAAGTTTCAATCCACACCCCCACGCGGGGGGTGACCTCGGGTCTCCCGTTGACTATTTAGCAATACGCAAAGTTTCAATCCACACCCCCACGCGGGGGGTGACGACTGGGGAGAGCTGGATAGATGCACCGTCGGCCTTGTTTCAATCCACACCCCCACGCGGGGGGTGACTCAAGGCTCCCGTTAACTCTTTAGCAATACACAAAGTTTCAATCCACACCCCCACGCGGGGGGTGACCCTTTGATGATTTTATAATTTGTTTGCGAAAATAGTTTCAATCCACACCCCCACGCGGGGGGTGACTTAATAGCAAAATTGCGTGCAAGGTCTGGCAACGTTTCAATCCACACCCCCACGCGGGGGGTGACTCACCTCCCGACTACATTGAAAGCTGAGTATCATAGTTTCAATCCACACCCCCACGCGGGGGGTGACCGATTTTTACAACCAAAACTACAATTTTTGATTTTGTTTCAATCCACACCCCCACGCGGGGGGTGACTGCAGGCTGGCATGGAAGAAGATGCGGTCATGAAAGTTTCAATCCACACCCCCACGCGGGGGGTGACTATATATAGTACTGTCGAAATAAATCTAATATATGTTTCAATCCACACCCCCACGCGGGGGGTGACTTTAATTTGAGTAATAAGATTACCGCTTGGTCGGGTTTCAATCCACACCCCCACGCGGGGGGTGACTTACTTGCATTTTGGTGTGAATTATATTTTTGTGTTTCAATCCACACCCCCACGCGGGGGGTGACTCTTCCTTGGCGTTACAAACGATAAATTCAGCAAGGTTTCAATCCACACCCCCACGCGGGGGGTGACTTAAGGTGAAGAGGGGAGTGTATGGGAGTGAAGTTTCAATCCACACCCCCACGCGGGGGGTGACGTCCGACGTTCGTCAGTTCCTGAGTGACATCAGGTTTCAATCCACACCCCCACGCGGGGGGTGACCATTGACTTGATTTCAAGTATTTCTTCCCTTGTGTTTCAATCCACACCCCCACGCGGGGGGTGACACTATTCTATCAACAAGATACATACCCTTACAAGTTTCAATCCACACCCCCACGCGGGGGGTGACCTATCGCTGGCAAAATGGTAAACGTGATGTCTGAGTTTCAATCCACACCCCCACGCGGGGGGTGACATCTTAGCGGAGGAATGCATCAAAGGTTATCTCTTGGTTTCAATCCACACCCCCACGCGGGGGGTGACACCACCAACAGGCAGAACGTTGACACCCAGACGGTGTTTCAATCCACACCCCCACGCGGGGGGTGACTGTTTCGTTTATAACCACTTTTCCAACCATTTTGTTTCAATCCACACCCCCACGCGGGGGGTGACTTTCGTATGGAATCTTAACATTGTTGTTTTTAAGTTTCAATCCACACCCCCACGCGGGGGGTGACCGTATATGTTTTTATCTACTGAACATCAGGGCTGTACAAGGCTGATTTTGCGAACCTATTGCGAAAAGGTTGTCGCAACCCTACTAAATCATCATAACAGCCTGAATGCCAGAAACTGCGAACGTGCTGAGGAATGTGTATCACCATACGTTCGCATTCAGAGGATAATGGTATCGTTGACATCGAATGATGTTATTCTTCCCAATGTCTCAATGCTGTGGTTTTTGTTCTTGTTCAGATGATAGAACCGAATGCTGTCAAGTTTGTCATCCATGACGGTATGCAGTTCATTCTTCAATACAGTGTATTGAGCTTCTGTCACCTCACACTCAAATACGGAGTTCTGTACCCGCAGCCCATAGTCTTTGCAGATACGGGCAACTTGCCGAAGACGCTTCTGTCCTTTCTCGCTGATAGTATCAACGTCGTATGTCACTAATATATACATAGGCTATTTTATTAGAAATACAGGATAGTCGTCAATATCGCCTCTAACATACCTTGCCAGCAGCATTGCCTGGGCATGGGGGATAAGCCCGACGGGAATCTTTTCGTTTAGATAGGGGTGTACTAATGTCTCCTTCTTACGGTTCTGCCACGCAGTGAGGAATGTCCGCCTGCCGTTGTCGGTCATGGTCACACCTTGTTCTCCTTGATAAAGAAAGTCGTTAGGAGTAATCTGCCTGCGATTGATGAGCGAGAGCACAAAACGGTCGCCGAGATATGCCCGCAGCTCTTCTGTCATGTCAAGGGCCAAAGAGGTGCGGCCCGGGCGCAGCGTATGGAGAAAACCTACGTATGAATCAAGCCCCACTGCTTCCAATGCTGCCGCCACGTCGTTGGCAATGAGCGTATAAGCCAGTGAGAGCATGGCATTGACGGCATCCTTCGGAGGGCGGCGATTGCGCCCGTTAAATGGAAAAACGTCACGCTGTTGCGTCATTAACAGTGGAAACACCTCAAAATATCTGTTAGCCGCCATTCCCTCCACCCCCATTAGCGACGGTCTGTCGGTCGTGAGGAAGACATCCCGCTTGAAGATGTCCAGACTCTTTGCTGCATCCTCAATGATGGCATTCTCTCCGTAGTCTCTCACGTATCGGCGCAGAATATTGCGATAGTTCTGTATCTTGCCGCCAATCATCACCTGCGACACGTGCAGTGCCCAGTCTTCTTGTTCCGATAGTTTATACTGCGTCTTTCTGAGCAGCACATTGCCGCGTGTCTGCCCCTGTATGCGACTGACAAATCGGCCGTTGGGCGAAAGGAAAGTGAGTGCCACGTTATTGTCGGTGCATAGCTTCATCAGTCCCGGACTCGCCCCCATGTAACCGAAAGTGACGATACCTTCTATATTAATAATAGGTATGCGAAACACCTCCTGTTGTTTTACCGAGACCACCACGTTCATCCCATCCTTGCTTAGATACGATTCCGGGGTGGTGATGTATAGCGTGTTAAGCAGTTTCCTCATACAGATATTTGTTTAGATAATACGATGCCTTGGTACATCCTGCAATTTGAGGCATGCAGATGTCTTTCAGCGAACATTTGTCGCAAAACTTCCCTGCTGTGACAGGAGGCAGCTGGCCCGACTGGAATATCTTGTGCATCTTCTCGGCACATTCCCTGACGATGTTACGCAGTTCGTTGCTGATTTCCACTTCGATTCTCTGTCTTATTTCGGCATAGAAGAATGCTCCGCAGGGGATGGCGATGCCATATTGCTCTTCTAAGCACATTGCCTGTGCTGCCAGCTGCACCTCGTCCACTTCATTGCGTTTCGGCCGTCCGTGCTTGTACTCCACAGGGTATGGCAGCCACTGCCCCGGATACTTAGGATGTCTGATGCTGTTGCTTTCATCGTCCGTGGGGTGCAGTTCCACCACATCGGTCACTCCATATAGACCCAACTGACGTGACGCAACGCTTACAGAGCGCAAGGAGATGAAATCGCCACACTTCTGCCTGTAGAACGGATCATCCACCCGCCTGTGCAGGATGTGTCCTTCCGCAGTCAGCCGGTTGTCGTCCCATTGCTGCTCGATGTGAATCAGCGCCCATTGCCGGGGACAGAACCTGAAGTGCTGAATCCCCGACAACATGAGCATATCGTCATCGCTGTACGTCATACGTTATTCTGTTTTGTCATTCCTCTTCAAACGGCAATGTTCCAAGATATTTATCGAAGTCGCTCTGGAACAGGCGGTCTTGCACGATGCGGTATTTCTCAAACTCCGTCTCGGCGTGCAGCACCGCCTCCTCATGGCTCACGCTACCAGCATTGTCAAGCAACGGACGCTCGTCACTACTCAAGTAGGCATCAATACGCTTGGCCCAGTCCTCCATCGTCATCGGTATATGACGCTTGGCGCGGCTCTCGGCAAATTCGAGCACCGCCGTCACGATGCGCCCCATATCCTCCAGTTCCATCTGTTTCAGGTAGTTCTTGGCAATCGAGACATCGGTCTTCACGATTTTACCGTCAGGAGCATTCTCCCAGGTAGTCAGCCCCATGTGTTCCTTTTCCGCATCAGCCCTCTCCACTATCAGTTCTGCTGCCGTGCGCCCATGAACCGCATAGTGCATCTTGTTCTGAATCCGCTTAAAGAAGAGTCTTGTAGTCGGAGCATCCTTATTATAATCCATGCTCGTTGCATAGATGTCCGTCAGTTTCTGGTAGAACCGCCGCTCAGAGAGACGTATCTCACGAATCTCTGCTAACAGGTGTTCGAAATAGTCTTCGCCCAAGAAAGTTCCGTTCTCCATGCGCTTACGATCAAGCACATAGCCACGTATGGCATACTGTCGTAAAACGCTCGTCGCCCATTGCCGGAACTGGGTAGCACGAATGCTGTTCACGCGGTAGCCAACGGCAATGATAGCATCAAGACTATAGAACTGCGTCTGATAACGTTTCCCGTCAGAGGCAGTTATTTCCATTTTGGAAACAACTGAATCATCCTTCAGTTCGCCCGACTCAAAAATATTCTTCAAATGCTTGCTGATGGCGGGGATGTTGACATCGAACAACGTGGCCATGGCTTTTTGCGTAGCCCAGATGTTCTCGTCTTTATAGTACACTTCTACCCCCTGTCCTTTCGCTTCTGCCTGGAATATCAGGAACTCCGCTGTACTGTTTCTTATCTCATGCCGTTTTGTCATCTTCTTTTTTTGTTAAAACCTCTATACCATCAAGCAAACTTGCTTTCTCGTCAATAATCACTCCTGTAGGTAACTTTGTCTTGTCTATAGTTATGGTGTAGTCGCTGAAAGTACGAGGAACCTTTTTGTTTGGTTTGATGCCCACAAGTTCAAACAGTTTGTTTGCTGGCGCAATGCCAAGCGGGGAGTCGTGTTCGAAAACTATCAAAGCCCTTGCACTCATCAGTCCACGTGCCGCAGAGCGGTCATGGTCAAACATATTTTTTAATGCTATCCAAAACATATCCAAATCTTCTTGTGAGAAACCCGTCTGCTTTGCGAGGTTAGCAGATACAAAACCGTGGCAGACGTATAAACCGTATGGGACAGTAGCCTTACGGCCCATCGTGTGATTATCACCACCTTGGTTCTTTGCCTCTTGTTCTGTTGCGACTGCTACTCGTGTTATAGAGTGTTCTGAAGTTACGATGGGGTCTTCCGAGCGTGCAAATGTCAACTGAATAGGTCCTCTGACTTGACCACAATTAGGAGCTGATTTTAGGGACATAACAGCTCCGAAAGCCCTTACGTCATAATAGTTTTGGCACATCCACGCACGGCCTCCTTCTTTTTCTTCTTCCGTCGGTTTTCTTGGCTTGGCCTTCTTTAATACACTGTTAATAAAGTCTTTTACTTGTTTGTTCAGTTCTGCTTCTTTTAACCAATCTGTAACATTTTTTTTATCAGCATCGGCCTCGACGGTTAGGTAACAGTTACCTTCTTCATTTTCGTTTAGCGTTAGTCCTTCACATAAAGATGTTTCCTTTAAGATGTTAATTATTTCACTTTCTCTTATTTCCTCTGTGGCTTTTTCTCCCAATTTGTATCCCAAAGCATTGAAAGCCTTTTCATGACTCTTTCCTAATACGGCTTTCTCTCTGATGTAAATTTCATACCCCTTAGGATATATATCTTTCTCTACCTCTGCAACCATCTGGACATAGTTGCGTACTTTACGTTTGAGGCACACGTCTGTAACAAGCCCCTTACCAGTCTCGGCGTCAATACGAGGCAAATTCCCTGCATCGGGGTCACCATTGGGGTTACCGTCCTGTACATCAAAGATGTAAACGAAATCAATTCTTTTCTTTAATTCTGACATAGTTGTATAATTTATGAGTTATTTGTTTCTGTATTGTTTCCCTTATTAGTAATTAACTCCTGCCTTTGGTGGTAGTAGCCAATGAAGAAGCGTCCTTGATCTTGTAAATCAAGCTGAGTGGGGAAACCTTCCGCATCAATCTTATTGATAATTTCTCCCTTCAATTCATCAAAGAACTTCTTACTCACTTCCAGCTTTTCTGCATGATGGTTGGAAAGATTGATAATTGTTGGGAAAACTGTCACAGGAGTAGAGCTTGCAGCATTCATATAACGGTTACGAATGGTGTTCTGCTTATTCACAATTTCCTGAATGCGGTCAATGACAGCAAACAGTCGGCCACAAAGGTAGCCAGGATTGGTGTTGTCTTTGTCTAACATAACGTCTATTTTTGTTTGATTATTGTTCAATCGATTTAGATAGCCTTTTATGATGGCGGCACGGGCAATATGTACGGGGTTTTTCTCTTCACTTGTTTCAGCAAGAATACGTCTGATGCATGCAGAGTAAAGAGTGTAGGGATATGGTGTGCCTTGGAAAATACTTTTAATCACCGACTCTGGAAGGTTGGGTTGTAGTTTAGAGTCTGATCCACTAATCTTTCTTTGTAATGTTACTTCCTTTAGCAAAGAAGCTAATCCAGCATACGGTTTCTTTTCTTTTCGAGAATCAACAATATCCATGTCCTCAAAATGCTGATTGATACGTGATGCAAACTCTTTTAGTGGTATCTCTGCCCAATAGGTCACCGCTATTCTAGCAGCATTGGGAGCCAAACCAAGAATATAGAATTTATCGTCAAGTGTTGTTTTCAAACTGCCGGAATAAATAGACTTAAGCACTTTACGGACTTGCTCAATCCTTCTGTTCGGATCATCGTCTGATTCGTTAAAATCAAATATGCTAAATATGCTCTTTTCGGCCAGTCTGCCTGCTTCATCGTCCTTTGAGGCCCAAAACAGGAATGTGCGGTTGCCAACCGTGAACTTATTTCGTGAATCTGATTCCAGCAAATGGTTGAGGGCTGTGGTATAAGCAAACTCAGCCTCTTCGCTTATAGGTGCGTTAGCTCCTTGCTCTTTCCCATAAGAGTCATAACCCTTGCCATCTTTAAACGACACCAAAGAAGAAAACGCATTACCCTGGAAAGGCACTTTTGTGTGTACTCTGGCTATTTTTCCTTGACTGCCAGTAATCAAACATACCTGTAGATCTGCATTCTCAGCTTTCTCTACTGATAATCTGATGACATCCTCCTCCACTGCAGCTATTGATGCTGAGCCATTAAGCAGAAATGATACATTCTTTGTTGATATTGACATTTCTTTCCACAAAATATCATTTTTCAAAACATCATAGATACTTGGATATTTATTATAAAAGTTGTATATAGCATTGACAGTGATATTCTGTGGAATCATCTTTTTTAGCTCTTCAACTCGATTAATAAAAGCATTGTTGCATAGTACTGCTTTTTCTTGATTCTTCTCTGAATACCCAGTAACATACTCACAATTATCCCATAAATAATTACTAATAAATTTACGTCCCGATCTTTGAACTGTTTGAGAAACAAGAAAAACTTGTGCATGTTTCTTGTCAATCATCCTACTTTCAATGCGAAGAAACGTACCACAGTTATCTATAACGATTAGATAACCGATTTCTTTTAACTCCAAGCCTTTCTTTGGTAGATTTCCAAGGCGATGGTAATAGTCATATAGTGCTTTCAGAATCATCTCAGTATCTCCTCACTATCTTTAGGTGGAACAATAATGATGCCATTCTCCATTCGTGCCCGATAGAACATGGCGGGTGGATTCTTGATGTCGCTCTCAAAATCCATATCATAAAGCATAATGCCCAAGTCCCGACTCTCCGCTATTGGCCTTGACAACTCGTCATTATCGGGGTCAACAAACCGGAAAGAGGCCACGCATTCCCTTGTACCGAGATATGGTTGGTTGAAACATTGTCCCTTTCTGGCACGCCGCTCAAACATGGCATTGTATTTTCCAGGGTTCTCGTCTTTTCGCAACGATTCCTTCTCTTCTTCGTCAATCAGAGGGTTCTTTGTCTCTTTCCTTTTCCAACGCGGGATGAACACCAGCTTTGCCCAGAGCCTATAACGCACGTCTTGCAACATCAAGGTGTTCTTTTGCTGGCGTTTTTCTTCAATGAAGATGGGATTCTTCGAAGCTACCGCTCCCACCTCGTTTCTTCTTACCGAAGTCCACTTGATAGGATTCAGTACCTCAATCTTCGTCACTTGCCAGTATATGGCCGGTTTCCAGAATATAGCCTCGAAGATGGCACGTGCTGCCGATGGGGTGATGACATCGTAGCTGACGCGCTCCACCTTCAGTTCTGGGCGTGTAAAGCAGGCTATTGGCCCCCACACTTCCAAGCAGAATTCTTTATCAGTATATTCCATATTCTTCAGATTATAAACGTTTCTTCTAACCATTGATTCTCCATCGTCAATCCCGTGTCTGCTTTGTAGAAACCGGGATTGGTGATAGCGTAGATGTTTTCAAAAGGCTCATTGATAGCCCCGATGTTTTGTAGCGTCCTGAAATCTTGTTCACGAATATTGACGCTATATTGCGACAGCTTTTTCATCAAGGAATAGGAAGGCCCTTGCGAAATGAGTTGTTGGTAATACTTGAGACTCCCGTTCCAGTTGACAATGACAGATCTTGTCTGGTCATCTATTAAATGGAACACCTCTGCCGCTTTCTCAAACTCCACATCAATCTTGTAAAGGAGTTCTTGCATGCTGTACTTAACCCCTTTTACCGTAACACTGTCGAAGGAGTCGATCCGACAATGAAGTTGTCGGAAGTAGCTGTTCATAGTCTCGGGAGCAAACCAGTCGTGCTGTTTCCCTATGCTTAAGCGGGCGTTGTTCGTCTGGGAGATGAAGCCAGGTGGCAGCGGATGCTCTTTTCCTAAGCTAAACACGTAGGTAGTACAAATCCTTTGTTTGCCTTCCCTGTTGCAACGTCCTGCTGCCTGCAGGATAGAGTCAAGACCTGCTTCTTGTCGGAACACGACGGGGAAGTCGATGTCAACGCCAGCTTCTATCAACTGGGTGGCAATCACCCGAATGGGGTTGCCACCTTGATTTTTTAGTGCTTCCTTGATATGGGCAATGGTGTCAGAGACATGGGCAGGGCACATCATTCGGGAAAGATGCAGGCAGACACCTTCTTTGGGCAAACGGTCGTAGAGTTCTTTCGCATCGCGGCGGGTATTCACAATGCATAATACTCTCTGATGCTTGGCCAGCTCCTTGGCAATTTCATCGTAAGTATTCGCTTCTTCCATAAACTGCAATTCCACACGACGCAGTTTCTCATGCAATCGTGCTTCCTCTGGAATGATTTCCCGAACAGATGGCAATGCGTCAAAACTTGCGTTTGGGTTTGTCCCTTCTATCCTTCCGCTTAGTATGGGTTGACTGGCAGTTGTAAAGAGAACGGAAACAGCAAACACCCGTTGAAGTGTGTCGAGAGTATATACGATGGGCTTATAGAATCCCAAGGGGAGCGTCTGCACTTCGTCAAGAATGATGACACTCTTCACGATGTTGTGCAGTTTGCGGCAATCTGAGCGTTTGTTGCTGAAGAGCGACTCAAAGAGCTGGACGTTGGTAGTAACGATGATAGGATAGTCCCAGTTCTCTGTGGCTAACTGAATACGTTCGCACAGCTCTTCGTCCTTGATGTCTTCTGGATTGATGTTTGAATGGTGTTCCAACACATTGTCCTCACCAAAGATTCCTTTCAAGGTAGCCGCCGTCTGAACAATGATACTGGTATAGGGAATGGCAATGATGACACGTTGCTTGTTGTTCTTTACTGCATGATGCAGTGCCCAGAGAATAGAAGCCAAGGTCTTTCCTCCACCTGTGGGAACAGTGAGGCTATAGAAACCACAAGCTTCCTGGCTCGCTTTGACGCATTGCTCTTGCACATAGTTGCGTATGCGGTTGACTTCTGTGTCAGGGCTGTTGCTTCTTTTTTCTTGCAAATGCTTTTCCAGCCTCATCAAGAGTTCCGGCATTGATGTGTGGCAGCCACGCAATTTTGCCTGTTCGGTATTCATAAAGGCTTCTGTGTCCAGACTGTCGGCATCCACCAGGCAAGAGAAGAGCATGCGCACAAAATGGTGCAGGTCGTGTTTTTCCATCTTCGGCAGTCTGGGTTGAATCGGAATTGGCGCATCCAGCGTGACATCTTTCGGAATATCCCGTTTCATTTCCCCGACATAATCACTGTAATCATAGAGCCCTCGGTGATGTCCTGCAATGGGCTGTGCTATGAGAGATGCAATCATGGGGTATTGCTTTTGAGCGATGAGTGCCCCCACGTAGGCATGGCTGTAGTCGCCTTCCACCCGAACGGATGGATCCAGCCCACTTTCTTTTATAATATGCTGTTGAAAAGCTTTCTTCTCTTTTCCTTTGTCGTGCAGCAACCCGAGGACACGTCCCCATTCACCCATGCCGAACTCGGCAGCAAAGACCTCAGCTAAGTTTGCCACTCCCTGTTGGTGAGTGTCGTTCGACTGAGTTTCCTTGTTGGGCTGTCTAACATGTGAAATAATCGTTTTAGGTTGCATATTCTTTGTAATTTAAGCTGCATGCCTACCTTCAAAAAGGCATCCTGCCAATGAATCCCGTGCAAAAATACAAAAAGATTTCGATACCGAGTCGGTTTTTTCTTTTATTTTAGAAAAATCACTCAAAAAGGAATGCAAATAGAGAAAAAACTATAAAATCTTGGTGTTTTCTTTGCATCTTTCAAAAATAATGTTTATCTTTGCAACGTCAGATTGTATGTTCTGGCTATCCGGGTAGAATCCCGCGTAGGGTAAGGCTTTATCGATACTGCCCAATTTTATAGAGAGCCGTCGTTCAGCGATAGCTCTTTATTTTTGTCTGTACTTCATCAAGAAGTTCCTGATATTACGCTAATACCACCTCAGCGGGAATGCCAAGCACCTTGTGTATGCTGCGAGCCACCTCGAAACTCAGCGAGCGACGGCCATGAATAAGGTCGCTGAACATGGTGGAACTGATACCTATCATGCAGCCACACCTATTTCATAGAGATATTCAGGTGCAAAGTCGGCACCATTTTCCCACTCGATGGTGTTGAACTTGATGGTGAACCGTTTAAAAAACTCCAAATCCTTCAGAGGTGCGAATACACCACCATTAAGAGACTGAGACAAGTCTACTATTTTCGTCTCACCATTGTTGAACAGCAACTTAACTCTGTAGCCATCCAAATAATCTGCTTTCGTAACTTCAATAAACATAATTATCCTTATTTAAGTGGTTCAATCTTGTCAAGTTGCTCACCTTTCTGAGCCTTTTCCCAATTCGCCATTAACTCATGACGGTGATCTTCAAGCCATTCAAGAATCATACGCAATGCTCTGCCTGGCATCTCGCCTTTGACGATACCATCTTTAATGTTCACGATGCACTTATAGTCACCATACCATGCATGGAAATGAGGTGGCTGATGGTCAGAGAAGTTCATCCAAATGTATATTCCGTAAAAGAAACAAATCTGTGGCATAACTATTATCTGTTTTTTTAGTAAATGACATTATCGTCGCATTCTGTTTGCAAATATAATGGTTTTCTTTGAATTATCCAAGTTATTTTAATTCTTTATTTCATAGGGAATGCAAAGAATCTTTGGAAAACGTTTTGCCATATCGAAGATTATTCGTAACTTTGCAGCAGAATTACAAAAAACACGGGGCCGTATTGGTTCGATCGGGATACTCATCAAATAAATCTTGAAAACCGGGATGTCTTCTCCTGTCAATGGCGGGCCGCTAACCAAGCATCTTGATGCCGGCGGATTACAAAGGCGGAGAGTTCCCACAACCTGTGATAAAGGAGTTTTCATCACATCACCCTTACGGCCCCATTCTTTTTCCATTTATCATTTTAACAGAATATGTTTTCCGGCATTATCGAAGAATTTGCTACCGTGGTAGCCATCCATCAGGACAGAGACAACATTGACTTCACACTCACCTGCTCATTCACCCAGGAACTGAAGATTGACCAGAGTGTGGCCCACAACGGCGTGTGCCTCACCGTGGTGAGCATTGAGGGCGACCGCTATGTGGTCACCGCCATGAAAGAGACACTCGACCGAACCAACCTGGGCCTGCTGAAGGTGGGCGACAAGGTGAACGTGGAACGCTCCATGCTGATGAACGGCCGATTAGACGGACACATCGTGCAGGGCCACGTGGACCAGACCGCAACCTGCGTCGCTATGGAGGATGCCAACGGCTCGACCTACTTCACCTTTGAATATCCTGAGAACCGCGAGATGGCCCGCAAAGGCTACTTCACCGTGGACAAAGGGTCCGTGACGGTCAACGGCGTCTCGCTCACCGTCTGCAACCCTACCAGCAACACCTTCCAGGTGGCTATCATCCCCTACACGATGGAGCACACCAACTTCCAGGATATCCGCGTGGGAACGGTGGTCAACCTGGAGTTCGACATCCTCGGCAAGTACATCGCCCGGCTGCAACAGCTCACCCAGTACAACGAATAGGGGAATTAGTTTCCAAGAAGCACACCCGTAAAAAAAGTTAAAGAGAGCGGGAAAGGTCGAAGAACAAGGCGAAAACATCTACTAATGAACTAATAATATCTATATTTTTTCTCTGATTCGTTTTTTCTTCCTACTTTTGCATCGTGTTAAAACAAACAGAAGTATGAAGAAAGGAATCATGATGATAGCTGGTCTGCTGCTGACCGTCCCGTCGGCCACTTGGGCCCAACAGGCGTGGACGCTCGACGACTGCCTCAGCTATGCCAAAGAACACAACATCACACTGCAAAAAGCCCGTCTGCAGAAACAATCGGCAGAGGAAGACGTAAAGAATGCGAGAGCAGCCCTGCTGCCCTCCCTGTCGGCATCGACCAACCAGAGCGTGGGCTACCGTCCCTGGCAGGACAACGGTACGACCACCGTGACCAACGGTCAGGTGAACACGAAGGTGGACAAGAGCTACTACAACGGCAACTACGGGCTGAACGCCTCCTGGACCGTGTGGAACGGCAACCGCAACCGCAACACCCTGAAGCAGAACAAGCTGACGGCAGAACAGGCTGAAGCCAACGCCGAGGTCACCGCCAACTCGATTCAAGAGCAGATTGCCCAGCTCTTCGTGCAA
Organism: uncultured Prevotellaceae bacterium; assembly: GCA_900318815.1. Taxonomy (GTDB): domain Bacteria; phylum Bacteroidota; class Bacteroidia; order Bacteroidales; family Bacteroidaceae; genus Prevotella. Next base: position 25,503 of record ONMA01000022.1, read on the forward strand.
ATACAGTACTTGCGGGAAGCGGTCAAGGTGAGCGAGCAGAGCCTTGAGACCAGTAAGAAAAATGAGGAACGCGGGCGCGCGATGGTGGAAGTGGGGAAGATGTCGAAGGCCGACCTGGCACAGCTGACGGCCCAGCGCGCCTCCGACGAATATGTCATTATCGAGTCGCGTGCGAACATTGCCAAATGCAGGCTGCAACTGAAACAACTGTTAGAGATAGACGGCACGCAGGAGTTTGACGTGGCCGTCGACGACGTGACCGACGAACAGGCACTGGCCACCATCCCAGGACTGCAGACCGTCTACACCCAAGCCCTGACCTCGCGCCCAGAGATTCGCAGCAGCGAACTGGCCGTGAAGAGCAGCGAGCTGAGCATCAAGATAGCAAAGGCCGGCTGGCTGCCCACGTTGAACATGACGGGCGGATTCGGCACCAGCACCAACTCCCTGTCGAACAACACCTGGGAAAAGCAACTGAAGACCAACTTCGATGCCTCAGCAGGACTCTCAGTGAGCATCCCCATCTTCGACCAGCGCCAGACAAAGACATCCGTCAAGAAAGCCCGCATACAGCGCGAACAGGCCTTGCTCGACATGCAGGACACACAGAAGCAGCTCTACCAGACCATTGAGAACTACTGGCTCGATGCCGAGACCAACCAGGCAAAGCTGCGCTCGGCCATTGCCACGGAGGAAAGCGAACAGCAGAGCTACGACCTGCTGCAGGAACAGTTCAACCTCGGCCTGAAGAACATCGTGGAACTGATGACGGGCAAAGACCATCTGCTCACGGCACAGCAAAACCGCCTGCAAAGCAAGTACCTGGCCGTACTGGCACTACAGATGCTGAAATTCTATAGTGGAGAAACAAAATAAACAGACAATATGAACAAGAGAAACAACGTATGGGCGATTGTCGCCCTGGCAGCCGTCACCCTGTTTACTGGCTGCAAGGAAGAACAGAAAACGTCGTTCAGCACCGCCAAGGTGGAGAAAGGCAACATCCAGACCTCAATCACTGCCACTGGAACCATCGAGCCTGTGACCTCGGTCACCGTGGGCACGCAGGTCTCTGGCATCGTGTCGAAGCTCTACGTCGACTACAACTCGGTGGTGAAGAAAGGACAGATTATTGCCGAGCTGGACAAGACCAACCTGATTAGCGAGCTGAACACGGCCAAGGCCAACCAGTCGAGCGCGCAGAGCACGCTGAACTATGAACAGAGCAACTACCAGCGCTACAAGACACTTTACGACAAAGGGCTGGTGAGTGCCGACGAGTTTGAGTCGGCCCGGCTGAGTTACCTGAAGGCAAAAGACCAGGTGACCACCGCCTCGCAGAACGTGCAGAAGGCACAGACCAACTTAGGCTATGCCACCATCACCAGTCCTATCGACGGCGTGGTGCTTTCCAAGGCAGTGGAAGAGGGCCAGACGGTGGCCGCCTCGTTCAATACGCCTGAGCTGTTTACCATTGCGCAAGACCTGACTGACATGCGCGTGATTGCCGACATTGACGAGGCCGACATCGGCGGCGTGAAGGAAGGGCTGCGCGTGTCGTTCACCGTCGATGCCTTCCCCGACGACCATTTCGAGGGCAAGGTGACGCAGGTGCGCCAGCAGGCCACTACCGAGAGCAACGTCGTGACCTACGAAGTGGTGATCTCGGCCCCCAACAACGACCTGAAGCTGAAGCCCGGACTGACGGCCAACGTGACCATCTTCACCTTAGAAAAGAACGACATACTCGTGGTTCCCGCCAAGGCCCTGCGCTTCACCATCAACGAGGCACTGATTGCCAAGGACCAGAAGATAGAAGACTGCCCCGGCAACCACAAGCTCTGGACGCTCGAAGGCAACACCTTCAAAGCCCATGCCGTGGAGACAGGCACCAGCAATGGCATGCTGACAGAAATCGTGAGCGGCATCAACGCCGACACCGAGGTACTGGTCGACTTCACCATTGCAGGCGGAATGGAGGAGGAAGAAGGCCAGCAGGCACAGAACCCCTTCATGCCAAGGCCGAGAGGCAACAACAAGCAGCAACAGCAACAGAAGAAGTAACAAACCACGAATTTCACGAATTAAACTAATTACCATGCGGATAATAAGGACTCGCTACGCGCTTGGCTCGTCCAAGAATTTCACAAATGGTCGTAAACGACCGACAAATTTCACACGCTCGACCTTGGTCGCTTTGCTTGCAAAGAATTTTGGCTGCGCAGCCAATTCGTGTAATTCGTTGCATCTTTAGATGCTTCGTGAAATGCTGGCCTGGATAGAAAAAAAATTAGTTTAATTCGTGAAATTCGTGGTTAAAAAAAAGGTGGGATACTTCAGTTAAATATACAAACAAGCAACAAAAAGTACATATTATGAACAATGACAATAGAGGAAACACCACCAGCAAGGTAACATCTCCCCTCCCTGACAGGGAGGGGCCGGGGGTGGGTCAACGTCGTGTTGTTATCGAACTGCAGAACGTGAAGCGGTACTTCCAGGTGGGGTCGGAGACGGTGAAGGCACTTCGCGGCGTATCGTTCAAGATCTACGAGGGCGAGTTCGTCACCATACAAGGCACGTCAGGCTCAGGCAAGTCGACCTTGCTCAACCAGCTGGGCTGCCTCGACACCCCCACCAGCGGCGAGTACTTCCTGGACGGCGTGTCGGTGCGCACGATGTCGAAGATTCAGCGTGCCCACCTGCGCAACCAGAAGATAGGCTTCGTGTTCCAGAACTATAACCTGCTGCCCAAGACTACCGCCGTGGAGAACGTAGAGCTGCCGCTGATGTACAACTCGAAGTTCAGTGCCAAGGAGCGTCGCGAGGCCGCCATCAAGGCCCTGCAGTCAGTGGGACTGGGCGACCGCCTGGAGCATAAGAGCAACCAGATGTCGGGCGGACAGATGCAGCGCGTGGCCATTGCCCGTGCCTTGGTGAACAACCCTGCCGTGCTCCTGGCCGACGAGGCCACGGGCAACCTGGACACCCGCACCTCGTTCGAGATGCTGGTGCTCTTCCAGGAACTCTACCGCAAGGGGCACACCATCATCTTCGTGACCCACAACCCCGAGATTGCCGAGTATTCGAGCCGCAACATCAACCTGCGCGACGGCAAGATTCGCGAGGACACCATCAACACCAATATCAAGTCGGCTGCCGAGGCATTAGCACAGCTGCCAGCACCGCAGGACGATTGAGGAAGGCCCACCCAAGCCCTCCCAAAGGGAGGGATGTCTGAATACATAGACGGAGATGGGCTATTATCATAACATGAAGTAAAACAATGAATATATTAAATCTTTTCAAAGTAAGTCTCCGGGCCGTAGCCAATAACAAGATGCGATCCTTCCTCTCCATGCTGGGCATCATCATCGGCGTGGCTGCCGTCATCATTATGATGTCCATCGGCCAAGGCTCGAAGGAGAGCATCCGCAAGGAACTCTCGACCATGGGCACCAACCTGCTGACCATCCGTCCGGGAGCCGACATGCGCGGCGGCGTGCGCCAAGACCCGTCGTCGATGCAGACGCTGAAGATGGCCGACTATGAGCGCATCCTGCGCGAGAAGAAGTTCGTCACCAAGGTGTCGCCCGAGGTCACCGCTGGCGGACAGGTCATCTACGGCAACAACAACACCAACACTACCGTCTACGGCGAAAGTCCCGAGTACTTAGACATCAAGCTCTGGACCATCGAAGAGGGCGACTGCTTCACCGAGGAGGACATCAAGAAGGCCGCCAAGGTGTGCGTGGTGGGCAAGACCATCGTCGACGAGCTGTTCGGCGAGCATACCGACCCCATCGGCAAGACCATCCGCTTCAAGTCGATACCCATGCGCATCGTGGGCGTGCTGAAGTCGAAGGGCTACAACAACTGGGGTATGGACCAGGACAACGTGATTATTGCCCCGTACACCACCGTGATGAAGCGCATTGCCGCGCAGACGTTCTTCTCGAGCATCGTCTGTTCGGCTGTGACCGAGGAGCTGAGCGACGCCGCCATTGAAGAGCTGACCCAGATCCTGCGCGACAACCATAAACTGAAGGAGGATGCTGAAGACGACTTCACCATCCGCTCGCAGGCCGAGATGATGGAAACGATGTCGAGCACGATGGACACGGTGACGCTCATCCTCGTGGTGGCCGCAGCCTTCTCGCTGCTCGTGGCCGGCATAGGTATTATGAACATCATGCTCGTCAGCGTGACCGAGCGCACCAAGGAGATAGGCCTGCGCATGGCCGTGGGTGCCACGGGGCCGATTATCTCGTTGCAGTTCCTCATCGAGTCGGTACTCATATCCGTGACGGGAGGTCTATTAGGCATCCTGTTAGGCTGTACCGTGGGCGAGCTGCTCATACCCATCATGGGCATGCCCAGCAGCGTGCCGGCCTGGAGCATCTATGTGTCGTTCCTCGTCTGCGTCTTCATCGGCGTGCTCTTCGGCTACATCCCCGCACAGAAGGCCGCCAACATGGATCCCATCGAAGCCATCAGGCATGAATAAGCAGAAAGCCATCCTGCTGCAGATAGCCGTCTGGGCTATGCTGCTGCTCGCGCCATTGTCGTTTGCAGGCCACGGCAATGGCGTGAGCCTGCGGCAGTTCCTGCTGATGAGCGTCTCGCCGCTGCTGATGATGATGGTGTTCTACCTGAACTTCCTCTGGCTCACGCCCAAGTACCTCATCAAAGGCGACAAGAAGTTCTACTGGCTCATCAACATCATCCTCTGCGTGGGTCTCGGCATCCTGCTCCACGTCTGGATGAGCTACGCCCACGACCTGCTTGACGACATGCGCGTAAGCAGGCAGAAACCTACGACACTACAGATGGCACTCTTCATCATGCGCGACATCTTCAACCTGGCACTCTCGGCAACCATCGCCACCACCATCCTGCTATCCCAGCGCTGGTACAAATCGGAAGAGGCACGCCTGGAGGCCGAGACGGCACGCACCGAGGCCGAACTGCGCAACCTGCGCAACCAGATAAGCCCCCACTTCCTGCTGAACACGCTCAACAACATCTATGCCCTGACCTCGTTCGACAGCGAACGAGCACAGGATGCCATTCAGCAACTGTCGAAGATGCTGCGCCACATGCTCTACGACAACCAGCAGGAAGAAGTGGAATGGGAAAAGGAAGTGCAGTTCTTGGAGAGCTACGTCAACCTGATGAAGATACGGTTGCCCCAGAATGTCGACGTCACCTTCACCGCCCAACACCCAGCCCCCGTCACCGTGGCTCCCCTGCTCTTCATCTCGCTTGTCGAGAACGCCTTCAAGCATGGTGTCAGCCCTACTGAACCAAGCTTCATACATATCTGCCTTGAAGCCGACGAACAGCACATCTGCTGCGACATCAAGAACTCCAACCACCCCAAGAGCCAGCAAGACCGCAGCGGACACGGCATCGGCCTGCAGCAGGTGCAACGGCGGCTCGACCTCTCCTACCCTGGCCGCTACACCTGGGAACAGAGCCTGAGTCCAGACGGCCAGACCTATCAGTCGAAAATCGACATCACCCTACGACCATCACCCATCAACTAACACCCATTAACTAACACCCATCACCATGACCCTTACCTGCTCCATCATCGACGACGAGCCTTTGGCAGCCCAGCTGCTGGAAAGCTATGTCAAGAAGACTCCCTATTTAGAACTGAACGGAGTCTACAACAGTGCCGTCTCCGCCATGCGCGACCTTCGCGAGCATCCCGTCCAGCTGTTGCTGCTCGACATCCAGATGCCCGAGCTGTCGGGCATTGAGTTCGCCAAGATCCTGCCCAAGGACACCAAGATTATCTTCACTACCGCCTTTCCACAGTATGCCATCGAGGGCTTCCGCGTCTCAGCACTCGACTATCTGCTCAAACCCATCGGCTACCAGGACTTCCTCCGTGCCACCGACAAGGCCTTGGAGTGGTTTGCCAACAAGGAGAAGCGCAACACCTCGCAGCGCGACCGCTTCATGTTCGTGAAGAGCGACTACAAGCTGATACGCATCGCGCTCGACGACATCCTCTACATCGAGGGGCTGAAGGACTACGTGCGCATCTATCTCGAAAGCGGCGAACGCCTCATGTCGCTCATGAGCATGAAGAAGCTGGAAGAGTTTCTCCCCCAGCCCGAATTTCTGCGCATCCATCGTTCCTACATCGTACACATGACCAAAGTGAAGGTGGTCGACCGCCTGCGCATCATCTTCGGCGACAACTACCTCCCCATCTCAGACAACTACAAGGACCAAGTGACCGGCTATCTCGACGCCCACACCCTGGTTTAATTGTCTTTTTCACATTAACCAATATCAATTTTAACGTCAGTTTGCGGTTATCTCGTAAAAACTTTGTAACTTTGCAGCAATTTTTCGAATAGTCACTAAATTCTAAAGATTACAATGTTTCACATTTATGAAGGATTTCATCTGGTCGACGCCTATCATAACATGCGCCACCAGCGTAAGTACCACCCAGCCGATGGGACCAAACGTGCCGTCAAGATGCTCATCGTGGCACTTGTAACCCTGTTGCTCTGGAACATGCCGTCGGAATGGTTCGGCATTCAGAACCTGACGGTCATCCAGCAGCGCATTATCGCCATCTTTGCCTTTGCCACCCTGATGTGGGTGCTCGAGATTGTCTCGTCGTGGGCCACGTCGGTGGCCATCATCGTGCTGATGCTATTGTTCACCACCGACAGCGGTATCCTGCCCATGGTCAACGAGGAGGAAGTGGGCAAGCTGCTCTCCTACAAGGGCGTGATGGCTACCTTTGCCGACCCAGTCATCATGCTGTTCATCGGCGGATTCGTGCTGGCCATTGCCGCCACGAAGACAGGACTCGACGCCCAGTTGGCCAAGGTGTTGCTGAAGCCCTTCGGCACTAAGAGCGAGATGGTGTTGCTGGGTTTCCTGCTCATCACGGGCCTGTTCTCAATGTTCGTGTCGAACACGGCCACGGCCGCCATGATGCTGACGTTCCTCACGCCCGTGTTCCGCCAGCTGCCCCCCGAGGGTAAGGGACGCATTGCGCTGGCCATGTCGATTCCCGTGGCTGCCAACCTCGGCGGCATGGGTACCCCCATCGGCACGCCGCCCAACACCATTGCACTGAAGTACCTGAACGACCCCGAGGGTCTGAACCTCGGACTCGGCTTCGGCCAGTGGATGATGTTCATGTTTCCCCTGGTGCTGATACTGCTGTTCGTCAGCTGGCGCATCCTTCTCAGGATGTTCCCCTTTACGCAGAAGACCATCGAACTGAATATTGAAGGCGGCATGAAGCACGGCTTCCATGCCAACGTGGTCATCGTGACCTTCTTCATCACCGTGGCCTTGTGGTTGCTCGACCGCGTCACGGGCATCAACTCTTACACCGTGGCCATGATACCGTTTGCGGTGTTTGCCCTGACGGGTGTCATCAACAAGCGCGACCTGGAGCAAATCAACTGGTCGGTCATCTGGATGGTAGCGGGCGGCTTTGCCCTGGGCTATGGCCTGAACGCCTCGGGTCTGGCAGCCAATGCCGTGGAGAGCATCCCCTTCGGCGACTTCTCGCCAATGCTTATCCTGCTACTTGGCGGCATCATCTGCTACACCCTGAGCAACTTCATCTCCAACTCGGCCACGGCAGCCCTGCTCATGCCCATCCTGGCCATCGTCTGCGGAGCCATGGGCGACAAGCTGGCTCCCATTGGCGGCACGCCTACCGTGCTCATCGGCGTGGCCATCGCCGCCTCCTCGGCCATGATTCTGCCAATCTCCACGCCGCCAAACGCCCTTGCCTTTGCTACAGGCTTCGTGCGTCAGAACGACATGGCAAAGTTGGGCATCCTGATGGGTATCATCTCCATGCTGCTCGGCTTCGGCTTGGTCTATCTCATGGGCACGCTGCACTTTATTTAGAGGAGAGTGGAGAGAGGAGAGAGGAGAGAGAATAGTAACGTTCATCCGTCTAACCGTCAAAAAGAAAACGTCTATCCGTCTAACCGTCAAAAAGAAAACGTCTATCCGTCTAACCGTCAAAAAGAAAACGTTCATCCGTCTAACCGTCAAAAAGAAAACGTTCATCCGTCTAACCGTCAAAAAAATCGTCTAACCGTCAAGAAGAAGAATGAGGCAATATAAACTATCCCTGCTATTGGTTTCCTGTCTGCTATTTCTCTCTCTCAGAGGAGCAGCACAGGAGGCCGCCGACTTCACCTTCAGGCACCTGGGGCAGGCCGACGGACTGAGAAGCCAGCGCATCTACAGCATTGTGCAGACGGACGACGGGGCGGTGTGGTGGTCTACCAAGAGCGACGTAGAGCGATACAACGGCGTGTCTATCCGTCACTATCTGCCTGGCGACCAGAGTTTGTATAGTGACTTTGCGGGGAAGTCCATCAAACTGCGCGTCTTTTCCTACACGGAGAACGGACGGCTTGACCGTCGTCTGCTGGCATTCGACAACAAGGGGCGCATCTTTGTCTTTGACGAGTTGCACGACAATTTCCGTCAGCATGCCGACATCAGAGACTTGACGAAGGACCATCTCAACCTGAACGACATCCTGATGACCCGTCAGGGTCTGTGGTTAGCCACGAACACAGGCATCTACTTCTTGCACGAGAATCAGCTGACACCCGTGGTAAAGGACGTGCATGCCAACCATATCATTCAGACCGACCGCTCGCTTCTCTTCTGTACCCGCCAAGGCGTGCTGGAATATGCCCTATCGTCCGGCAATCCCAGCCCCAGCACCCCCATGTCCACCATTGTCGACTGCGACGTGGAGAGCGGCTACTACGATTCCACCTACAACAGGGTCTGGTTAGGCGGCTATTCCAGCGGTGTGAGTATCATCTCCTACGACAAGACGGGCAAAATCACCGGGTGCAAGCAGGCCGTATCGGACGTTGCCATCAAGCACAACCCCATACGCAGTTTCTGTCCGCTGAACGAGAAGACCATGCTGATAGGCATCGACGGTCTGGGTGTCTATAAGGTGAACCGGCAGCCGTTGCCATCGGGCCAATACGTATGCCACCCACTCTTCAATGCCAATGAGGGAGCGTGCGGCGTGCTCCACGGCAACGGCATCTACGCCCTGCTGCACGATGTGTGGGACAACATCTTTATCTGCTCCTATTCCGGCGGCATAGACATTGCCCGCCCCGTAGGCACCACGATAGCCATCTTCCAGCACCTGCGCAACAACCAGCAGTCGATTATCAACGACCGAGTGAACAGCATAGAGCCCTATCAGGACGACATGCTGATGATGGGCACCGACGACGGCGTGAGCATCTACAACCAACAGACCAAGACCTGGTATCACACCTGCCGGGGCACAGTGGTGCTCGATCTCTGCAAGACTCCCCAAGGCACCGTGCTGGCCGCTACCTACGGCAAGGGAGTACTCGAAATCCTCGACAACGGCAACTACCGTCCTCTCTGTACGAAAGCCAATGGCATCCTCGACGACGACCACGTGTACAAGTTGTACTTCGACAAGGAGGGCAGCCTGTGGATGGGATGCCTCGACGGCAGTCTGGTGCAGAAGACGGCCAAGGTGTGCAAATACTACCCCATCCACTACGTGAAGGACATCCTACAGTTGCCCGACGGGCAGATGGCCATTGCCAACTCCGATGGCATAAGACTCATTGACCCCACGACGGGAAAGATTGGCGAGCTGAACTATGCCCCGGAGCAGGACGAGGACGTGAACCGCTACGTACACACCATGTATCTGAACGGCCAGAAGGAACTATGGATAGGCACCGACGGCGGCGGTATCTACATCTACGACCTCAGCACCAGGCACAGCCAGCACCTGACCCAGAAGGATGGACTCACCTCCAACTTCGTGAGCAGCATCAGCAAGGATGCCTTCGGACGCATCATTATTGCCACCGACAACGGCCTGGCCTTTACCCACCCCGACAAACCCAACCGTGTCATCGGAGTGAACTACTGCTATGGCGTAGACCGCGAATATACAAGCCGCTCGGTAGTTCACCTGAAGAACGGCCATATCATCTTAGGCTCCACTACAGGAGCAGTAATCATCGACCCCCTGCACGTGCAGGAAATCAATTACACCACCCACCTGAATCTGCTTGGAGTGAGCTGTGCCGATGACGACGACGAGCAGTTTGCCCAGCGTATGCACCAAGAACTGGCCCGTCGCGAGCTGTACCTAAGCTACCGCCAGCGCACCTTCGAACTGTTTTATGAGAGCATCAACCTGCGCAACCAGTCGGACATCGTCTATCAGTACAAGGTGGGCAATGGTGAGTGGAGCATGCCCACCGACCAGCAGCAAGTGAGGTTCAACAACATGGAACCGGGCAAACACGTGCTGACGGTGAGAAGCGTGAGCCGCACTTGCGGTGCCGTACTCGACGAGACAACCCTTACCATCCACATCGGCCAGCCCTGGTGGAAAACCTGGTGGATGCAAATCATCTACCTCTTCTTACTCTTTCTGGCGTTCTATGCAGCCTGGCATGTCTATCAGCTCCACACGAAGTATATGAGGTTGGTTGTGGGTAATTTGCAGGACAATCGGAGGTTTGAGGATAGCCGTGAGGCCGAGGAGAGACATGACGATGAAGGTAATCTCGTAACTCCGTCCCCTCGTACCTTCGTACCCCCGCAGGATCTCACCTCCATTCCCCCGGAAGATCTCCCCCCTGTTACTCCAGAAAGCAACGCCTCCGGTTCCGAATTCATTAGCCGGGCCACCAAGATTGTCGTCGACCACATCAGCGATGCTAACTTCAACATCGACCGCCTTTGCCGTGAGATGGCCATGAGCCGCACGCTGTTCTACGTAAAGCTGAAGTCGTACACGGGCGAATCGCCCCAGGACTTCATCCGTATCATCCGCCTGGAGCGGGCCGCCTCCCTACTGCGCAACGGCCGCAGTGTGACCGATGCCGCTGCCCTGTCGGGCTTCGACAATCCCAAGTATTTCAGCACCGTGTTCAAGAAGTATTTCGGTGTCTCACCCTCCAAATATCAGTAATTTGGGTGAAAAAGCTAACAAATAAGGGTTTCAAAACTGACAAAAAAAGTTTTGTAACCCTTTTTTCATGTTTTTCAAACCTATTTCTCGCAATGTTTAGCTAACTTTGCAAAAACTTTAAATATACACAATACTAACATGAAGAAAACCATTTTCATTCTTAGCCTTATGATTCAACAGGCACAAGCATTTGCACAGCAGACACCCCAGCTGAACGCCGACAACATCGACGAGGTGATTGCTGCCATGACATTAGAAGAGAAAGCCCAGATGCTGGTGGGCGGCGGTAACAAAGACTTCGTGGGCAGCGGTGCCATGATGGGCCACCAAGAGAAGCTCGTGGCCGGTGCTGCCGGTATCACCGTGGCCATTCCCCGACTGGGTATTCCCGCCACCGTGATGTGCGACGGCCCTGCCGGCGTACACATCGACGGAACTCGCAAGGGTACCGACCAGACATTCTATGCCACGGGCTTCCCCGTGGGCACCTGTCTGGCATGCACCTGGAACACCGAACTGGTGGAGCAGGTGGGACAGGCCATCGGCAACGAGACCTTAGAGTATGGCTGCGACGTGATTCTCGGCCCCGGCCTCAACATCCATCGCAACCCGCTCTGCGGCCGTAACTTCGAGTACTACAGCGAAGACCCCTTCGTCACCGGAGCTATCGGCGTCGCCTGCGTAAAAGGCATACAGAGTCAGGGCGTGGGCGTGAGCATCAAACACTTCGCCGTGAACTCACAGGAGGGCGACCGTACCCGAGTGAGCGAGAACGTCAGTCAGCGTGCCTTGCGCGAAATCTATCTGCGCGGGTTCGAACGGGTGGTTCGCGAGAGCGACCCTTGGACCATCATGTCTTCGTACAACAAGATTAACGGGGTCTACGCCCAGGGCAACAAAGACCTGCTCACCGACGTGCTGCGCAACGAGTGGGGCTTCCAGGGCATCGTGATGACCGACTGGATTGGCAAGCGTCACGACCTGCCCACAGAGCAGGAAGTCTCGGCAGGCAACGACCTGATGATGCCAGGCTACGGCGCACAGGCCACCGACATCGTAGAGGCCGTGAAGGCAGGTCGTCTTGAGATGAAGGATGTAGACCGCAACGTGCGCCGCATGCTGCAGTACATCGTGAAGACCCCACGCTTCAAAGGCTATCAATTCTCTAACAAGCCCGACACCAAGACCCATGCAGCCATCACTCGTCAGAGCAGCACGGAGGGCATGGTACTTCTGAAGAACGAGGGTGCCCTACCCTTCCAAACTGAGGTAGCCTCCTCTCCTCTCTCCTCTCTCCCCTCTCCACTTATCAAGACAGTAGCATTGTTCGGTGTGAATAGCTACGATTTCTTTTCGGGAGGTCTGGGTTCTGGCTGTGTCAACGTGCCCTACGTGGTCGATATGGTGACAGGACTGAAGAATGCCGGTATCGGCACCACGCCCGCCCTTACCGAAATCTATCAGGACTACGTGCAGTATGCCCGCAAGAAACTGCGCATCGACAAGAACCCCGAGATGTGGTTCCTGGATCAGGGTCAGCCGAAGCTCGACGAGATAGAGATTACCGACCGTGCCATCCAGCATGAGTTGCCGCAGGCCGATGCCGCCATCATCACCATTGGCCGTCAGGCAGGCGAGGGTATCGACCGCGCCATCGAGGGAGAGTTCTGCCTCTCGCAGACAGAGCGCGACCTGCTGACGCGCGTTGCCAATGCCTTCCACGCCGCTAATAAGCCCGTCGTCGTCATCATCAACAGCGGTTCCGTCATCGAGACAGCCTCTTGGCGCGACTATGCCGATGCTATTCTCGTGGCCTGGCAACCCGGGCAGGAGGGCGGCAACTCCGTGGCCGACGTACTTACCGGACGCGAGAACCCATCGGGCAAGCTCACCATGACCTGGCCCATCGCTGCCACCGACCACCCCTCTACGGCCAACTTCCCGCAAGAGCCGCCCTACTACAACCTCTCGGAGAAACTCTACGGAGAACGCATGCAGGGCGTGAACTACTCTAACCACGAGGAAGACATCTACGTGGGCTACCGTTACTTCGACACCTTCGGCAAGCGTGTAGCCTATCCTTTCGGCTATGGTCTCAGCTACACCACGTTCGCCTACAGCAATGCAAAGATGAAGAAGCTGAAGGATGAAAGCATTGAACTGACGGTGACCGTGAAGAATACTGGCAACCGTGCCGGCAAGGAGATTGCACAGGTCTATGTGGCCGCCCCCAAGTCAAATACTATGGAAAAGCCCGCCAAGGAACTGAAGGCATTCGCCAAGACTCGCAACCTGCAGCCCGGCGAGAGCCAGGTGCTCACCATGCGCATTGACCGGCGCGATCTTGCCTCGTTCGCCGAGGAGCAGAGCCAGTGGGTAGTGGAGCCGGGCAGCTATGACTTCCTCATCGGTGCCAGCAGTGCCGACATCCGTTGCCGCCTCGCTGCCAACATCGGTGCCTATACCGAGGAGGCCAACAACGTGCTGAAGCCGCAGAGCAAGCTCAACCTGCTCAGAGTGAAGAGTGAAGAGTGAAGAGTGAAGAGTGAAAAGTGAAGAGTGAAGAGTGAAGAGTGAAGAGTGAAGAATTTGATTTTGCAAAATTGACTATTAATATAATTAGAAAAATAAAATGAAGAGAAACGTTATTACAGTAATGCGCAGTCTGCTCGTAGCAGTCGGGCTGCTATCAGCCACCACGGCCGTATGCCAGCCCACGGCGAAGGAATGGAACAAGGATGTTGTGGGGTGGAACCTCGGCAACCAGTTTGAATGCTCGGCCCCCGGACAGGACGGCGAGTCGATGGCCATCGGGAACCCCGACAACAGTATCAAGGCCGAAACGGCCTGGGGCAACCCCGTGGTGACGAAGAAGACCATCAAGGCCGTGAAGGACGCGGGCTTCAATGCCATCCGCATCCCCATCCGCTGGCAGTGCCACATCACTAATGCCGCCGCCATGAGCATCGACAAGGCATGGCTCGCCCGTATCAAGGAAGTGGTGAACTGGTGTCTGGCCAACGACCTGAAGGTCATCATCAACACCCACCACGACAAGTGGTTGGAGGGACGTCCCACCAACGAATATAAGGACGAGAACAACCAGAAACTGGCCCTGCTGTGGCTGAACATAGCCAGCGAGTTTGCCAATTACGACTACCGCGTGGCCTTTGCCGGCACCAACGAAGTACACATCAAGGACAACTGGGGCAAGCCCGAGAAGGAGAACCTGGCCGTGCAGAACTCCTACAACCAGACCTTCATCGACGTGGTTCGCGCCACGGGCGGCAATAATGCCAAGCGTCACCTCATCGTGCAGACCTACGTGTGCAACCCCGACTTCGGCCTCTACGACGGCGACTTCATTATTCCCACCGATGCCGAGGGCAATGGCAACGACTACCTGAGTGTGGAGTTCCACTACTACACCCCGTGGGACTATGCCGGCGAGTGCAAGTTCAACTTTTGGGGCAATCCCTATAAGGACAAGGGTGAAGCCTCGCCTTCCGACGAGCAGACCATGAGCGAGTTCTTCGACAAGGTGGTCAACACCTGGAGCAACAAGGGTCTCGGCATCGTCATGGGCGAATGGGGCGTGACCGACCGCCAGAAAAGCGGGCAGACAGATCTCATCCACGAGAACATCACCTATTATTGTAAGTTCCTCGTCAGCGAGGCCAAGAAGCGCGGGTTCTCGACCTTCATCTGGGACAACAACACCTTTGGCAGCGGTCCCGAACACTTCGGTATCTTCGACCGCAAAGCCGGCATGAAGGTGAAGGCCGACTGGGTACTGAAAGGAGTCATGGAAGGGCAGAAGTAAAATCGTCTATCCGTCTAACCGTCAAACAATTCGTCTAACCGTCTAACAAACCGTCTAACCGTCAAGAAATAAATATGAGAAAGATTCTATCCTTGGCCGTAGTTGCCATGATGTTGTTGGCGCTGAGCACCTGCACAAGTAAGAGTGAGAAGAACGAGGGAGTGAACAACTTCCGCATTGAGCGTGGAACGAACGTGAGCCACTGGCTGTCGCAGAGCGAGGAACGTGGTGAAGCCCGTCGCCTGCATATCCAGGAAGACGACTTCGCCCGTTTGGACTCGCTGGGTTTCGACTTCGTGCGACTGCCCATCGACGAGGTGCAGTTCTGGGATGAGGAGGGCAACAAGATTCCCGAGGCATGGGACTTGCTGATCAATGCCATCAACTGGGCTGAGAAGCATCACCTGCGCACCATCGTCGACCTGCACATCATCCGTTCGCACTATTTTAATGCCGTCAACGAGGGTGGCGACGATGCCAATACCCTATTCACCTCGGATACCGCACAGCAAGACCTCATCAATATGTGGTTCCAGTTGAGCGACGTGCTCAAGGGCTACAGCGTCGACTCCGTGGCCTACGAGTTTATGAACGAGCCTGTGGCCGACGAGCACGACCAGTGGAACCAGCTGATTGCCAAGGTACACAAGGCTTTGCGCGAACGCGAGCCGCAGCGCACGCTGGTCATCGGCAGCAACCGCTGGCAGGGCTACGAGACGATGAAGTACCTGCAAGTGCCCGAGGGCGACAAGAACATCATCCTGTCGTTCCACTACTACAACCCCATGATCCTGACCCACTACGGTGCCCCCTGGACGCCCATCGGCCAGTACACAGGCAAGGTAAACTATCCCGGCATCATCGTCTCGAAGGAAGACTACGAGGCAGCCTCCGACTCACTGAAGCCGCTGCTCGAAGAATACACCAAGCAGGAATGGAACGTCGACAAGATCCGTGCCGACTTTGCCGATGCCATTTCCGTGGCCAAGAAGTACGACTTGCAGCTGTTCTGCGGCGAGTGGGGCGTGTTTGAGCCCGTTGACCGCGAGCTGGCCTATCAGTGGACCAAGGACATGCTCACCGTGTTCAAGGAGAACAACATTGCCTGGACTACCTGGTGCTATGATGCCGACTTCGGTTTCTGGGACCAGCAGAAGCACGACTTCAAGGACAAGCCGCTGGTGGAACTGCTGATGAGTGAGAAATAAATGATCATCATTGAACAATTATAAACTATACGAAATGAAAACATTCGGATTTTTCGACGACAAGAACCGCGAGTACGTCATTACCGACCCGGCTACGCCGTTTCCGTGGATTAACTACTTAGGCAACGAGGACTTCTTCGGCCTCATCTCCAATACTGCCGGTGGCTACGACTTCTATAAGGATGCCAAGTTCCGCCGCATCACCCGCTACCGCTACAACGGCGTGCCCATGGATGCGGGAGGCAGGTACTTCTATATCAAGGAAGGGGCCAGCATCTGGAGTCCCGGCTGGAAGCCCTGCAAGACACCGCTCGACTCGTATGAGTGCCGCCACGGCATGAACTACACCCGCATCACGGGCAGTAAGAACGGCGTAGAGGCCAGTGTGCTCTTCTTCGTACCGCTGAAGACATGGGCAGAGGTGCAGAAGCTCACGCTCAAGAACACCACGAACGAGGTGAAGCACCTGAAGCTGTTCTCCTTTACCGAATGGTGTCTCTGGAACGCCGCTACGGACATGGAGAACTTCCAGCGCAACTGGTCGACGGGCGAGGTGGAGATAGAGCAGGCTGCGCTTGACGGTTCTCCCGTCAAGGCCACCACCATCTACCACAAGACCGAGTATAAAGAGCGCCGCAACCACTATGCCTACTACTCGCTGACGAACGCGAAGGCCGACGGCTACGACACCGACCGCGAGTCGTTCATCGGCATGTACAACGGCTTCGAGGCTCCCCAGTGCGTCGTGGCAGGCCAGCCCAGCATGTCGGTGGCCCACGGTTGGAGCCCCATCGCCTCGCACTATGTGGAGGTGGAGCTGCAGCCCGGCGAGTCGAAGGACTTCATCTTCGTCTTAGGGTATGTGGAGAATGAGCAGGAGGAAAAGTTTGAACCCAACCCCAGCAGACCCTCCCCCCAGCCCCTCCCTGTGAGGGAGGGGAGTATATACTCTCAAGACGGAAATGCAGCGGCAGAAGTAACTACTTCCCTCCCTCACAGGGAGGGGCCGGGGGAGGGTCTTCTTCTTACCTCCCTGGGTTCCCTTGACCATACTATTATTAATAAGGCAAATGCGCATGCCGTTATTGAGCGGTTCTCGACCGTGGAGGCAGTGGATACCGCCTTTGACGAACTGCGCCAGATGTGGGACGGTCTGCTGTCGAAGTTCACCGTGAAGAGCGGCGACGAGCGTCTTGACCGCATGGTGAACATCTGGAACCAGTATCAGTGCATGATTACCTTCTGCTTCTCGCGTTCGGCCTCGTTCTTCGAGAGCGGCGTGGGACGTGGCATGGGCTTCCGCGACTCCAACCAGGACCTTGTGGGCTTCGTTCATCAGGTGCCGAGCCGTGCCCGTCAGCGCATCATCGACATTGCCTCTACCCAGTTCCCCGACGGCGGCTGCTACCACCAGTACCAGCCCCTGACCAAGCGCGGCAACAACGACATCGGCGGCGGATTCAACGACGACCCCTGCTGGCTCATCTTCGGCACCGTGGCCTATATCAAGGAGACGGGCGACTACTCCATCCTCAACGAGATGGTGCCCTGGGACAACGAGCCGGGCACGGAGGTAACACTCTTCGAACACCTGCGCATCTCGTTCAACCACGTCGTGGAGAACCTCGGTCCCCATGCGCTGCCCCTCATCGGCCGTGCCGACTGGAACGACTGCCTGAACCTGAACTGCTTCTCCTGGGATCCCAACGAGAGTTTCCAGACCACCGAGAACAACAGCGAAGGCTCGAAAGCCGAGAGTCTGATGATTGCCGGCCTGTTCGTGCTAACGGGCAAGCAGTACGTGGAGCTGTGCCAGCATCTGGCCGGTTCGGAAAACGGCGACAATGCCGCCGTCTACAAGACGGAGGCTAATCGGGCGCAGCAATGCATCGATGCTATGGTCGAGGCTGTGAAGAAGCACGGCTGGGACGGCGATTGGTACTTGCGTGCCTACGACTTCTACGGCAACAAGATTGGCTCCAACGAGAACGAGGAGGGCAAGATCTTCATCGAGAGCCAGGGCTTCTGCACGATGGCCGGCATAGGACTGGAGGACGGCATGGTGGACAAGGCCCTTGACTCCTGCAAGAAGTACCTTGACTGTGAGCATGGCATGGTGCTCAACAATCCCGCCTTTACCCGCTACTACGTGGAGATGGGCGAAATATCGAGCTATCCCGCTGGCTACAAGGAGAATGCGGGTATCTTCTGTCACAACAACCCGTGGGTGATTATCGGCGAGACGGTGGCCCGTCGCGGCAATGATGCCTGGGAACACTACACGAAGATCTGCCCGGCCTGGATCAAAGACCAGCAGTTGCACAAGGTGGAGCCCTACGTCTACTGCCAGATGGTGGCAGGCAAGGATGCTGCCAAGCCCGGCGAGGGAAAGAACTCATGGCTTACGGGTACGGCTGCCTGGAACTGGCTGACTATCACCCAGTACATCCTCGGTATCAAGCCTACTTACGAAGGACTGGACATAGACCCCTGCATTCCCGAGACCATGAAGGAATACCACGTTTGCCGCGTGCTTCGCGATGCTGAGTTCGACATCACCGTGAAGAATCCCGACGGCAAGCAGACAGGCGTAAGCAGCATTGTAGTCGACGGTGCCCCCATTGACGGTCATGTCATCAAGGCCGTTCCCGGACACCACACCGTGGAAGTAATTATGTAATCCCTTATTTCGACCACGAATTTCACCAATTAAACGAATGGCAATATGGAAGCCAATTCGTTCAATTGGTGAAATTCGTGGTCATTTTATGTGTGTACTTATTGGACGGTAGCCTCAGAGAAATAGAAGTCTCTCAGCGGCTTGGTAAGGATGTCGCCCTTCAGCGTAACGGTCTGTTCGAGCCGGATGTCCTGCGACGAGGCACCCACCTTGATGGCGTACTGCCCTGGGGCAATGTTCCACTGGCGCTTGCCTTCATTGCTGTAGTAGCCGAACTGCTCCGTGTAGAGTTTCACCTTCACGGTCTTACTCTCACCGGGTTGCAGCGACACGCGGGCAAAGCCCTGCAACTGAATGGGACGGATGGGCTGGTCGGCACTGGTAGGCGAGAGGTACACCTGTGCCACCTCGTCGGCAGCCACCTTGCCGGTGTTCTTCACCTCGAACGAGAAGGTCATGCTTTCGTCTGTGGTCAAAGGCTCGCCCTCTACCTGCAGGTTCTGATAGTCAAAGGTGGTGTAGCTCAGTCCATAGCCAAAGGGCCATTGCACACGCGGATCTTTCTTATCAGACCTGTTGTAGCACAGCGGCTCATAGACCTCCGTATTGGGATAGCTGACGGAGAGTCTGGCCGATGGCGACACCTTGCCGAAGAGAATATCGGCCACGGCATTGCCGCCTTCCTCGCCGGGATACCAGGCCTGAATGACGGCAGCACAACGCTCGGCTATGCCGGAAATAACCTGGGCACGTCCGCCGAAGACCACCAGCACCACGGGCTTACCCGTTGCTAACAGTTCCTTTACATACTGTTCCTGCTTGCCCGGCAGACGGAGTCCCTGACGGTCGCGGTTCTCGCCGCAGAGCATCACGTTCTCGCCCACGGCAGCAATGATGACATCGGCCTGACGGGCCATGCCAAGGGCTTCGGCCTTGTCGGCCTTCTCACCGGAGTCCACCTTACGGTGCAGCAGTTCATACTCCCAGGCACGCTCGTCGCCCAGTTCCGAGAACTTCGTTTCCACCTCTTCCGTCCAGTCGCAGCCACGGCTGTACATCAAAGCCACGGTTTCACTCGGTTGCTCACGGTTGTTCGTCGAAGCCACGGTTTCATTCGGTTGCTCACGGTTGTTCGTCGAAGCCACGGTTTCACTCGGTTGCTCACGGTTGTTCGTCGAAGCCACGGTTTCACTCGGTTGCTCACGGTTGAGGTAGTTCTGCATGCCCTCCAACAGCGTCACGATTTCTGGATGCTCTAAGTCTTCCATGTTCTTCTTCCAGAAATAGGTCATGGAAGGGAAGGAGTAGTCACCACACATAGCCCACATTGAGTTGGCATTGGGGCCAGTGAGCAAAATGCGGAGGTTTGATGCGGTTGCCTTCAACGGCAAGATGCCATTGTTTTCCAACAGGACAATGGACTGGGCGGCAATGTCGTAAGCCGTCTTGCGCTCCTCGGGGGTGTCGAGTACAATCTGCTCCGTACTATAGAGATAGCCATCCTTGTCCATCAGACCGCAGCGGAACTTGTAGCGAAGCACATCCTTCACGGCACGCTCGAAGGCTTCCTGGCTGGCCAGTCCCTGGTCAAGCGCCTCCTGCAAGTGCAGATAGTTCTCGCCTTTGGGGAAGTCAACGTCGTTGCCGGCATTGATGGCCGCAGCTGCCTTCTGCACGGGTCCCTCGAGGCCAGTCAGCTGGTCAATGGCCGTATAGTCGCTGACCACCATGCCGTCGAAGCCTAAGTAGCCGCGCAAGATGTCCTGCAGGATCTTGCTGTTGCCCACGCAGTTCACGGTGTCGCCATTGGTATCGGCCATGGCATGATAGCCGGGCATCAGGGCCTTGCTGCCAGCCAGTCGTATCATGGTCTCGTGGGGCAGCAGAATCTCCTCCATCAGTTCCTTCTCTTCGGCATCACCGCCACCGCCGTAGCCTAAATAGTGTTTCGAACAGGCACCCACACCTTTCTTCAGGTCGCCCTGTTGCAATCCTTTGACAAAGGCCGTTCCCATGACTGCCGAGAGGTAGGCATCTTCGCCATACGACTCCTCTAAGCGGTTGAAGCTGGGCGTGCGGCAAACGTCGACCATGGGCGAGAGCGACAACACGCCGCCCATCTTGCGCATGGTGGTGCTGGTCTGTAGAGTTTTCAGTTCTGCCAACTGAGGATTGAACGAACCGGCCTGCCCTATCTGTTGCGGATAGATGGTGGCTCCACGGCTGTTAATGCCGGAGAGCACTTCCTCATGGAACAGCGCGGGAATGCCGTTGGGCGTGTGGTGCATGAGCCAGTCCTGCAGGGCTGCCACACGGTCGCGCAGCACATTGGGATCGATGGGCTTTTGCATGGCAAACTGTGCAAAATGGCCCAGGCCGTAGGGAATGAGTTCTCGGCATTTCGCAGTGTCCAACTGCCCCTGCTCGTCAAACAGTTCGTCCATGTACATACCTCTCAACTGTGCGATGCGTTCCTCCTGCGACATTCTGCCGTAGAGTTCATCGACTTGCTGCTCCAGGTCTACCGCCGTGTTGCAGCCTGCTAATAAAACACCCATAGCAAAGATTAGTTTTTTCATTGTTGAAAACATATTAGATATTAACGGTACAAAGATACTAAGTAATCGTTAAATATTTGGGATATTTCGGGGGTGCGGGGGTACGGAGGTTCGGGGGTGCGAGGATAGATTGCACGTCCATTTTTCCGCGACTTGTCAGATTCTCATAGAAAGTTGCGGCTTTTCTGTCCATTCCGGGCTGCGGGGCCAAAAAAGTTGCGACTTTTTTGGCCATTCCGGGCTGCGGGGCGGGGTCAGTATTGTTAAAACTCATGTTTGCTTTCGACTATTTGAAAAAAGTTTGGGTGCAAAGTTACGAAAATACTTCAAAAAAACGACATCTTTTTGAGGAAATTTGCCATCGTTAAGTAACTAAAAAACCGTCACGATTTCTTTTATTTCTCAGAAACAAATTGGCACTAATAGGCACAAAATCGCTTTAGGGGATAATCAAAAAATAACTTCTTGCCTTCTTGCTTTGGCAAGCGTCCCTTTGGGCCGAGCGGCAAGCGACCAGAGGTCGAGCGGGTAATCTTTTCTGATGGTCGCTACGCTCAAAATTATAAAAAAATTATATAAGAAAATTATAAAAACCTCCATTGGCATAAATCGTAGCATAGAATTCTTATAAT
>ONMA01000027.1 GCA_900318815.1 uncultured Prevotellaceae bacterium
GCACGACGAAAGCTTGGACTACGCAGAACGACGTGAATGGCTACAAATTCACTGGCAGTAACGGCGGCGAGGTGTTCCTTCCCGCTGCGGGCTACCGCGATGGTACTAGTTTGTACTACGCAGGGTCTTATGGCTACTACTGGTCATCGACGAACAATAGTATTGGCACTTCCCACCTCATATACTTCAATAGTGACAACGGTGGGTATATTTACTGTGGCATCGACGGTCGCGAGCAAGGTCGGTCCGTGCGCCCCGTGTATTCAAACTGACCATGCACCCGTTGGGGCGGATTTGCCGCTCGGCATCCCGCAGGGTGACGCTTGGCTTGCCAAGAATCCGCCCCAATTGAATATCAGCATTTGCAACGCGCTCTTTAGTGCAACGCGCTCTTTGACTTACTGAGACAAACGGATAATATCTGAGGGATAAGGGACGGAAATTATCAGAAATTATGATAATTATTTCAGTTTCTGTCAGAATCTTCGTATCTTTGCAGCCGAATTTTCAAATACATAACGTTATAATGCAATTGGTCAGCAGCCACGGCATCGTGCTACTCGAACGCGAGAAGCCCCGTCCGGCAAGCAGCAAGAATGCGACGCTCTATGTCCGCCGCATGTCTCAGGGTATGAAGAAAGCCACCCCCACCAACAATGCCGACATATAAGAAAGAATTCAATAATTAATTTATCAAATTACAAACTAATTTTATGAGAAAAATCATGCAATGGGTGCTGGCCGCCACTCTCGTTTGCGGCGCAAGCGCATTCACATCGTGTTCGTCGGACAACGACGACAACCCCGCCCAGGAGCAGGCGAAGAAGAACCGCAAGGAATTCGTGGAGCATACCCGTGCCACGATGAAGGACTTGGCAGAGAACCTGAACTTCTTTTCCTGGACTTCAGCCTCGCTGATTAACCAGCACATCAACTGGAAAATACTGAACAACCCAGAGTTTGAGAAGGCCATCAGCACCGCTTTCTTCATAAAAGCCAAGCAGAGCATTAAGCCCGTGGAAGAGGGCAGTGCACTGGCCGCAAACGGCTTCACAATGTATGCCACCGTTAACCTGACTGAATTCAACTATCGCTTCAGGGCAAAAGAAGATTTCTCGGGCTTCGACATGGAAGAGGCCGACGACTTTGAGATTATCCTCAACACCAGGAATCCGGCAACACAACGTGTGGATTCGGAAACGATGAAGATAACACTGAAAGCAGGCGGAAATACCAGTTTCATGACGGTGCTGCCCGCTCGTGAACAGGAGGGACTGGCACTCGTCATACTTGTGCCGACGGAGTTCAGTTTCGACCTCTCCACCAAATTTACCGGCGAATGGGTGAGCAACTACTCAGGCTCTTTCAAGAATCAGATAACGACGCAGGATGGCACATCCTTCTTCCAGATAGGCCGCGACAGTTGGAGCGTCAGCGGAGAAATCAGCAGTTACATGGAGCTGCCGAATGTAAACAAGAAAGCCGACCGCACCAAGCTCATTTTCTCCTTTGCAAACGACAGAGTGAACCACAAACTTAACACTTCACTTAGCTGGGAGCAGAACGGGCGCAAGATGGTTGACCTATTCATCAAGGATACCGGCGATGAAACGGGCGGCTTGGCCAATATCGACCTGACGCAGTTCAACTCGATGTCATCCATTCTCGATGTCCTGGCTGCCGCGCTGTCCACACGCAGTCTTGACGAAGCCAAGGTCACCCTGCTCGACGACCTCACCACCACCATCAGTGTCAGCGACATGCAGAAAGCACTCGAACTCTCACGCGCCTCTGCCTCTGCCCGCCGCAACTATGCCGACGAGGCAACCATCGACCAGTACACCCAGCAGCTGAACGAACTGGTAAAGGCCGAGATGACCTGCAAGGGCGTCAGCCAGTCCATCCCTATGCACCTTGTGACGCAGAAGTTCGGCGTTGACTACTGGACGATGCCCGCCTTCAACTTCGCCGACGAGAACGGTTACGTTGCGCTCAATGACCTGCTCGACCCCGAGTCTGTGCAGTATGGCATCAACATCATTGACCACGCCGCCGAGCCTATGCAGCAGAGCATCGTAGTCGTGCGCCAGTTGTTGCAGTACCTCCAGACCCTTATGGGCACCATGCAACAGCAGGGCAAGGAGTGACCCTCTCCGCCCTCAGCGGTGCTTCTGCGCGGCAACAAGAAGCTGTCTGAGCCCGGCAAACTCTTAAAAGAAGCAGTGTCAAATTTAACAAACAACGGAAAAAGTCCCAAAACATTTGCAATATTCGAAAATAATTTTTATCTTTGCACCGTTGATTCCCGGCAGCCTCTGAATTTCAAGCTGTCGGGCTGTTTTTATAATACAGGCTTTTTCCGTTATGCGAAGGTTCGCATAACGGAAAAAATGCGAACTTAGCAAAAATGGGCAAATTGCCAGAAGGTGTTGACTTGGATAATCCATGCTGCTGTGCTTCGGTCTATTTCATCTAACGACTTATCGCAGACCATCAGCTCGTTTTCGTAGCTCCCGCCAAAAGCTATCATGTCAAGCTCTATCGGACTTTATACAAACTTGACAATACAATCTATGCATATAGGTTTTTCTGTTATCACATCAATAAATACATTGGCAGGGTGCATATATGGGGCCAAACTCTTCAATAAGGAACTGTTCAGAGTCTGCCTCCCAAAGATTCGCAGCCTTTGCCCACTGCTCGATGAGTTTTTCTTGCAGCTCATCTATTTCCCAGTTAGCTGGGCATCCTTCGCCGCTTTCAGCATGGCTACTTGCTGTAATGCTTGCTGTCGCGTAGCATGCGATGATGGACGCCCCAATGAGAGGCGCACCTGCCGAGCAGAGTCCTGCATGCTCTTGTAGATTGAATCTATGAAAATCTTCTGTCCCATTTTGTATGTCGTTTATGTATTTGTTGATTTCTTCTAAGGTCGTTTTGGTAAAGCCATCGCGGGCTATTGCTCCAAATATAGTATCTATGTTATGTTCGTAGTCCATAATTCGGAATTTGGCCACAAAGGTAACAATTTATTTTGAGAAAAGATTCACTTCCTTTCACCTTTTATATATTATTAGGCGAATTTCTCTATTCCCTTAGGCTTACGCCGCTTCCCGATTAACGGGAAGGTTTAGCTCGACGGCCCGAAGGGGAAAGTCAATGCACAAATGTCGAAGAAGTCGTAGCGCTCGTTGACGATACTCTCGTCGCGACGGCAGCGCAGAGCCTCGGCCTTTTCGCGCATGCGGTCGTTGTAGTCCTTCTCGCGCTGCGACTTCGGCTTGGCGTAGATGTAGATGCCCAGCGATTCATGGGCGCATAACCTTCATTGTGGAATCTCGGGGACAGGTCAATTGATTCAAGTCCAAAAACTTAAAGGGCGGGAAGCCGCACCGACATCCTCGGCCTCGGCCATTCCCGGGTGGAAAATACCGTACTGTGCGGAAGACGCTGAAAGCGTCACCTCTCAGTAGCCGTAGTGTCCGAAGGACCTACGGATAACAGAAAGAGAGAGAAAAGCACGCTGAAAGGCAACGGGTAGGCGAGCGTAGCTCGGGCGCTCCAGCTCTGCTGGCTTGCTACCATCGGGACGCAAGAATAAGACGCTACGCTCGTACCCCCGGCTACTGAGCGGAGACGCTTTCAGCGTCATACTCCTGAGTTCAACCGCAACAGGTCGAAATTTTTTGCCATTTTTTGAACATCTGTCACTTTTGGCCATAACCTATTTATTATTAGATAGTTATCTTGAGTGACACTTCTTTTTTACCTGTCACTACTATCACTCACAGCAAAACAACTTGTTTTGCCTTCCAAAGTGCCGTCTTTTGCCTTTGCAAAAGCTATCTTTGCAATAGCAAAACAACTTGTTTTGCATTATGAGTCAATATCCCTTCCACTCCGAAAGCCAATCCTTTAACTATTCAATACACAACGGAGCAGCTTTGCTCACCGTCAAAACGGGGAATGAATCACGTGAACAGAACTGACGTTTGGAGAATGTAGCCTTGACAGTGACAGATAGTGACAGGTAAAAATTACCTGTCACCATGTTTATCATTCTGAATATAAGATAGTTACGACAAAAAGTGACACTTTGTTGATTTTTACTATCTTTTTTTTCAGTTTGTTCAAAGGATTGTTATTATTTGTTCAGTAATTCGGTGATAAGTGGGACAATCTGCTTGCGCGATGGGTTGTCGGGGGTATAGCAGACTCCGGGGCGCAGCGACGGGCCGTAGATGGCCTCGGCAATGGCTTGGGCACCTTCGCCATAATAGATGAAGTATAAGCCCTCTTCCACGTAGGGGTGGTCGGCACTGTCGGCACCGGTATTGGGTACGAGGTTGTCGATTTTGGCCACCATCATCTGGCGTCCACGCTGCTGCATCACAGCGGGCATCACGGCCAGCATGCGGTCGATGAAGGCCTCCATCCCGTCCTGTTTGCAAGCAAGGCTGCCAAATCCCAACAGGCGGCCATTGATGTCATATTCCTTATAGTCAGAGAGGAATGTCTCGGCATCTGTCATGCCGGAATAGTCGTAGGCAGCTTCCGACATGCCACGGTCGAGGCGTGCCGCCGAGTCAGCACTGATGCTGAGCTGTGCGGTCAGGTCGAGCCAAGCCGTGGAGTCGATGCCTCGGGTGGTGGACTTCGACAGGTTGCGCGTGTCGCTGATGATGCCAGCCAGAAGGATGCGCGCAGTCTCGTTGTCAATGGCTACACCCTGCTCACGGTAGGTCTTATAGACGATGGTAGCCGTGGAGCCCACCATCTCGCGGCGCACGAAGGGAATGCCGGCATCGGCGATGTCGCCCTCCACATGGTGGTCTATTTTCTGCAAGATGACGGCCTGCCGTGCCCCTGCGACGCACTGGGTGTAGTCGGTGTGGTCGGTCAGGATGAGGCGCGTCTGCGGCACCACGCTGTCTTTCAACTCGGGCAGGGTGATGCCGAACACGCGGGCTATGTATTCCGTCTCGCGGTTCATCGTACTCGACACCTTGGCCTTGCAGTTGTAACCCAAGGTACGCATGAGCTTGGCGTAGGCCAATGCCGAGGTCACGGCATCCACGTCGGGGGTGCGGTGGCCATAGACAAAGCAGGTGTCCGTGCCCCAGTCGAGCCCGCGCAGCATCGTCCGGAATGCGGTCTCTTCGGCAACCGAATCCTCCTCCTTATGACACGACGACATGGTACATACCAGACTGCACAGTAGCAGGACGACCATCAACTCACATACTAACTTCAAATCTTTCATGTTTATTTCTTTTTTCAAGTGCAAAAAAACACTGCAAAGTAGCCAATTTATTTTATTTCCTCATGGGCATAGTTCTGGTAGTTGCCTAAGATCTGCTCTATATGTATGACCTCTGAACAGGAGTCCCATGTGACGCCACCACCCATGAGATACCATTTGTGGCGCTCGCTGACAGGTACTCGTTTCAACGAGGGGAATGCCGAGATGGGCATCACCACTGAGCGACCATCTTGCAGGTCAACCTGAAACTTTCCACGCTTGGGGAATGACAGCCGCTTTATCTTCGGCTCCACGTTCCAATATCCTTCTGTTTTATACATAAGCTATTTCGTTTTCTTTATTTTTATCACTCTGAGGGTCTTTCCTTGTTTGAAGAGATTCCACTGCTTAAGCAGCCTCTCACGATATTCTGTCGCGATAGATAAGACCTCCTTTATCTGAGCGTCTGTCAGGTCTCCTTGTTTAAAATGTGTAACTTTGCACAAGTTTTTATTATTTGCACTATGAAGTCTGTATTAAATTATTCTCGACTCAGCATAGTCGAAACGGGCTCAAGCCAGTCACGGAGCTGACGTTCGTAGCGCGAGGCAGGTGTCTCGGTGGCGTCAAGCGCCTTGAGCAATCGGGCAGGTTCCTCCTCGACGGCGGGCTGCTCGCAGAGATAGACAACGAGGTCGTTGAAGAACTGATTCAAGTCGAAGCCAGAGTCTTCCGACATCTCCATGAGGTCCTGCGTGGTGAATCCCACCTTGGCCAGTTGCTCGTCGAGCATCATGGCAATCATCTGCTGGTCGGGCACGACGGTCTCACCCTCACCGGCACCCGTGAGCTTCTCCACGAGTCCGAGGATGAGCGAACGGCAGTCAAGCCCCATCGCATCGAGCTGGCGCATCGTCATGACAAGATCCACCGACTCCTGGCCAACGAGCATGGCGTAGGCGGGATTCAGTTGGCCGTCGGTGTACATCATGGGCCAAGCCTTTATGGCAGCCAGCGTCTGGACGTAGTAGACGAGCGTGGCCTTGAGATGCCCCAACTTAGGCACCACGAAGTTAGTCTGCAGGTTAGTCCTGCCAGGGATGATGCTCGGCACGAAGCCCTTGCTTGCGAGGAACGGAAGGATGGGACGCGCACACTGGAGGGGCACATAGTCATCGCCGCGCGAGTGGAAGATGAATAGACGCTGCGAGAGGTCGGGCGTCCAGTCATCATTGGTCAGGTTGAAGCCACCCAGAATATCCTGGATCAGCATGCTCTGCTCCGACGTTAAGTCGCAGTAAGGCCCGGCGAGAATCTCGTGAATCTTCTTCTCGCGTCCGATGCTGTCGCAGATGGGCCACGACGAGAAGTTCTTCGACAGCACCAGCTCGCCGATACGGTCGCAGATGTAGGGCTGGAACACCTCAGAATAGTCCATGTCGAGGCGTTGCGTCTCCTTGGTCGACACCATGAGCAACATAGGCACAGCATTATAGGCTGTGGAGTCGATGAGCACATACTGGCGGTAAGCCTCGCGCACATCATACGGGCCGCCGCCAGCAAAAGTCTTGTCGAACGAGATGCGGTCGGCATACTCCATGTCGCGCAGTTTCTGTGCGGCAAGCGCATCGAAGCCCCCGCTGGAATAGCCGATGTTGAAGCAGAGCGGCCCGTAGTCGAAGCCCCTGCGGTCGAGCAGTTCGCGTGCAGCAAGCAGTCCGTCGAGCGAGGCCCGGGCGTTAACCAGCCCCTGCATGAACGCCTGCGGGAAGCGGACGGTGGCCCCGAAGCCATAGAAGTCGCTCTCCACGATGATGTAGTCAGGCTTCAGCGGGTTAGCCAGCAACATATTCTCCAGTTCGCCGTTGCTGATGGTAGGAGCCTCATTGCGGTGGAACTTGGTGTAGTGGTTCACCATCAGAATGCCCTCGCACTTGGCCTTTCCGCACCAGACCTCCTCCGGGATGAGGATGGTGCCGCTCAGCGTGACAGGCTCGCCGAAGGGGTCAGTGCTGGGATAGACGTAGTTCATCTTCATGATGGGGCGGTCAGAGTTGAGGTTCACGGGAACACCATCAACAGTGATGTCAAAGCTCAGCGTGTCGGGGTAGATGTCGGTGATGACCGCCTCGTTGCCCAGTTCCAGCATGGCCAGTTCGGCACCAGCGGCCACTATCTGCTCCCCGTCGTAGGTGGTGATGATGAGCGTGCCGTCGTCGCAGAAGTCAATGGCCGACAGTTCGCTACTGGTAAACACCTGCTGGGAGCCGTCAGCCAGCTTGATTCTAATGACCTTGGCCTCCACGGCGGTCAGCATGGCCACAAGGGCCATGAGGGTAAGTAGTATCTTCTTCATGGCCGTCTACTTTTTAATGGTTTTACGAACTTTCTGTCCTTCCTTCACGATGTACACGCTGGAGCGTGAGTGTCTCACTCGCGGCCCAGCCTTCATGCGCCGTCCGTCCACCGTGTACCAACTGCGCTTTGCCGTGGTGGCACGGCTCTTAGGTGCAGCATCCTTCACGCCCGTAGTCACGTTGTTGCCAGTGACAACCAGCGACTGCACGTTTTCCTCCTTCGATCCGTCGGCGTAGATTACACAGACGTTCTCGCGGTCAAACGTAATCCGCTTGATGCTCTTTCCGTTCTCGGCAGTTTGTGCCCATGCTCCTGTCACACTGGCAATGGCCAGAGAGAGGAGCAGCGTTAGTCTTTTCGTTGTTCTTCTCATAGTGGTGCTTTTTTTAGTCCGATGCAAAGATAACACATTTTTGCGAAATAACAAGCATTTTTCAATGAGAAAATTCAGAATAGAGTTTAGCCACCAACGCACCGCTGATGTTATGCCATACGCTGAACACAGCTCCGGGGATAGCAGCCAACGGGTAGGCCGCGAAATGGAGCACGGCCAGCGACGAAGCGAGTCCTGAGTTCTGCATGCCCACCTCGATGCTGAGTGCCACGCACTTGGACTTCTGCAGACGCAGCAGTCGGCCCACGGTAAAACCGATGCCCAGACCGAGAAGATTGTGCATGACGACAACTGCCATTACGAGCAGGCCAGCGGTCAACAGCCGGTCGGCATTGTGCGACACGATGATGCCCACCAACAGCGCTATCACCACCGACGAAAATGCGGGCAAGTAGGGCGTGGCGCGCTTGGTCAGACTGGAAAGGAAACGCTGGCAAAGCAAACCGCAGACGATGGGCGCAATGACCACATAGACAATGCTCATAAGCATGCCCAACGTATCGACATTGACCATCGTGCCAGCCAACAGCCACACTAAAAGCGGCGTCAACAGCGGAGCCAACAGCGTCGAGGCGGCGGTCATGCCCACGGAGAGTGCCAAGTCGCCCTTGGCTAAATAAGTGATGACGTTCGATGCCGTGCCACCGGGACAACAGCCTACGAGTATGACGCCGATAGCCAACTCCTCGGGCAGCGAGAAAGCCCACGTCAGCCCTAAAGCCAACAACGGCATGACGGTGAACTGCGTGAGGCAACCGATGAGTATATCCCTTGGACGGCTCAACACAATCCTGAAATCCTGCGGTGAGAGTGTCAGACCCATCCCGAACATGATGATGCCCAGCATAGGATTGATGACCCACGTGCCTACCGACGAGAAGGACGCAGGAACTAACAGTGAGAAAATTGCCACTATCAGCACCATTGCGCCCATCCATCGGGCTATAAAATCACATATCTTCTTCATTTTTTGACGGTTTGACGTTCTTTTTTGACGGTTAGACGGTTATACGTTTTTTTGACGGTTAGACGGATAGACGATTCTTTTTGACGGTTAGACGGATAGACGGTTTTAGCCTACCCAAGCCCTCCCAAAGGGAGGGATGTTTGGTTTCAAGATTCATCTGCTTGTTCATCATTATTTATGGTTCTTGACTAATTGCTTGGAGGTTAGGGTTCGGGAACTTCTGATGTAGTTTTGGGAAGGGGGCTGACTTTTGGGCATTTTGAGGAGGTTTTTCAGAGAGAGATGCCGATGGTGGCAAGGAACCAACGACCCTGCTGGGGGATGACATTGGTGTTCATGCCACTGCGATAGTAGCGTGTGCCGAGGAGGTTGTGGATGTTGAGACCGAGGGTAATAGGGATTTGAGAATCCCTCCACAGTGGCAGACGGGAGAAAGAGTACTCGCCACCAAGGTTGAGGATGGCACGGGCGGGCATATCCTTGTGCATGATGATGTTGCGAGCGGCACCCACGGCAGCCTCCTTGGCAGCAGCAGCTTCCTGCATCTTGCCTTCGGCGGCATACTGACGGGCAGTAGTGAGACTGCCTATCGTATGAATGAGTTCTACGAGATCGGTGTTATAGGATGTCTGCTGACTCTCGAAGAGCAGGTGCGTGTGGAGCTTCAGCTGCGGGATGGGCTGCCAGGCAAGGACAAGGTTGGCCGTGATGGCAGGGGTGTTGTTGTTATCATCAATGTCGGTGGTATAGACAGCTGCGACCTCGTCGGGAAGGTCGAAATCAATGAGGTTTGACTTGAGGGTGCGGATGAAAGTGAGTGAAGAGTGAAGAGTGAAGAGTGAAGAATTGGAGAGCCTGCTGGGAACTCGGTAAGTAGCCATGAGTTCGAGACCACAGGTCTTGTTCTTGGAGGCGTTCATGTAGTCGATGATGCTGGTCATGATGAGGTCGGTAGCATAGTTATAGAAGCCGTTGACTTCGAAGTTGAACCCCTTGGTCCAGTTGTTGCCGGCGAAAGAGAGCTGAAAGGAGTGGACTCGCTCGGGAGAAAGGGCAGGAAGAGTGTTTTCACCGCCCGCCATGAGTGCAGAGAGGACGTTGGCCTTGCGGTAGATATAAGGTGCATCAACGAAAGACTTGGAATAGCTGAACTTGACATCCCACTTGGGGCGCAGAAGGATGAGGGCAACGCGGGGTGAGAGTTCGTGTATCTTGGTGTCGTCATAGCGTGTCTTTATGTCGTATCGGATACCGGCGTTGGCAATGAGCGAAAATTGATGACTGAAGAGAGAAGCATCCCACTGGTGCTTGAGCTGCAAGTAGGCATTGGTGCTATTCTCACTTCCCTTGCCGGCATTACGCATGAGGGGGTCTTCGAAGAAGGTCTGCTCGAAAGCGTAGCCTATCTGATAGCGGATGTCATCAAGCTGGAAATGCCCGTACTCGGCCCCGAAGCCGATGTTGCCCTTGTGGTGGTCGCCGATGGTATAGGGGTGATTGCCTTTGAGCTGGAGTCCGTAGTCCTGTTCCTGCCCGTTGACATAGCGGGAGATTCCACCGTTCTGGGCGAAGACCTCAGTAACGTCGTCGGGCAGTCCGATGGCCATGCCCAAGGTGGGCATGGGGTAGTCGTTGATGACCTGATAGCGGGTGAGGTCGGACTTATCGTAAGTGGCGGCGGCTTTCCATTGGATATTAAACATGGACCATTGATAATTGAGGTCGGCATGCCGGGAATTGACGCTGAAACCGGGTTTGAGACCGTTGTAGGTGCGGTAACGGTCGTAGTCGTAGGAAAGGGCAAGGGAGGTCATGGTGAAGGGAGAGACCACCTGGGAAAAGTGTGTATCGTACATGAACTGGAGGCCCTTATAACCGAGCTGGAGTCCGAAGTCGTAGTTGGGCCGGTTTCCGATGCGTCCTATGCGGATGTTGTCGACGGGCATGGCGTACTGGCTCTCGCCAGTGCGCTCATTGGTAACATCATAACGCTCACCGCTGTTGCGATAGAGGCTGCCCCAGACGATGAGGTCGATGTCGAAGTAGTGCTTGCCCAAGACGGCATCGGCCTTGAACTGATGGCGGTTGCCTACTGCGACCTTGGCCTGCAAACCGTCAACGTCGATTCCCTGGAGGGTGATGATGTTGACAACGGCTGTGAGTGCGACACCACCATAAAGGGAGGAGGCAGGTCCGCGGAGTACCTCTATTTGTTTGATTTTCTCCAAGGAGATACTGAAGTCGGGGGCGGCAGTGTTGGTGGCATAACTGTTAAGGCGGTGTCCGTTGAGCATGAAGAGTATCTTCTCCTGCGTATTGCTGTAGATGCCGCGCATGGCAATGTTGATGTCGTCGTTACAGTCGATGATGTTCATGCCGGGCACGTATGCGGCGAGTACTTCCTGGAGATTGCGTGCGCCAGAGTTCTGAATCATCTCGGCAGTGATAAGGGTGGTGGGCACAGGCACCTCGGCCAACGTCTCAGCCTGACTGGAAGCGGTGGTGATGGTGGCGGTCATACCGGCCTTGATACTGTTCACGATGTCGGCAAAAGCGGCAGGATCGGCAGATGACGGACTGTAGTAGGGGTTCTGCTGGAGCAGGAGAGAAGCATACTGCCCGGCTTGCTGGGTGTCGAAGCGTGCGAGATAGCTGAGGGAAATGAGCCGGAGGGCATTCTGGCGCAGATTTCCCTGAAAGGCGCCAAGGTTATGTAACAAGGTGTCGCGGGCCTGCTCAATGCGGCCAATCTGATAGTCGCTCTCTGCCTGTGCATAGACTTCGCGCATCTTCGTGTCGTTCTGCGCACTTACGGGGAGAGAGTAGAGAATGATGAGAAAGAGCCTCCCCAAGCCCCTCCAAAGGAGGATGAGAAAGAGCCTCCCCAAGCCCCTCCAAAGGAGGGGATGTTTGGTTACATGTTTTATTTGAGTTTTCTTCATTGTTCTATATGGTGCTTCTTTTATGTTGCTTTATCTATCTAAACATCCCTCCCTTTGGGAGGGCTTGGGTGGGCTTGTGTTGGCTTGGGTGGGCTTAACCAACTGGAAGGGTAATTGTAAATTCTGTGTATTCGTACTTAACGGAAGCTACACTGATGTCGCCACCGTGGTTCTGAATAATCTCACGGCTCAAGTAAAGCCCCACACCCGCCGCCTCGCCAGTGGTCTTGGTGGTGAAGAACGGGTCGAAGATCTTGCCAAGAATCTTTTCCTCGATACCAATGCCATTGTCGCGAATCTTCATGATGTAAGTCCCTGTAGACTTGAAATCCCCTTCCACCGTGAACGAAATCTCAGGAACATATCCTGAGGTCGGGGATTGCAAATCCCCTCCAACAGATTGCAAATCCCCTCCAACAGATTTCGAATCCCCGAACCTCTCTGCCTTCTTGACCACGGCATAGACGGCATTAGCGAGCAGGCTCATAATAGTCTTACTGAGGAGGTCAGGATTGCCACGCAGGGGCATAGCAGGGATTTTGGGCGGCAGGTTAAAGGCCGTTCGGATATGGTACTGTTCTTTCTCCTTCGCAAAGAATTGGTTCAGCATCTTCTCGTCCTGATAGAGGAGGGGCAAAAGGTCCATTTGCACATAGCCGCCCGTGCGGTCTTTGAGCATCTCCTCCATGGCCTTGAGGATGCGAGTGGTGTTCTGCCCGTACTGGTTGACGGAGCGCAGGTTATCCGTCAGCATGCCAAGCACGTCCAAGGTGTCCTCATAATCGTCCTCGTTGATGTTCTCCTTATTATTATCAACGTTCTCCTTGAGGTCTCTCAGCAGGTCATTCGACATCTTGGAGAAGTTGATGATGTAGTTCATGGGGTTCAGGATACGGTCGATGAGTCCTTCGGTGAGCTTACCCACAGTGGCCATTTTCTCCTGACGTATCAGCTCGTGCTGGGCATTGCTCAAGTCGTCGAGGGCTTTCTCCAAACTCTTCGACTTCTCCTCGATCTCGTCTTTCTGCCTGACAATCTCGTCCTTCTGACGGACAACCTCGGAAGTGCGCTCCCTGACGATGCGCTCCAGCTTGATCTTATCCTTTTGCAACCGCTTCAGCCGGTAGCGGAACAGGCCGTAGACCAGCAGGGCGAGGAGGATGAAGTAGAGCATAAACATGTACCAGCGCATCAGCAAGGGGTAGTCGATGGAGAAGCGGACGGAAGTCTCTTCTGACAGCTGCCCGTTAGCCAACTGGGCCTGCACGTAGAGGGTGTACGTCCCGTAGGGCAGACTGAGGAACTCCATGTCCTGTCGGTCGGTCCAGGCACTCCACTTCTCGTTGTTAAGATGATAGCGGTAGAGGGTCTTGCCTGTCAATGGCACATAGTCGAGGGCATAGTAGAAGTGGAGGTGTCGGTCGTGGCTGCTTAACTTGGGCAATGACTTGGGTATCTGGCCAAAGCCACCCCACAGCACGCTATCGCCACCCATGACGATGGAGCGAAAACGAACGGTTCGGCTTTCGGTAAGTCTGATAAGATCTTTCCTGCTGGTATCTATGATGGCAAGGATTTCGTCGCCGCCAATCCAGACCTGATCGCCGTGGCGGTACAGGGCCTTGACCTCTATATCGTCGATGGGACGGAGCAGACTGTCAGGGAGCTCTTTAATGAGCAAGGCGGCAGGGTCGAGAGCTTCGATGGGGTCTCGTTTCCTTGCGGAAAGAGAGTCGCTCCCAACCACCTCGCCATGAACATTCCTGAACCAGAGGTCCCCCCGTGCATCCTCACCCATGTCGGTC
Organism: uncultured Prevotellaceae bacterium; assembly: GCA_900318815.1. GTDB lineage: Bacteria > Bacteroidota > Bacteroidia > Bacteroidales > Bacteroidaceae > Prevotella. The sequence continues at coordinate 13,709 of ONMA01000027.1, forward strand.
ACCAACGGGAGGTCGTTTATCTTCTGCACCCTGATTTTGGCATCAGCCCCGACCTGAGCTTTTCCCCCCACAAATCCTTGATAGCAATACACCCCGTCGGGCTCTCCTGCATACACCTTGTCGCCATTCACCAACATGGCGGTGGCAGCATTGGATGTGAGACGTGTGACGTTGCCGCCGGGCGCGATTTGGTAGATGCCGGAAGAGGTGGCGGCAAGAAGATGGCCTCGGCTCTGGCTCAGCGTCCAGCAGATATTGTTGATTTCGGCAATATGCTTACATGTCTGGCCGGCAATGGCATACACGCCGCTGGTGCCGCCGACGTAGATCTTTCCGTCGAAGGACGTGATAGCATGAACCTCGCCCGCAAGTCCGTCCTTGGACAGCACATAACTATAGACCGACGGCAGCTCAATGGCGAAAATGCCATGCGACGTAGCCCCCCAAAGTGTGCCGTGACCGTCGTAGGCCACGTAGGCTACCTGATTCGAACAGAGTCCGTTGGCTTCAGTAATGGTGTAGAGTTCGCGGCCTTCGCCATCGACGATAATGAGACCGTAGTTTTTCTTCACCTTCACCTGAAGGCCACCGTCAAGTTCCTCCGTCTGGGTGATATCCTCAAGCAAAACCTCTTCGTAACCCTCTTTCAATGCTTCCACCGACACAATGTCGCTCTCCATGCTGGAAACAAAGTTGGTATTGGCGTGCTTCTTCAACGACACCGTGGGAAGTGACTGCCCTACCCCATCCTTCACCTCATAGATATTATTATCGCTGGCAACAAACTGCAGGGAGCCGTCCTCGAAGATTTCCATCACCTCGCCCCAGAACACGCCTTTGTCTGTTGCCGGGGATTTTATATCCCCGCCCTCTGTTGTCAGGGATTTCAAATCCCCGACTTCCTGCATATACAGTTCTCCATTCTCCCGCTGCTGCAGCCGTGCGAAGAAGTTATAGCCACCCACCCAGACGGTGTTCTTGCTATCGCGATACACCACCGTGACGCGGTTGATTTCGGGAGTGTGAAAAATGTGCCACCTTACATGGTCATAGTAGAGCAGACCCTCGAAGTTGGCCACGAACACCGTACCGTCCTCACCTATCTCAATATCGAAGTTTCGGTTATGCCCGCCATATTCAGAAGCCGCATAATTGCGGATAAGGGGAAGGCCCTGCCCCACGGCATCTAAAGGAAGAAGAAACAGAAGAAGAACAAAGAGTCCGAAAAGCCTCCCCAAGCCCCTCCAAGGGAGGATGGGAAAAAGCCTCCCCAAGCCCCTCCAAGGGAGGGGATGTCTGGTTACAAAAGGCCTCCCCAAGCCCCTCCAAAGGAGGGGATGTCTAATTACATATTTTATTTGAGTTTCCTTCATTGTTATTTAGGGTTCTTCTTTATTGCTTTATCTATCTAAACATCCCTCCCTTTGGGAGGGCTTGGGTGGGCTTTGGGAGAGCAAGAATATCCTCCTCGCTCTTCACTCTCCTATACGGAATGCCCCTCCCCACGTAGTACTCCCATTCCTCCTGAGAGAAGTTGCGATTCACTTGCTGATGTATGCGCTGGGCAATCTTCGGCAGAGAGATAAGGTACTGGGTGACGGTGCCGTTATACTCGCCTGTCCAGATGTAATCCTTATCGCTGCTGAAATTGAAGTCGGTGAGCCAACTGCCCGCCTGAAACAGCGTGATGGGTTTTATCTGCGCGTCGCTGGTCATCCAGAAGAGCAGTTTGCCGTCGTAGCTGGAGGAGTAGAGACGCTTGCCGTTGAGCTTCATCTTCGTCACCTGCGAGAGGTGCCCCACGAGTTTGTGTGTCTTGTCCTTGCTGTCTATCAGCCAGATGGTGCCGTCGGACATGCCGTAGGCACTGAGATGCTCGTTCTTGCTACTGGCAAAGGTGGTCACCTGTCCCGGCACGGGCACTTTCTCGTCGGTCATATCGTCGAGGCTGTTCACAAGATGCATGCCTCCTCGATGGTCGAAAAGCAGGGGCTTGTAATCTCGCCTGCCTGTACATACTACGCGGAAGTCGAGGCTCCGCGTGCCTATGATATGTTCGGTGGCCATGTCGAGCAGGGCCACGCTGTTCTCTCCCACGATAAGCAGTTGTCGACTGTCGTTGACTGCCTCAAGGCTAAATGGCCGGTCTACTTTCTCCAAGTTGATGACGCGCACCTGGTCGCCTTCGACAACCGCCAAGTGGCCGGTGTGGCTCACGGCATAGCCCTTGCCGTTCTCGGCTACGATTACATCGCGGAAACTATAGTTCTTATCGCTCATCAGACGTGTGGTTTGCAACAGGCCGTCGTTGGAGAGGTCTTGTCCTCCCTGGTGAACAAGGATCTCTCCGTAGGTACTCACCGTCAGCAGACGATTACCCTTTGAGAATCTATCCAAAGAGACACTGCCATTATGGACGGCATAATTACGACGGCCCCCAGCCGACTGCATCAGGGCCTGAAACACGGCGGGAACATACAGGTCGCCTCTATAGTCTTTGGTGTAAAGGTATGAGGCGTAGGCCAGCATGTTGCCTAACTCCGTGTCACCGGTCTGGTAGATGGCGTAGGACTGGGAACCGAGGGTACGGCCTAACGAGATATAGTTGAGCGTGTCGGCCACTAACTTGGCATGTTCAGCCTCTACGCGCTGACGCTCCGCCATCTGGTAGGCATTCATCGCCTCGCTGGCCGACAATTCCGCAAGACCCTGCGCCTCGATGGCCTTCTTCCGCTCCGTCTCCGAACGAAGGGTCATCTCCTGCGCTATCTCCGACTGGCGGATAGCCTCCTGGCTGCGCTCCTCCGAGAGTACTTGCTGACCGTAAGCTATCTCCTCCATCTGCTTGCTCACACGGCGATCCACCAACGATTGCTTCTCCTGCTCGCGCAAGGCGCCAAGTTGCGTCTCCAGTGTGGCGATGCGCTCTCCGTCACGATGACGCATGTAGAGTCCCACTGCCACCGACAATAGCAACAAGAAAGCTACCGAGAGCCTCACCACCCCCTTCCAAAGGAAAAGTCTTTTCTCCATGTCTTGTTTTTAATTATGAATATGCAAAGATACGCATTTCCTTTTGAATTAGAACGCTCTTTGCGAAAAAAATGGAACGCTCTTTGCAAAAAATGTTGTATTTATGCACCCGTATGGAGAAAAGTTTGTATCTTTGCCCCCAATTATCATAGTAAAAACCTAAAATACAAACAACATGAAATTGTCATCTATCTTAACATCCCTCCCTTCGAAAGCCTTTGGTGTGGGCTCTCCCTTTGGAAAGGCTTGCGTAGGCTCCTTTGGTGTGGGCTCTCCTTTTGGAAAGGCTACGGGTAGGCGAGCTCTGCTCGGGAATGGAGCTTGGCTGGGGCTTTTTCTCCTCGCCCTCCTCACCGCCTGCACCGGCAAGTATCAGTATGAAGAAGTGAAGGGCGACCTTTCCGGCACCCGCATCTACACGCTGAAAAACGGCCTGAAGGTCTACCTCAGCGTCAACAAGGAAGAACCGCGCATTCAGACGTACATCGCCGTGCGCACTGGCTCGAAGAACGACCCAAGTGAAACCACGGGCCTCGCCCACTACTTAGAGCACCTGATGTTCAAGGGAACGGGCAAGTTCGGCGTCACCGACAGCCTCAAAGAGGCTCCGCTGCTGGCCGACATCGAGCGTCGCTATGAGCACTACCGCACGCTCACCGACCCCGAAGCGCGCCGCATCGCTTATCGCGGCATCGACTCGGTGAGCCAGCTCGCCGCTCAGTACTTCATTCCCAACGAATACGACAAGCTCATGGCGGCTATCGGAGCCGAGGGAACGAATGCCTACACAAGCAACGACGTCACTTGCTACACCGAGGACATCCCCGCCAACGAGGTGGAGAACTGGGCTCGCATCCAGAGCGACCGCTTCCAGAACATGGTCATCCGAGGATTCCACACAGAGCTTGAGGCCGTCTACGAGGAGTATAACATCCACCTCACCGACGATACCGACAAACTCTTCAACGCCCTCTTGGCTAAGCTCTTCCCTAACCATCCTTACGGAACGCAGACTACCATCGGCACACAGGAACACCTCAAGAACCCGTCCATCACTAACATCAAGAACTACTTTAAGAAGTGGTACGTACCCAACAACGTGGCCATCTGTATGTCGGGCGACTTGAATCCCGACGAGGTCATCGCCACCATCGACAAGTACTTCGGTCAATGGCTGCCCGGCGACGATGTGGCTCAGCCTGAGTTCCCTGCACTGCCCGCCATCAACGCCCCCATCGACACCACTGTCATCGGTCTCGAGGCCGAGACGCTCTGGATGGGCTACCGCTTCGACAAGGCTTCTTCCCTACAGGCCGACACGCTGCAGGTCATTGAGCACATCCTGAGCAACGGCACCGCCGGACTCTTCGACCTCGACATCAACCAGCAGATGCTGATGGCACAGGCATGGGGCGGCGTAATGGCCATGATGGAACATTCCATGTTCATCCTTGGAGGCACCCCGCGCGACGGCCAGACGCTCGATGAGGTGCGCGACCTCTTCCTCCAGGAAATGGAGAAACTGAAGAAGGGCGACTTCTCCGACGACCTCCTGCCTTCCGTCATCAACAACCTCAAGCTTCAGTATTACAATTCTCTTGAGAACAACCGCGCACGCGCTAATATGTATGTGCAGGCTTTCATCAACGGTACGCCGTGGGAACAGGAAGTGCAGTCGCTCAGTCGTATCGAGGGCATCACCAAGGAGCAGATCGTCAGCTTCGCCCAGCAGCATTTCTCCGACAACTATGTCACCGTGTTCAAGCGGCAGGGCGTCGACCCCTCACAGAAGAAAATCGACAAGCCCCAGATTACCCCCATCCCCACTAACCGCGACTTGGTCTCCGATTTCGTCAAGGAGATTCAGAACGCCGAGGTAAAGCCCATCCAGCCCCGCTTCGTCGACTTCAACAAAGACCTCACCTTCGGCTCCGTGCACGATGGCCGCTTCATCCCCTCCAACAGCGACCTCTCCTCCACCTCCGCGCACGAAGGTTTCCCCTTCGTGTATGTCAAAAACACCGAGAACGGCCGCTTCCAGCTCTCCTTCCACTACGACTTCGGCGAGGAGAGCGACCTCCGCTATGCTTACGCTGCCGACTATATCGACTATCTCGGCACCGACTCCCTCACCGCCCAGCAGCTCAAGCAGCAGTTCTACAAGCTCGCCTGCTCTTATCACATCAGCGTCTCCCCCCGCAGCATCTCCGTCTCGCTCAACGGCCTCAGCGACAACATGCCCGAGGCTCTCAGGCTCCTTGAGCACCTCCTCCAGTGTGCCAAGGTCGACAACGATGCCTACCAACAGTTCATCGCCATCCGAGAAAAGCAGCGCATCGATGCCAAGGCCGACCAGCAGACTAACTTCCAGTACTTGGTACAGTACGGCATATACGGCCCCTACAACAGCTATCGCAACAGCATGACCGCCCAACAACTCATCGACACCGACCCGCAACTCCTCCTCGACCTCCTCAAGGATCTCTCGCTCCACAAGCACACCCTGCTGTACTATGGCCCGATGACCGAAAGCCAGCTCGCCGAAGCCGTCACCCGGTATCACCATACACCCACTGGTCGCGAAGGGCGGTTCTCCCGCCCCCTCACCGAGGCGAAGCACTACACCAGCCTGCCTACTCCGCAGAACGAAATCCTCCTCGCACCCTACGATGCCAAGAACATCTACATGCGTATGTATCACAATGAGCAGCGCGAGTGGAACCCCGACGAGGCGCCCATCATCGCCCTCTTCAACGAGTACTATGGCGGCGGCATGAACACCGTCGTCTTCCAGGAACTCCGCGAGACACGGGGACTGGCCTACAACGCCTACGCCATCTACATCCAGCCGCAATACAAGGACCAGAAGGAATCTTTCTTCACACACATCATCACGCAAAACGATAAGATGATGGACTGCGTGCGACAGTTCCAGGCCATCCTCGACACCATTCCTGAGAGCGAGGCTTCCTTCCAGATTGCCAAGGACGCGCTCACCAAGCGACTCGCCAGCCAGCGCACCACCAAGTTTGCCCTCATCAACGCATGGCTCACTGCACGCGACCGCGGCATTGACTACGACCTTAACGAGCGCATCTACAACGCTCTCCCCTCCCTCACGCTGAACGACATCGTGAAGTTTGAACAGCAGCAGATGGCCCGCAAACCCTACCGATATATCATCCTCGGCAACGAGAAAGACCTTGACATGAAAGCCCTCGGCCAGCTGGGACCCATCAAACGGGTGTCCACCACCGAAATCTTTGGGTATTAAGACTTGAGTAAAAGCCTTCTTCCTCAGAAAAGCCGCCATGCATCTTGCAGGCGGCTTTTTTTTAGAAAAAAACAGGAATCATTTGCACATCTCATATTTTCTTCATAATTTTGCACGAAAATATATTGTCTAATGCAAATATCGTTAATTTCAAACATCTTATTATTTAAAACACCCGGTCGCGAAGGGCGGTTCTCCCGCCCTCACCCCGAGGCCAGACACTAACAAAGCAAAGAGCAAACGCATGTCTCACCTACCACTAAGACTGGGGGTACTCTGGCCTGAGACCATGCAAACCTAACACTAAAAAACAAAAAAACATGATGCAAGGAAAGGCCAGACACGCATCAAAACAAAAAAATCTATGATAAAAACATTCCGCTTAATGCTGCTCGCAGCCTTCACTATGCTGTGGGGCAGCACATTTGCCGAAGAGACCGTCGTTACATGGAACGCTTCGACTGAGGTCTCTCAGGGCTTTTTCAATGTAGGCGATGACCTCACTCTGAAATGGGAAGAGGCCAGTGGTGACCAAGCCCCTTCATACAATAGTTCGAAAACAGCTGTTTCAATGAAGACAAACAACAAGGTGACAGTTGCCGGTGCTGATGCTAACGTAACGATTAGTGAGATTGTATTCAGCTTTGACAATTCAAGTTACCCCGGTCTTTCTGCTAATGTTGGAAGTACCTCCAGCTCTTACACCGATAACACCACCACTTGGACTGGAGAGGCTAACAGCATCACTTTCACTGCTGGTGGCGCACGCCTGATCAAGTCTATCAAGGTGACTTATACTGGCAAGGCTGCTACCGTCGCAAAGGCACCTGTGCTGAACATCACTAATTCAAATATTGCCGACACCTACGACATGGACGCTAATTCTGTATTCGTGGTGTACTATGAGAACACGGGTAATGCTGCTGCTGAGAATGCGGAACTGACCCTCTACGTCGACGGCAACGCAAACAAGACGGAATCGCTGGGACAGATTGCCATGGGAGCAACTGGTCTGTGGAAAAACATGAAGTACGACCTGACCAACCTTGCTGCAGGCGATCATCAGGTCTACTTGTCACTGACTGCCGACAACGCAGACGCTTTCACTACTGAGGCCAAGACCGTGACCTTCACGAAGGCTGCTCCCGAGGCTACTTTCACCGTAACCGCTGAGAATGTGACGGTTCCTTACGATGCTACCAGCTTCGAAGTCAAGGCTACCGTTACAAACACCAGCGATGTGGCTGCTACAGGCGTTCAATTGCTGTTGCAGCGCAACGCCCAGAATGTGGTTGCTCCTCAGACCTTCGATTTCGCTGCCAACGAAAGCAAGGAGGTGACCTTCACTATTACAGCTCCCGAAGGTGGCTTCACTGCCGGCACAACCAACTACTGGGTGTATGTTAAGGCATACGAGAAGAACAAGGCTACGCAAGAAGTTACCGTAACTGTCGAAGAGGCTCCCTTCGTAGAGAAGAAGGACCTGGCTATCACAGAAATCTTAGGTACGCTCGATTTAGGAAAAACAACGAATGATGTTCGCATTAGCGTGCAGAATAATGGTAATGTAGATATCACCGACGCTCCTGTCACGCTGAAGGCTGGCGAGAGCACGCTTGGCACGGCCACTGTTTCGGCTACAGCTGGACAATATGGCTGGTGTACCATCGCTGTTGCATCAGAAGGCTTGCAGGCTGGCCAGCTGGCCGTTACTGCTACCGTCGAGGTGGAGGGTGACGAAACCCCCGCCGACAACACCATGGAAGCTACACTGACCGTCAACGCCGCTGCCGCTCCCGAGGCTACCTTCACCGTCACTGCCGAGGATGTGACGGTTCCGTATGATGCCACCAGCTTCGAAATCAAGGCTACTATCAAGAACACCAGCGAGGTGACGGCCAACGGCCTCACCGTGCAGCTGCTGAAGGGCATCACGGAGGTCGACTCCAAGACCCTCAACGAATCGCTTGCTCCCGGTGCAGAGGTGGAAGTGACCTTCACTATCAACGAGATTGACAAGAACGCCCTGAAGTACTATGTCCGAGTGGGAAACAAGGCTCAGGCCGAGGTGACCGTTACCTACGCCGAGGCTCCTGTTGCACAGACGGTTGACATGGCTCTGACCCAGATTCAGGGTGTGAGCGAGATTAACCTGAGTCAGGAGAATACGGTGATGGTGTGGTACAAGAACGAAGGCAATGTGGCTACGACCGCAACCATCAGTGCTACGCTCAACGGCACCGCCCTGACGGCCCAGACTGTTGAGAACGTAGCTGCCGAAGTCCAGAACTACGTCACGTTCACGCTCCCCGTTGAGGGTCTGACTGCTGGCGAGACCGCTACCTTCGAGGCTACCATTGCCGCCGAAGGTGATACCAACGCCGAGAACAACACGATGAGCAAGACGCTGAACATTGTCAGTGGCGAGACAAATCCCGCCGCCGAAATTGCCATCAACCCCATCAGTGGCTGGGAAGTTCAGGCTGGCGAACAGGAAGTCTCTGTAACCGTTACGCTGTTCAACAACGGCGAGGTGGAAGCCAAAGACGTGAAGGTAGAGCTGTACAAGAGCTATGGCGACAACCTGTGCGAACCGCAGACTGTCGACGTTCCCGTTGGTGAGGGTACCAACTGGAAGAACATCACCTTCAGGTTCAACTACACCTTCGAGGCTGGCAAGGACTATGAGTTCACTGCCTATACAAACTACGTGGATGCAGACAACAGCAACCAGATGCAGAAGTTCACGCTCACCTGCCCGGTTCCCGTGGCCGATGTAGCTATTGCCAAGATAGCCAACATCGAGGCAACCACCGAGGACAACGTGAAGGTGAATGCTACGCTGAAGAACAACAGCACCTTCGCCGCCAAGGAAGTGAAGGTGGGTGTGTACAAGGTGGAGGACTTAGAGTATAAGTTGGTAGGCATTCAGCAGACTGTTGAGGAGATTGCCGCTGGAGAAGAGGCTGGCGTAGAGTTCAGCCTCGGTCAGATGGAGGCAGGCAACTATACCTATTATGTACGTATTCTCAGCATCGACGGCACTACCGTTACCACCACGCGCGACGTAACCATCAAAGTATCTGAGCCAGTTGTGCCCGTCATCGACGTAGCCTTGACACAGATGAGCCTGACCAATGGCCATATTGACCTGGCTGCAGCGTCGAACATCCTCACGCTCTGGGTCGAGAACAAAGGTAATGTAGCTGCCGATGCTACTGTCAACGTCACGCTGAACGGCACTGCCTTAGAGAGTCATTCGGTCAATCTGAAGGCCGGGAAAAGCAACAGCACTTTGTTCGCCCTGCCCACCGAGGACCTCGTAGCCGGCCAGAAGGCAACCATCGTGGCCACCGTCAACGTGGAGGACAACACCAGCGAGACGACAACCGTGACCAAGGAATATGACATCGTTGACAGTGCCGTAGCTACAGAACCCGTCTTCGAGGTTACTGCACAGGATGTCGAGGTTGAGTGGGGGGCCGAGAAGTTCGACGTGGTAGCTACTGTGAAGAACGTAAGCGAGGTGAATGCCGAGAACATCACAGTGAGCCTGTTCTACAACAGCACCATCGCAACCCAGACCATCAGTGTCCTTGCTAACAACGAGACTACCGTCACCTTCGCCGATGTGCAGAATCCCTTTGCCAAGGCTGGTGAGTACACCATGTATGTGCAGGCTCCGAAGACGCAGGCCGAAGTGAAGATCACCGTGAAGCCCGAACCCGTCGTTCCCGTCATCGACATGGCTCTGACCACTATCCACGGACTCGGAAAGATTGACCTGCAGGCTGAGAACAAGGTTTCTGTTTGGTACAAGAACGAGGGTAATGTCGATGTGCAGGGCGTCACCATCAAGGTGGCCGTCAATGGCAGCGAAGGCGAGACCAAGGCCATCAATGCCATCGTGAAGCCCGAGGAAACTGGCTACATCGAGTTCACACTGCCTACCGACGGCCTGACCGCCAGCGAGACCGCTACCGTAGTGGCCACTGTTACTATCGAGGGCGATGCCAACGCTGAGAACAACAGCGTGGAGCAGAGCTACGAGGTGGTCGACGGTACGCCCGTTGAGCCTACCTTCTCCGTCACTGCCGAGAATGTGACCGTCGAATATGGTGCTGAGAGTTTCAATATCGTTGCAACGATTAAGAACACCAGCGAGGTGACGGCCAACGGCCTGACCGTGAGACTGCTGAAGGGTATCACTGAGGTAGAAACCAAGACCCTCAACGAATCCCTTGCAGCCGGTGCAGAAGTTAATGTGACCTTCACCGTTGCCGGTCCTTTCGAGGCTGGTACCACAGCTTACTATTATGTGCAGGCGGCAGAGGCTCAGGCCAATGTAGAAGTCACCTTCGCCGAGGAGCCTGTGCAGCCGGTGATAGACCTGGCCATCACTTCTATCAGCGGCACGCCGAGCCTTGATGCAACTGCCTATCTGACCGTGTTTGTAGAGAACAAGGGCAACGTCGATGTACAGAATGCTACCGTCACCTTGAAGGCCGGCGAGAAGCTGCTTGGCACTGGCACAGTATCACCCAAGGCCGGCGGCAGCAGTTTCTGCTCGATTGCCGTAGCTGCCGACAAGCTCACCGTGGGTGAGAACACGTTCACCGCTACCGTTGAGGTGGAGGGTGACGTGGATCTTACCAACAACACCTTGGAGAAGACCTATACGCTCACAGCCGAGCCTGTGCTCAGCTTCACAGCCAATGACATCACCGTAGGAAAGAGCGATACCGAGATTCCTGTGGCTGTCATCGTGAAGAACACCGGCAAGGGTGTTGCCAAGAACGTTGCCGTGAAGGTCTACAGCGAGGCTGGTGCTGAGCTTGGTTTGACAACCATCGAGACGATTGCCGCAGGTGGTGAGAAGACTGCTCTCATCATGATTACCAACACCTTCACCGACAAGGGTAAGCTGCAGATATGGGTAGCTGGTGTTGATGGCGTGAAATGGGTCAACGTAACCGTCACTGAGTCTACTGCTATCGCAGCCATCAAGGCTCAGTATGGCGAGAACGTGAAGATCTACACGCTCACCGGCAAACTCGTTGACAACGTGAAGAAGGGTGGTCTCTACATCGTCAACGGCAAGAAGATGGTGGTAAAGTAAGAGCGATATATCTCTTAGTGAAGAGTGAAGAGTGAAGAGTGAAGAGTGAAGAATTTGCTACCGCATCAGGTAAGCACACATCCCTGCGGTAGCAAATTCTTCTCTCTTCATTCTTCACTCTTCACTTTACTTTTCTAAGCGAAAGTTTTGTACTTTCAAGTTTTTTATTTACTTTTGCACACGACAAAACTACCAAACAACCAAATTTACAAACTATGGCAACACCAGTAGCATTCAAGTACGCCCCCATGTTCCAGCTGGGCGAAGACAAAACTCAGTACAGACTTCTTTCGAAAGAAGGCGTTACTACCGCCGAGTTCGAAGGCAAGGAAATCGTGAAAGTGTCCAAGGAAGCACTCACACTCCTCGCACAGCAGGCCTTCCACGACGTGGAGTTCATGCTGCGCCGTGAGCATAACCAGCAGGTGGCTCAGATCCTCACCGATCCCGAGGCTTCCGAAAACGACAAATACGTTGCACTCCAGTTCCTACGCAACGCTGAGGTGGCCTGCAAGGGCATCCTCCCCTTCTGCCAGGATACCGGCACCGCCATCATTCATGGCGAAAAGGGACAGCAGGTCTGGACTGGCTTCGAGGACGAAGAGGCACTGAGCCTCGGCGTCTATAACACCTACACACAGGATAACCTGCGCTACTCGCAGAACGCACCGCTCACCATGTACGATGAGGTGAACACGCGCTGCAACCTCCCGGCACAGATTGACATTGAGGCTTGCGAGGGCGCCGAATACAGGTTCGTCATGGTCGCCAAAGGTGGCGGTTCGGCCAACAAGACTTATTTCTATCCCATGACCAAGGCCACCATACAGAACGAAGGCACGCTGCTGCCCTTCCTCGTGGAGAAGATGAAGAGCTTAGGCACCGCTGCCTGCCCGCCCTACCACATCGCCTTTGTCATCGGTGGCACCAGCGCCGAGAAGAACCTGCTCACCGTCAAGCTCGCTTCTATTAAGTACTACGACGAGCTGCCCACCACGGGCGACGAGACGGGACGCGCCTTCCGCGACATCGACTTGGAGAACAAACTGCTCGTAGAGGCCCACAAGATTGGACTCGGAGCTCAGTTCGGCGGTAAGGCACTGGCCCACGACATCCGCGTCATCCGACTGCCACGCCACGGAGCTTCATGCCCCATCGGCATGGGCGTCAGCTGCTCTGCCGACCGTAACATCAAGGCCAAGATCAACCGCGACGGTATCTGGTTGGAGAAGATGGACGAGAACCCCACCGAACTGATTCCCGAAGAGCTGCGCAAGCCGGGCGAGGGCACGAAGGGCATTGAGATTGACCTGAACCAGGGCATTGATGCCGTGCGCAAGGAACTGTCGAAATATCCCGTATCGACCCGCGTCAACCTGAAGGGCACCATCATCGTGGCCCGCGACATCGCACACGCCAAACTGAAGGCTCGCTTGGACGCCGGTGAAGGCATGCCCGAATACTTCAAGAAATATCCCGTACTCTATGCCGGACCTGCCAAGACTCCCGAGGGCTATCCCTGTGGCTCAATGGGACCCACCACGGCCAACCGCATGGATCCCTACGTCGACGAGTTCCAGGCCAACGGTGCCTCTCTGGTCATGATTGCCAAGGGCAACCGCTCACAGCAGGTCACAGACGCCTGCCAGAAGCATGGCGGCTTCTACTTAGGCACTATCGGAGGCGTGGCTGCCGTGCTCTCGCAGTCGAGCATCAAGAGCATCGAGTGCGTCGAATATCCCGAACTGGGCATGGAGGCCATCTGGAAGATTGAGGTCGAGGACTTCCCCGCCTTTATCCTCGTCGATGACAAGGGCAACGACTTCTTCAAACAGCTGAAGCCCTGGACACCTTGCCAGAAGGGGTAATATAAAGCCCCCCCAAAAAAACAAAGCCCCAAAAGCCCACCCAAGCCCTCCCAAAGGGAGGGATGTTTAGATAGATAAAACAAAGAGCCCACCCAAGCCCTCCCAAAGGGAGGGATGTTTAGATAGATAATGCCAATTATTTAGTCATGGATTATTCATCAGTTTTTGTAACCAAACATCCCCTCCTTCGGAGGGGCTTGGGGTGGCTTTTCCTCTTCACTCTCTTCACTCCTATTTCCGCCACTCGCGTCAAAAGCGAATGGCGACTGTACTTCCAGCCTGACGGCTCTTCCCTCCAGCTCCTGTGCTGCGGCGACGAATACTCCTCCTTCTTCCTGAATCGCGACGGACAGCGGCTTACACGCGACAGCCTGGGCTTCTTCCAGGTGCTTTCACCTGAAGAGAACGGCAGCTGTACCCGCACCCGACAACGACCCTTGCGCCGTTTGCCCCTGTCACAGTGGAACCCGCAACGCACCTACCGACAGATGGTCATCCTCTTTTCTTTCTCCGATACCGACTTCCAGTCAATGAAACCACGGGAGACCTACGACTCCATCTTCAACTCGCCGGGGTTCAACCGCATGAACGGCCCCGGCTGCGTGGCCGACTACTTCCGCAACCAGTCGGGTAGCTTGTTCAACTTGCAGTTCGATGTCTTCGGTCCCTACAAGGTAAGCGGCAATGCGCAGGGGGTGGAGCATCCGGATGAGTCGACGCGCCACTTCGGCGTGGAACAGATACGGGAAGCCACTAAGCTCATGCTGGAAGACAACCGCTCGCTCGACTTCTCAGCCTACGACTGGAACGGTGACGGGCATGTCAATCAGGTGGTCTACGTCTATGCCGGCTATAGCGGCAACCAGACAGAACCGAAATGCTTTGGCCATATCTGGCCTCACACCTCTTCCATCGGAAGCATTGCTACCCCCGACGGACATCTCATCGACACTTACAGCGTCAGCGGCGAACTGTGGGCCAGCGACACCTCCTGCGGTATTGGCACCATCTGCCATGAGTTCTCCCACACCCTGGGTCTGCCCGACATCTACCCCACTGGCAACAGCCAGGACTATTCCGTCGTCGACGAATGGGATTTGATGGACGGTGGCAACTTCACCAACTGGGGATGGTGCCCGCCCAACTACACGGCCTTGGAGAAGATGCTCTTGGGCTGGCTCACGCCCATTGAACTGACCGAACCTGCCACCATCACCGACATGAAGCCTGTGGCCGACGGCGGCGAGGCTTATCTCATCAGGCACACCGACAGCGAATACCTGCTCTTGGAGAACCGTCAGTGGCACGGCTGGGACTATGGTCTGCCCGGTCAGGGACTGGTGGTCTACCACGTCAACTACGATGCCGACGCTTGGCAGGCTAACGAGGTCAACTCCATGGCCAACCGGTATCGCTTCGAACTGATGCCTGCCGACAATCTCAATTACAAGGCATGGGATATCCGCATGTCGGCAAAAGGCAGTGCAGGCACCATCGACGTCTACCGCAACGCTCCCAGGCTGAACAGCTACTATCTCAGTTCGGCTGCTTTTCCCTGGACCAACGACTCAACACAGGCTGTGTACGACATGCTCTCCGACACGACCGCACCCGCAACTGTCATGCACAACGAAAACAACCTTGCATCTAACCTGTTGTCAAAGCCCGTCACCAACATCTGCATGACCGATGACGGTCTCGTTTCCTTCGACTTTCAAGGCGACATGAGCCGACGCATACTCGTCAACTTCTCCCCTTTCGGACAGGCTACTTTCTATAGTTCGAAGTGTGCCCACCTGATGCCCGACGGGCTGACGGCCAGTGTCATCACGGGCGTTGCCAACCAGCAACTGCTCTACCAACCCATTGCCGGAAAAGCTACAGGCGGTCGGCTCATACCCAAGTGTACCGCTGTCTTTCTCACGAACGACACCGACGTCTCCATCGCTAACTGCATCCTCGAAGGCACCGACGATAACACCACCTACGACGGGCCTAACCTGTTAGCAGGCACCGACACCCCGTCCATGACCACCAGCAATGGCACCGACGATTGCCTGTTCTACAAGCTCACATACGGCTACACCCCCGAGACGGGCGAAGCTTTTGGCTGGTTCTGGGGCGAGGCCAACGGCGGCCCCTTCATGATAGATGCCCACAAGGCATGGCTTGCCCTGCCTAAGTCGCAGGCAAGCCGAGGCTTCATAGCAGGTCATCACCCCGCATCTATCGACCCATCCCCGTCGCCCGCCATCTACTACGACCTGCAAGGCCGACATATAAGCGGGAACCGACTCCCGAAGGGCCTATATATATATAAAGGTAAGAAAATCGTTATCTCCCAATGAAGACCGAACCGATGAAGAATTTCTGGATGCTCTCATTTGCACTGCTGGCAATGTGCGGATGGATGGCCTGTAGCAACGACTCCGAGGAGCCGCAGACCTACGAGCGTATGGTCATGTCACCGGCACGTGGCAGCCACCAGTCGTTCAGTCTTCCTGAGATGAAGTCCGGGATAGCCAGCACCGCCATAATGCCCGACTGGATTAGCTCGCTCGTCATAACGCTTAACGACGGCACACCATCCATCGCGTTCGACATTGCCGACAACATGGACACTATCGCGCGCAGCACCCAGCTCGCCTTCAAGGATAATCCCGGCAACGTGTACCTGTTGCACATCGAACAGCAGGCCGCCAAGACACAGACAATGACGGTCAACATGACGGCCAACGGCAGCGGACAACAACTGAAACTGGCAAGTGCCACATTCCCTGTCCTGAAAATCAACAACCCAGCCAACTGGCTGAGCATCCTGCCCGACGACTCGCAACAGACCGTCAGCCTGACGGCAACTCCCAACACGACGGGAGCCATACGAACCGGCCAGGCCGTCATCATCGGCGACGACAGAAACTGGACAATCCTGCACATCACTCAAAACGTCCTGAACAACGCAGCCGACAGCCCGCACGACACTCCAAGCGACCAGCCGGCCTACAGCAGAAACAATTAACAGCACTATAAACACTGATTTATGAAACTACGCAACATCATCATCCTGACATTGACAGTCATCCTGCCACAAGCTCTCCTGGCATCACGAGTCAAGAGCGAGTGGAAGACCTATACCCAGCCCGACGGCACCACGCTCGTACTACAGCTTTGCGGCGACGAGCACTTCACCTGCTACAGGGCCGACGATGGTCGTCTCTTTACACTCGACAGCTTAGGCATCTTCCAGCCGCTCAACCCGCAGCAGGCCAGTCAACAGGCAACCCATGCACGGAAGGCCATGCGCCACCTGCCTGCCATCAACACCAACTGGAATCCAAACAAGATCTACAGGCAGATGGTCGTTCTCGTGGCTCCCTCCGACGTGGATTTCTCGGCCTCCGACCCGCATGCGTTCTTCGACTCCATGCTCAACGAGCCTGGGTTCAACAAAAGACAGGGTGTAGGCTGCGTGGCCGACTACTTCCGCGAACAGTCGGGCGGTCTGTTCAACTTGCAGTTCGATGTCTTCGGCCCCTATAAGGCCAGCCAGGTTGCGCAGCCATACACCAACCCCAACAGTAAGACGCACAATCATGGAAATTCCTATATGCTCGATGCCTTACAGACATTGCTGGCCGAAGAGACCGAACTGGACTTCTCACCCTACGACTGGAACAACGACGGCTACGTCGATCAGGTCGTCGCCATCTGTGCCGGCTATGGCGGCAACACGGGGGGCGAGAACTTCTATGGATACCTCTGGCCTAACACCTCTTCCCTGAGCAAGACGCTGACCACCCACGACGGGAAGAAGATAAGTGCCTACTCTGTCAGTCCCGAGCTATGGCCCAACAAGGCTTCCTGTGGCATAGGCACCGTCTGCCATGAGTTCTCCCACTGCCTGGGCCTGCCCGACATCTATCCCACAAACGGCTGGGTCTTCAGCGCAGTCGACGAGTGGGACCTGATGGACGGCGGCAACTATACCAACTACGGATGGTGCCCGCCCAACTATTCGGCCCTGGAGAAGATGCTTTTAGGATGGCTCACGCCCACTGAGCTGACTGAGCCTGCCACCATCACCGGCATGAAACCCGTCAGTGAGGGCGGCGAAGTCTACCTCATCAGGCACACCGACAATGAATATCTGCTCTTAGAGAACCGCCAGCATACGGGCTGGGACGCAGGAACGCCCGGCAGCGGACTGATTATCTTCCACGTGAACTACAAGGAATCGCTATGGCGTAACAATAGGGTCAACGATACCCAGAACCAGCTCAACTACGACATCATACATGCCGACGGGCTGGACTACACACAGTGGGATAACCTGATGGATGAGAGAGGCATCAGTTCATCATGGCAGAACAAGCCCATGATGAACAACTGGCATCTCAGCACCTCACCCTACCCCTGGGCCACCGACTCCACCGAGACCAATAACCAGCTCACCGACGAGTCCTCGCCCGCCCCGGTCATGTTCAACAAAAACGCCGACGGAAGTCTCCTGCTGTCGAAGCCCATCACCAACATACAGGTATCGGCCGACGGCTATGTCTCGTTCAACTTCATGGGCGGCGACCCCACCGCCATCAGCATCCCGGTCGAAAGCCCCCGCGACAAGACGGCAACAGGCAGGCAGGGACTCTACGACCTGCAGGGACATCGCCGCAAGGGTGCCACCGGCAAGGGACTCTATATCGAGATAAGACAAGACGGAACAATCCGAAAGGTAATTATATAATTAATTTCTAACAACAAAAACAAACACAATTATGAGAGTAATCATTGAGCCGAATTATGATTTGATGTCACAGTGGGCAGCAAATCATGTCATCGAACGTATTAACGCAGCAAAGCCCACGAAGGAGAAGCCCTTTGTGCTGGGTCTCCCCACAGGCTCGTCACCCATTGGCATGTATCGTGCCTTAGTAAAGGCCTGTCAGGAGGGCAAGGTCTCGTTCAAGAACGTGCTGACGTTCAACATGGACGAATATGTGGGCCTGCCCGAAGAGCATCCCGAGAGCTATCACTCGTTCATGTTCAGCAACCTGTTCAACCACATCGACTGCCCCAAGGAGAACATCCACATCCTCAATGGCAACGCCAAGGACCTCGTTGCCGAGTGTACACACTACGAGCAGATGATTGAGGAGGCCGGCGGCATCGACCTGTTCCTCGGAGGCATCGGCCCCGACGGCCACATCGCCTTCAACGAGCCGGGTTCGTCGCTCACTTCACGCACCCGCCAGAAGACGCTGACCACCGACACCATCATCGCCAACTCGCGCTTCTTCGACAACGACATCACCAAGGTGCCCAAGACGGCACTCACCGTCGGCGTAGGCACCGTGATGGCTGCCAAGGAAGTAATGATCCTGGTCAATGGCCACGCCAAGTGCCGCGCACTGAAGGCTGCCATCGAGGGAAGCGTCAACCACATGTGGACCATCTCTGCCCTGCAGATGCACCAGCACGGCATCATCGTCGCCGACGAGGCTGCCTGCGACGAACTCAAGGTGGGCACCTACCGCTACTTCAAGGACATCGAGCGCTACAACCTGCTCTAATCTCCGTGAATCCCTACTGTAACCGCTTCGCGGACTGCTTTCTTGTCAGTCCGCGAAGCGTTTTTTCGGCCTGCCATCCACGATTGACTGACATAGAATAGCAAATTACCGCAAAACGAATGATTTACGCCCGATAAATTTGGCGTTTTCCACGATTTTTCTTATTTTTGCAAGGAATAAACCATCAGTGTCTATGCAAACTAACAGCCATCTGTCGCGACTCATTCACGACCAAGCCCGTAACTATGGCGACCGCGAGGTCCTCATTTATAAAGACTTCGGCGGCACCGAGTGGAAGTCCTATTCCTGGAACCAGTTCTCTGAAATGGTCAAGAAAGTGTCGAACGCCATGCTCAACCTGGGCGTCAAGGTGCAGGAAAACGTCGGTATCTTCTCGCAGAACTCCGTGCAGTACCTGTTTTGCGACTTCGGTGCATGGGGCATTCGCGCCGTAACCATCCCGTTCTACGCCACCAGCAGTGAGCAGCAAATCCAGTTCATGATCACCGATGCCCAGGTTCGCTTCCTCTTCGTGGGCGAACAGGAGCAGTACGACAAGGCACACCGCGTCTTTGCCACCTGCCGCTCGCTGGAGCGCATCATCGTCTTCGACCCCTCGGTACGCATCGACCCTAACGACTCGTCGGCCATGTATTTCGACGACTTCCTCCAACTGGGCGAGGGCCTGCCCCGCCAGAGCGAGGTGGAATCGCTCTGGCAGAGCGCTACGATGGACGACGTGGCCAACATCCTCTATACCAGCGGCACCACGGGCGACTCCAAGGGCGTCATCCTCTCCATGGGCCAGTACCACGCAGCCATGGAGGCCAACAACAAATGCGTGCCCGTGGGCGAGAACGACCGCGTGATGAACTTCCTGCCCTTCACCCATATCTTTGAGAAAGGATGGAAAATCCTGTGCCTCTCCAAGGGCGCACGCCTCATCGTGAACACCCACCCCATGGAGGTGCAGCAGAGCATGCGCGAGACCCACCCCACCTGCATGTCGTCTGTCCCCCGCTTCTGGGAGAAGGTCTACATGGGTGTCATGGATAAAATCGAGCGGTCGAGCGCCGTGCAGCGCAAGCTGTTCCAGCACGCCCTCAACGTGGGTCGCAAGCACAACATTGAATACCTGTCGAAGGGCCGCCGCCCGCCCATGGCCCTGCACATCGAATATGAGATGCTCAACCGCACCGTGTTCTCGCTCGTGCGCAAGGAGCTGGGCTTAGAGAATGCCCACTTCTTCCCCACGGCAGGAGCCACCGTGAGCCACCACGTAGAGGAGTTCGTCCACTCCATCGGCATTTGCATGGACGTTGGCTACGGCCTCACCGAGTCCCTGGCCACCGTGTCGTGCAACCACATCGGCGAGCCTTTCACCGTGGGCTCGGTAGGCATCCCCATCGAGGGACTGAGCATCAGGATCAGCGACGAGGGCGAAATCCTGCTCAAGGGTCCCACCATCACCCGTGGCTACTACAACCGCGACGACCTGACGCGCCAGTCGTTCACCGACGACGGCTACTTCAAGACCGGCGACTCAGGCTACATCAAGGACGGCGAGCTGTTCCTCAAGGAGCGCATCAAGGACCTCTACAAGACCTCCAACGGCAAGTACATCGCCCCGCAGATGATTGAGTCGAAGCTGCTCGTCGACAAGTACATCGACCAGATTGCCATCATTGCCGACCAGCGCAAGTTCGTCTCAGCCCTCATCATCCCCGTCTACTCCCTGCTCGAGGAATATGCCCGCCAGCATCACATCGACTTCAAGAGCCGCGAGGACCTCTGCCAGAACGAGCAGATTCACCAGATGATGATGGAGCGCATCGACACCCTCCAGCAGCAACTGGCCCACTACGAGCAAATCAAGCGCTTCACCCTCCTGCCGCGTGCCTTCTCCTTGGAGCGTGGCGAACTCACCAACACCCTGAAAATCAAGCGCCGCGTGCTCAACGAGAACTACCGGAAGGAAATCGACAAGATGTACGAGGAGTAGTACGATGTTCGAAAGGGAAATAGAGGAGTACGAACGCATCCGCAAGGACTATCAGGCCCTGACCGCCATGGAGCGGATGACAAGCGAACTTGCACAGAAGCGAAAGAACTCCCGCCCCCTCCTGTTCTTCTAAGCAATATGAGCATAAATTCCGACCTGCAAAGAAGGGGGAAACTAATTGGCACTAATGAGCATCAATTCAATATGAGAAGCTCGTTTTACTTTGAAAGAAATCGTGTTGGTTTTTTATTTAAAAGAAATTGGAATAATGAGAATAATATTCCTGCGGCGCAAGCCCATTATTCTTATTATTCCAATTTCTTTTAATTCTTTCTTTTCTGCGCAAGCCAAATTATTCTTATTATTTTAAGTTCCGCAAGCTCCTAACTCACCAGTTTTAATTGATAGATTTCAATAAAATGTTTCAGTTCCGCACGCAAGTTCCTAACTTGCCAGTTTTGATTTTTTTAAATTTTTATTTTAGAAATAACATACACTACATACACCAGCATATAACAAGCTGATAATGAGGAAGAAAAGTGGTGTAGGTAGCGGTGTAGGTGGTGTAGGTGGTGTATGTAACCAAAGAGATAGTTTCTCTGTGGCAATGCAAAAAAGGATTATCCGCATGTATCCGCAACTGACGCTGAAAGCGTCACCGCTCAATAGCCGTGGGTCGGTACGACCTACGGATAGAGTGCGGGTGGTGACATCGACCCTGAAAGGCTACGGGTTCTTGCTTGGGCAAGCGAACAAGTTCGAGCGGGCGAGCGTAGCTCGGGCGCTCCAGCTCTGCTGGCTTGCTACCGAAAGGCTACGGGTAGGCGCGTAAGCGGGAATGGGGACGCAAGAATGGGGGTCGCCCAACTCATGGGCGGCTCTCCGGTCAGAACAGAGAGGCGCCCCCTTCAGGGTCGATGTTCCTCTTGTCGTTCTATCCGCAGGTCGTACCGACCCGCGGCTATTGAACGGTGACCCTTTCAGGGTCACATACGGCAGTATGCAGATTGTCATATACAAAAATACGGAAGACGAAACGTCCCATGCGTTGGGACTGGTTGTCCCAACGCATGGGACAACCAGTCCCAACGGGTGGGACAATAATCGTTCGGTAGCGAGCTATATTTGGCATTGAGACGCCACAATGTGACGTCTATCTCTACCTACACCAAGACAGGTGTACGCTTATCTATTGGTGTAGGATAAATTTTATATACACCCTACATACACCACTACATACACCTCTTATTCCATTGACTTAAAAGTAGTTATCACAAAAATGTAGGTGGTGTATATAAATATCAATAATAAATAAATATTTTTTGTTTCTGCAATAGGATGTCCAATTTGTTGTACCCTAAAGAAAAAGTTCTTGCTTTGGCAAGCGACCGCTCGACCTTTGGTCGCTTGCCGCTCGGCGACGAAAGGAGACGCTTGCCAAAGCAAGAAGGCAAGAAAGCCGAGTCCAGAGCAAGAACTTCTATGTCGGACACCCTACTTGCGGAACTTGAATTATTCTTATTATTCTAATTTCTTTTAATTTCTTCTTTGGCATTTCATTCAACCTTAGCCGGAGATTTTTGCTCATTTGTGCCAATTTGTTTCCCCCCTTCTTCGAGTTGTATTCGCGTTTTCCCTTCTTCGTGTTGTATTCGCGCTCCCCCTTCTTTCACGTTTCGCTGAACGAAAAGGCCGTTTTGTTGAATAATTATGGCGAATAACAGGAAAAGCCGTATCTTTGCCGAAGAATTATCAAATATATAACAACAAAACGACATGATGATGAGAAAAGTAATGATTTTTATGCTCTTCACTATCACGATGACAGTGATGACGTGCTGCACGACCGAAGACCCGTTGGAGGACTTTGTCGCCCCCGTCAACAACGGCTGGACCGGCGGTGAGAACATGCAGGGCGGCAATGGCAGTTCGGCCACCACGGGCAAGCTGGCCACTTTCGACGTCGCATTAGACGCAGAGACCACAGAGCCTGCCGAGGCCGCAACGGCCTATTACCCCGAAGAGGAAGACATGCTGGAGAACAACGAGTTTACCACCGAGGTGGCCATCGACCTGTCGGCTCCCGTGGCAAAGACGGAGAACGGCGTGGAGGTGACGGTTGCCAACGGCCACATCACCGCCAATCACGGGGACACGAAGAAGGTGTGCTACACGCTGACCGGCACGACGGCCAACGGTTCCTTCACCGTCGTAGGCAACAAGAAATATGCTGTGAAGCTGAATGGTGTGAGCATCACCAATCCCGACTCGGCTGCGCTGAACCTGCTGAGCAGCAAGCGTGCCTTCATCATCCTGACAGACGGCACGACGAACACGCTGGCCGACGGCACGGGCGGCAGCCAGAAGGGAGCCTTCTACTGCAAGGGCAAGCTGCTCCTGAGCGGCACGGGCTCGCTCAGCGTTACGGGCAACACGAGCAACGGCATCCATTCGGCCGACTATATCGTCTTCGGCAAGGGCTGCAACATCCACGTGAAGTCGACGGCCAACCACGGCATCAAGGCCAACGACGGCATCTTCATCAACGGCGGCATACTCAACGTCGAGGTGTCGGCAGCTGCTGCCAAAGGCATCAACTGCGAGGGCGACATCATCGTGAACGGCGGACGCACCACCGTGCTGACCACCGGCGGCGGTGCCTACGACAGCGAAGAGGGCGAGGCCAAGGGGGCTGCGGGCATCAAGGCCGACGGCACGCTGACCATGAACGGCGGTGAAATGTGGCTGAAGAGTACGGGGGCCGGCGGCAAGGGCATCAACACCGACAGCGAAGCAAACTTCAACGGCGGAAGCGTGTATGTAGTGACCACGGGCAGCCAGTACAGGAGCGGCAACGACACCTCGTCGCCCAAGGGCATCAAGGCCGACGGCAGCATCAGCATCGCAGGCGGTCGGCTCTGGGTGCGCACCAGCGGCAACAGCGGCGAGGGCATTGAGACGAAAAGCGAACTGAGCATCACGGGCGGCGAGGTGGCCTCATATTCCTACGACGATGCCATCAACTCAAAGAGTACGATGACCATCAGCGGCGGCTATGTCTATGCCCACGGCCAGCACAACGACGGTATCGATGCCAACGGCAACTGCTACATCAAGGGTGGCACGGTCTATGCCATCTGCTCCGGCTCACCCGAGGTGGCCATCGATGCCAACACCGAAGGCGGCTACAAGCTCTACGTGGAGGGCGGCACCATCGTCGCCGTGGGCGGACTGGAGAGCGGCAGCAGCCTCACGCAGTCGTGCTACCAGGCCTCGTCGTGGAGTGCCAGTGCGTGGTATGCCATGACCGTTGGCACGAGTACCTTCTCCTTCCAGACTCCCTCAAGCGGCGGCTCAGGCCTCGTTGTCAGCGCAGCCTCCCAGCCTGCACTCCTGTCGGGTGTCAGCGTCAGTGGCGGCAACACCTGCTTTGGCGGCATCGGCATCAGCGGAGGTACCGTCAGCGGGGGCACTTCGGTCAGTCTCTCGGCCTACTCGGGCGGCAGCGGCATGGGCGGCAACATGGGCGGCGGCCCAGGCGGATGGCGCTAAGACAATATTTTTGTGATTCCAACGTTATTATCATATAAGATACAGGATGAAGCGTCAAGAAAACATCACCTACTTAGTAGTGTGGGGATTGCTCTTTGCATCCCCACTACTAAGTCTTTATATCCGCACCATCAGCGACTCCGGCGTTACGTTCGACTGGACCGAGATATTCATCGTATGGCGCAAGTTCGCGGTCTATTTAGTGCTGTTTCTCGTTCATAACTTCCTCATAGCACCCCTGCTGGTACAACGGCACCGCCGCATGGCCTATTTCTCGATCGTGGCCGTAGTCATAGCAACATTCACCGTTTACCAGTGCAGCCGCCGCCCCACTCTGCCCAACGACCCGCCAAAGGCGATAAACAGGCAGCCCATGCCTATAGACGAGGACTTCGACCGGCCCAATCCTATAGATGAAGACTTCGACCGCCCCAAGCCCCATCGTGCCCCTCCCCCGCCCCTCATCGTCGGCGAACACGATCTACTGGGCATCGTGGTGCTTATCCTGATGTTCGGCGCCAACCTCGGCATCAAAATCGGGTTCCGCAGCTACGACGACCGCAGGCGACTGGAGCAGCTGGAGCGCGAGAACTTGGAGCAGCAACTGGAATACCTGCGCTACCAGATCAGCCCGCACTTCTTCATGAACACGCTCAACAACATCCACGCCCTCGTGGAGATAGACCCCGCCAAGGCGCAGGAAACCATCCTGGAGCTGTCGAAGATGATGCGCTTCATACTCTATGAGGGCAACAAGCAGGGGGTGCCGCTGAGTAAGGAGATGGAGTTCATACGCACCTACGTCAAATTGATGCAGCTGCGCTACACCGACAAGGTACGCATCACGCTCAATCTGCCCCAGGCAATGCCCGAGGCCCAGATTCCCCCGCTCCTTCTCATCACCTTCATCGAGAACGCCTTCAAGCATGGCGTGAGCTACCGTCACGAGTCGTTTATCGAGGTACAGGTGCAGGTGGAGGCAGGGTCGCTTTGCTTCCTGTGCCGCAACTCTAAGGCCAACGCAAGCAAAGACGAGAAGGGGGGCGTTGGACTGGCCAACGTGCGCAAGCGCCTCGACCTGCTCTACCAGCACGGCTACGCGCTCCATATCAGCGACAATGCCGACGTCTATTCCGTGGAGCTAAAGCTCCCACTCAAACCGTAAATCATACATTTCCCAAACTGCCAATGAACATACGCTGTCTCGCCATCGATGATGAGCCGCTGGCTCTCCAACAACTCGTCGCCTATATCAACAAGGTGCCGTTCCTCCAGCTCGCCGCCCAGTGCCAGAGTGCCTTGGAGGCCCGTGATTTCCTGGAACACGACACGGCCGATGCCATCTTCTGCGACATCAACATGCCCGACCTCAACGGCATGGACTTCGTGAAGTCGCTCGCCGTGCCGCCCCTTATCGTTTTCACCACCGCCTACTCCGAATATGCGGTAGAGGGTTTCCGCGTCAATGCCGTTGACTACCTGCTGAAGCCCTTCGGCCTGCAGGACTTCCAGCGCGCGGCCAACCGGCTCTGTGAGCGGATGAAAGGCACGTCGCCTGTCCCCCTGCCTGCCGCACAGGAATCGGATGGCATCCTGTTTCTCAAGACCGACTACCGCATCGTCAAGGTCACCATTGCCGACATCCGTTATGTCGAGTCCATGAGCGAGTACCTGAAGGTGTGGACCGAGGGTGAGTCCAAGCCCATCATCACGCTCCTTTCCATGAAGAAGATGGAGGAACGGCTTCCCGACTATTTCATGCGCATCCACCGTTCCTACATCGTCAACCTGACCAAGATTCAGGAAGTCAATAAGAACCGCGTCATCTTGGATTCCAACACCTACCTCCCCATTGGCGACCTCTACAAGACTGCTTTCCAAACCTATTTAGACACCAGGTTCTTAGGGAAATAAGCCTCCGCTTCGCAGGCTGAACAGAAAAACCGAGAAAAACCGAGAAAACCGTGGCTCAAAAAAAGAGAAAACCGAAGGGAACCGAATAAAACCGTGGCTCAAAAAAAGAGAAAACCGAAGGGAACCGAATAAAACCGTGGCAATTATTACGACCACGAATTGCACGAATTTCTCTAATTTCTCATCCGAAAGACAATTCGTACAATTCGTGTAATTCTTCCGCTTCGCGGGCTAAGAAAAACAAAAGAAAGAGAAAACCGTAAAAAACCGTGCAAAACCGTGGCTACAAAAAAACGTGTCCTCAAAAGAAAACCGTGCTAATCCGTGGACCACTTAGAGTACGGTAGCTGCCGCAGGTAAGAGTTATAGTAGCGGCGGTCGCCGGTGACCTCCTCACCGATGAAGTCCGGTTTCTCGTAAGCCTCGTCCGGTGCCGATAGCTCCACCTCGGCAATAACGAGGCCCTGGTTCTCACCATAGAACTCGTCGACCTCGAACACATGTTGTCCGCTGCGCACAAGATAGCGCGTTTTGTCGATGATGCCAGGCTCACAGAGGGCGAACAGGTGCTTGGCCTCGTCGAGTGTGATTTCCTTTTCAAACTCATAGCGGCTCAGCCCGCCGTCGGCCGAGGGGCCTTTGATGGTGAGAAAAGCTGAGCGGTCACGGCGGCGCACCCTGACGGTGCGTCCGTGACCGCTACAGATGTAGCCCTGAAGGATGCGGCTGCTGCTATAGGCCAGTTGCCTGTAGCTGTCGTCCTTAACCAGGAATTTGCGTTCAATCTCCAGTCCACTCATGGTTCGTTAGTACATGAGGTACATGGTGTAGGCCATGTAGATGAGGGCCAGGACGATGAGCACGCCGAAAATCCATTTCACTACTTTTGCGCCTTCCTTGGCTTGATGCATCTCGTATGCACGCTGTTTGGCATTGAGGTGCTTTTCTTCTTGCTTTTTCTTTGACATAGTTATTTAGTAATGGTTAAACTTCACTCTTCACTCACGGGGAACTCCATGAGGTAAGCCTTGATGAATCCATCGAGCTTGCCGTTCATCACGCCATCGACATCGCTGGTCTGGTAGTTGGTGCGATGGTCTTTCACGCGCTTGTCGTCGAAGACGTAGCTGCGTATCTGACTGCCCCACTCTATCTTTTTCTTGCCGGCCTCAATCTTGGCCTGTGCCTCCAGACGCTTCTTCATGGCGCGGTCGTAGAGCTGCGATTTCAGCAGCAGCAGTGCCTTGGCCTTGTTTTTGGGCTGGTCGCGCGTCTCGGTGTTCTCAATGAGAATTTCCTCCTCCTCACCCGTGTCAGGGTCGGTGTACCAGTAGCGCAGCCTGACGCCCGACTCCACCTTGTTCACGTTCTGCCCGCCAGCCCCGCTGGAGCGGAAGGTGTCCCATGAGAGCTTGGCCGGGTCAACGTAGACCTCAATGGTGTCATCAACCAACGGTGTCACGAAGACCGAGGCGAAGGAAGTCATGCGCTTGCCCTGGGCGTTGAAGGGGCTGACGCGCACGAGCCGGTGAACGCCGTTCTCCGACTTCAGGTAGCCGTAGGCATACTCGCCACCCTCTATCTGCATAGTGACGCTCTTGATGCCTGCCTCATCGCCGTCGAGCAGATTGGATATGGTCACCCTGTAGCCGTGGGCCTCAGCCCAGCGCATGTACATACGCATGAGCATCGATGCCCAGTCCTGGGCCTCGGTGCCGCCGGCTCCGCTGTTGATTTTCAGCACGGCCTCCATAGGGTCTTCCTGCTGTCGCAGCATGTTCATCAACTCCAACTGCTCAATAGCCTTGATGGCCTGCTGGTAGTCGGCATCGACCTCTTCCTCGCTCACCATCTCGTCCTTGTAGAAGTCGAAAGCTAACTGCAACTCGTCGGCCTTCAGCCGCACGTCGTTGTAGCCGTCAATCCATTTCTTGATCGACTTCACCTTCTTCATCTGTTCCTCGGCCCGCTTGGGGTCGTCCCAGAAGTCGGGGGCCTGCGTGCGCAGGTCTTCCTCTTCCCACTCCACCTGCTTCTCGTCGATACGCAGATAGTGGTTCAGTTTGTCGGCTCTGTCTAATACGTCTTTTAACTGGTCTTGTGTAATCATGGGTGCAAAGGTACGAATAAGCGGGCAAAATGCCAAAAGATTTTAAGATTTTTCGTCGAAAAGTGGCTCATGTTGCTTTTCCTTCAGGTAGTTGGCGAAGATGCGAGCCGCGCTCTCCACCTTAGCGGCGCAGGGTCGCTTCTTGTAGTACTCGGCGGTGCGGGGCGAAGCCACGTAGCTCGACCGGGCCTTTTCGTAGCCTTTCAGACCCAGTATCTCGGCACAGATCAGGCTGCCGTTCTCGGCCTCCGACCGTGCCAGCAGCTGCTGCACCACCTTGTAGCAGGCCGACTTGCCGTCGCGGTCGCTGCCTTCGGTCTGTCCGCAGTCCAGCCCCGTGAGCATCACGATGCCCGACACGGCCCCGCACATCATGCGCAGCCGTCCCACGCCGCCCCCGAAGCCAGCACCAATCTTCTTAGCCAGTTCATCGTCCAGTCCGTAGAGGTCGGCAAAGGCGGCCACCACGCTCTGGCAGCAGCCGTAGCCCGACATGAAGTTCTCCACGGCCCTATTCACTCTCTCATCCAATTCCATTTCGCTTGTCATTATAGGATTCATAATTCATTGTTTGCAATTCCACCGCAAAGGTACGAAGAAAATTCCGTAAGGTTGAATGAAATGCCAAAGAATGAATTAAAAGAAATTGGAATAATGAGAATAATGGGCTTGCGCCGCAGGCAATATTATTCTCATTATTCCAATTTCTTTCAAATAAAACCAACATGATTTCTTTCAAAGTAAAAGAACTTCTCAAATTGAATTGATGCTCATTAGTGCCAATTTGTTTCCCCTTCTCTTCGGTTCGTATTCGTGTTTCTCAGAAACTTCTCGACCTGCGGTTGAATATTCGAGGACTATGCAGGGTTCAAAGCTAAGGAAAAACAACCGCAAGTCAATAAAATCCGGAATGACTACCCGTTCGGCCTTCTGGCGGATAAATAGAAATCCTCTTTTGTTTTCCGACGCGAAGCGTAAGGGAGTCAAGCCCTTTTGGCCTTTACGAGTCCGCTCCACTTCATCCCCCACCCGATGAGAGCGCCAATGGTGACGCCCGTCGTGTTGGCGGCGAAGTCGAGCCACTCGCCCTGCCGATTGGTGGTGCAGTAGGCCTGGATCAGTTCCAGCAGCCCACTCATCAGCACAGGGGCCACCCAGGCCCAGAGCAGCAGCTTGCGACCGTTCAGCACGCGATGGCTGCGCAGATATTCCCACCAGATGACGGAACATGTGCCCCCATACATCACGAAGTGGGTCCACTTGTCGATGAACCGCACGTCGTTCAGCGGTGTCTTGAAAGGAATGAAGAACAGGGAGAGATACCAGATAAGGATGATGCAGAGAACCGACAGCGGGTATTTCCTGATTACCAGAGTCAATGCCTTCATACCTTATTTCTTCTCCTTCATCTCATAGAACACGCTGAGGAACGGCACCGAACGGTTGTCGAGCGTGACTACCAGTTTGTACTCAGAGGTTTCAAACTCAGCAATCTTATGGTCGTCGTTACGCTTGGGAACGCCGGGGTTGCGGCCCAGTTCCTCTACGAAGCCGTCGCGCAGCTCCTGCCAGAGTCCGCGTGTGGAGTCGTTATAGGAGGCACGGTAGTCTTCCTCCACGGCCACAATCTTGTCGCCGTTGTTGGCCATAGTCACGGAATAGGAGGGCTGGCCCGGACGCCCCATGACAGTCAGGTTCTCGTTCGAGTGGGCCGAGTCGACCACGAATCCGCGAGCCAGCATCGAGTCAACAAACACGTTGGCGGGAAGTCCCATCGAGAGTCCCTTCACCTTCAGATAGTCACGCTCGCCACTGCACGCGCAGATGGCGAGAACTGCCAGCGCAGCAAACATTATTTTCTTCATCTTCTTTTTAGTTTAAAACACATTACGGCTGCAAAGTTAAGCATTTTCCGCGACAATCGCCGCAAAAGAGGTTACTTTTTTTGTTGCTATATGATGTTGCACCTTGGCGAATACGAGATTACACCTTCATATATATGACTTCACACCCTAATGCCCCATTCATCACACTGTAATTAATGTGATATCACGGTGTGATGAGTGCTTCGTCAGGGTGTGATGAATGCTTCTTCAGGGTAAGACGGATGCTTAGACTGGGGGTAACGAATATTTCGCCGTGGTGTAACGATTTTTGGAAACGAATTTCCTTAATTGTCCTTAATTAAGATAATTCGTTTCTAAATTATATCAATTACGGGTCAATTACGGGCATTACGGAAATTCGTTTCCTATACCACGCGATTCTCGCGCTTTTTCCGTAGATAATTATGTAGATTTTTCATGCAAAAAGGTGGTTCTTTCCCAAATTATTTGTATCTTTGCACCCAAGTATCGGCTAATCGTCGTGACACGACGCTGCTACGGCAGGAGATTGAGCCTCAGAGGAGGTGCCGGTATGATCTTTGCGGAATAATTATAGCGTTAGTGCTATATTCGGTGATGTCCCTGAACCTAGCAAATTCAAAGACATATACGAAACGAATAAGTACCAACGTCTGCGCGATAGCGTAGACTGGACTTATCTTCGTATATGGGTTTTGCTAGGACCTTGGGACATCGATGAGCGCCAATCTGCGCTTTTTCATGTCCTGAGGTTCTTGCTTTAATGAACCCATTATCATCCGAACAGATAGTCCTTTCGCTCCTAAAACTATAGCGTAGACATGGCAAGAATCTATGACAACATAGAGTCAAAATTCGTCAATGGCCTACAAGACCTTATTACGGACGTAGGCATTAAGCGAGTTGACTTCTGCGTGGGTTACTTCAACCTTCGTGGATGGAACTTGGTAGTCAATCAGATAGACCAGATACCTGGCGACTTTGTTTATGAAAACGATCAGCAGACGTTTCGTCGCTGTCGTTTATTAATTGGTATGCACCAGCCCGAAGAAGAGTTGGTACGGCGTTTGTATTCTACGCCACAAATTCCAGATGCCGCTTACGTTCAGCAATGCAAACTGGAAATAGCCCGCGACTTCAAGAAACAGTTGTTGTTAGGGCTCCCCACCCAACGAGATGAATGGACGTTGCGCCGTCTGTCGGCACAGTTGAAGGATGAAAAAGTCCGAGTAAAGCTCTATGTGGCAGAGCCACTACATGCAAAGTTATATCTGGCCTATAGTCCTGATTCCAATCGAAACAAGATTGCTGCCATTTTGGGTAGTAGCAATCTGACCTATTCCGGTCTGACAAAGCAAGGCGAGTTGGATGCTGACATCGAAAACAATCGTGACTTGGAAGCCTTGAGAGACTGGTTTGAGGACAGATGGAACGACCGTTTCTGTATTGATATTACCCAAGAGCTGATAGAAGCCATTGACAACAGTTGGGCAGGAGAAGAGGACATCCCACCTTATTACATCTATCTGAAGACAGCCTACCATCTTAGTGCCGATGCCCGTAATGGCGTGAAAGAGTTTACGCTGCCACCAGAATTTCAGCATGAGTTGTTCGACTTCCAGCAGACGGCGGTCAAGATTGCGGCCCGTCATCTGAATAGCGAGAAACGAGGTGGTGCCATGATTGGCGATGTGGTGGGATTGGGAAAGACCATTACAGCCTGTGCTATTGCCAAGATATATGAAATGACGTATGCCAGTTCGACGCTTATCATCTGCCCGGCTAATCTGCAAGACATGTGGGAAAAGTATCGTAAGCGTTATGACTTGAAGGCCGACATCATGTCGATAGCCAAGCCGATAGACATTGACAATGCCCGTTACTACAGGCTCATCATCGTGGATGAAAGTCATAACCTGCGCAATGAGCAGGGCAAGCGCTATCAGAACATCAAGGCATTGATAGAACGCCAAGACTGTAAGGTGCTTCTCCTGACGGCTACTCCTTACAATAAGGACTTCTCTGATTTGAGCAGTCAGTTGAAACTCTTCATCAGCGAAGACGACGACTTGGGTATCCGTCCGGAAGAATATATCAGAGAACTGGGTGGCGACCGAGCTTTCTTGCAGAAACATAGCGAAGTCTTCATCCGCAGTATCAAGGCTTTCGAGAAGAGTGGCCATCTCGATGACTGGCAGGAACTGATGAAACTGTTCCTGGTGCGTCGTACCCGTACCTTCATCAAAGACAACTACGCCAAGACCGATGAGAAGACGGGGCGAAAATACCTGGAGTTTAACGACGGGCGCAAGAACTTCTTCCCGGAGCGCAAGCCCAAGGCCATCAAGTTTGACACCACGCTAGGCGACCAGTATAGCCGGCTCTATAGCGAGGAAATGATTGCCATGATGGAGGAGTTGCGTCTGCCTCGTTACGGACTATCCCAATATGAGGACACCACAAAGACAGCCGATGTCTCTTCGACCGACAAGCGCCTGTTGGAAAATCTCTCTCGTGCAGGCCAGCGCATGATGGGGTTCTGCAAAAGTACCTTCTTCAAGCGTATAGACAGTAGCGGCATCTCTTTCCTGCTGACACTCTATCGTCATATTCTTCGCAACGCGGTTTTCATCCATGCCATTGAGAACAAACTTCCATTGCCCATTGGCGACGAGAACAATTTGCCGGAAGAATGGATAGAGGATGCCGATGTCAATGACATCTTCTCGGATGGCGAGGAAGAAGGACTGGGCGACGACCTGATTGACATTCCTACGGACATGAAGGTGTATATGGAAAAAGCCCGCCAATACTATATGCTCCTGACACAGAAGGACAATGTGGCTTGGATAGAGTCCACCTATTTCAAACGCTCCCTGAAGACCCATCTGAAGCAGGACTGTGAAAAGATTATCCAAATGATTCGGCTCTGCGACAAATGGAATCCGCTGACAGACCAGAAACTCAATCAACTGGAGGAACTGCTGAACAAGACACATGGTACAGAAAAAGTGCTGGTCTTTACCCAGTATTCTGATACAGCCAACTACATTTATCGCCAGCTACGCAAGCGTGGTTTCAGTCATATTGACAGGGCTACAGGTGGCAGCAAGAACCCGACAGCCATCGTAGAACGGTTCTCACCATTGAGCAATAGGGCCGATGTACCAGCAGAGAATGAACTGCGCATATTGGTAGCCACGGATGTACTCTCAGAAGGCCAGAACCTGCAGGATGCTCATGTCATCGTCAATTATGACCTGCCTTGGGCTATTATCCGACTGATTCAGCGTGCTGGCCGTGTGGATCGTATCGGACAGGAGGCAGAGGAAATCTTCTGTTATTCCTTCTTCCCTGCTGAGGGCGTTGAGAAGATTATCAGACTTCGTAGCCGACTAAATGCCCGTATCAACGAAAACGCTAACATCGTAGGCAGCGACGAGGTGTTCTTCGAGGGTAACGAACAGAATCTCCGTGATATGTATAACGAGAAGAGTGGTTCGCTCGACGATGAGGATGACAACGATGTTGACTTAGCTTCACAAGCCTATCAGATTTGGAAGAATGCCACCGAGGCCAACCCCAAGTTGAAACAAATTATCCCTGCCCTCAGTAACATCATTTATTCCACCAAGAAGACTGATAGTGCCATTGAGGATGGTGTCATTACATACGCCAAGACGCATAGCGACTATGACGTGCTGACGTGGTATAACTCGAAAGGCGAAATGGTCAGCCAGTCGCAGAAAAAGATTCTTCAGGCAATGGCTTGCGCTGCCAACGAACCTTCTCTGCCAACCCTCGACAACCATTTCGACTTAGTGAAGAAAGCGGTTGAGGGAATGAAGCAAGAAACGACTCATGTCAGCGGCATCCTTGGCAATCGTTTCAGCACGCGCTATCGTATCATCGACCTCTTGGAGCATTATTATCAGCAGCCTCCAACACTCTTCTTTGATGCCGATAAAAAGCAACAACTGAAATATGCCATCGACGACATCTATAACTTCCAGCTATTGGAAGGCACCAAGTTTATCCTTGGACGCATGCTGCGAACCAGCACCAACGACGACATCGTGGAATCCATCTTGGAGATGCACAAGAATGGTACTTTGTGCCGTATCGATGAAGAGCACAACAAACAGAAAGACCCCACCATCATTTGTTCGATGGGTCTCAAAGAAGTGAAGAGTGAAGAGTGAAGAATGAAGAGTGAAGAGTGAAGAATGAAGAGTGAAGAGTAAAGAATGAAGAATTTGCTACCGCCATCATTAATCGGAAGTCATTATGAATAAAAGAATTTTCAGCCAGTATATAGCAGAAAGCAATTTCCGCGAATTGTTTATCCGCGAAATGGGATGGAACAATCCCAAGGGACAAACAACGTTTGACATGACGATAGAGGAAACCACCTATGAGTTTCAGCAGATAGCCGACCGTAGTGGTTTCCAGATACTAACCTGTGGAGTTAAAGAGATTCCCACTTCGTCAATATGCAAAAAGATTGATACGAAGCTGCGGCGACAAGCATACGACTACATCTGCATTTACTATTTACTCCCCTCGCCTTTGGGAGAGGGACAGGGGGTGAGGCCTCAACATCATCTATGGGTCGTGCCTGTGAAGAAGGTGGAGAAACGAGATTTGGTACTGGTTGAATATGAAACGGCAGCCAAGGCAGACTTTCTCTTTGAGAAGATGTCAGACCTTTGCTTCGATCTCGACGAACGTACCACCATTATGGATGTCAAAGAGCGGGTGCAGGCAGGATTCATCATCAACTCGGAAAAGATTACCAAGGACTTCTATACTGGCTTCCGCAAGGAGCATACCAACTTTGCCAAATATATCACGGGTATTGACGACGAGATTACCGACCTGAAGAAGAACCGCAACAAACAATGGTACACCAGCGTGATGCTCAATCGCCTGATGTTCTGTTACTTCATCCAGAAGAAAGGTTTCCTTGACCGTAATGTCAACTACCTGCGCGACAAACTGGCGTGGGTAAAGCGTGAAAAAGGTGAAGACCGCTTCTATGGTACATTCTATCAGGGATTCCTTGTTAGTCTTTTCCACAACGGTCTGAACTCGCCCCGCCATCAGCATGACTTCGTGCAGAAGTACGGACGTATACCTTACCTGAATGGTGGCATGTTCAGCATCCACGAACTGGAAGAACAATATCCCACGCTCGACATTGCCGATGAAGCCTTTGAAAGTCTTTTCTCTTTCTTCGACCAATGGCATTGGCATCTTGATGACCGACTCACGGCAACGGGTCGGGACATCAACCCTGATGTGTTGGGCTATATCTTTGAGCAGTACATCAATGACCGTGCACAGATGGGAGCATATTACACGAAAGAGGATATCACGGAGTATATTGGTCGTAACACCGTCGTACCCTTCCTGCTCGATGCTACCCAAAAGACTACCGCCAATGCTTTCAAACCGAATGGCAGCATTTGGCTGTATCTTAAAGAGAGTGGCGACCGCTATATCTATGATGCCGTCAAGCATGGGCTCGAAGAACCAATACCTGACTATATTGCTGAAGGTATCGACACCACAAGACCCAATCTGTTGGAGCGTCGTAGTCGATGGAACGAACGTACACCAGAACCTTGGGCACTGCCTACGGAGATTTGGCGCGAGACCATAGAACGTCTGCAACGTTACGAGAGCATACATCAAAAGATTGCCAATGGTGAGATACTTGGAGTGAACGATTTCATTACCTATAATCTCAACATCCGACAGTTCGTTTACGACTATCTTCAAGACACTGACGACCACCTGTTTGTAAAACACTTCTATGCTGCTCTGCAACATGTCAGCATTCTTGACCCCACCTGTGGCTCGGGAGCATTCCTTTTTGCAGCCCTTAATATTCTGGAGCCACTATACGAAGTGTGTATCACTCGTATGCAGGAGTGGAATGCTGCCAATCCCAAACTGTTTGAAAACGAATTGCACGAACTGAATGTAAAATATCGCTCCAACATCCGTTACTTCATATATAAGAGCATCATCTTACGAAATCTCTATGGTGTAGACATCATGGTGGAAGCAACGGAGATAGCCAAACTCCGCTTATTCCTGAAGATGGTTGCTGTGGTAGATGTCAACCCTCGTGACCCGAATCTTGGTCTTGACCCTCTTCCTGATATAGACTTCAACATTCGTTGCGGCAATACCCTCGTGGGCTATGCCACAGAGATGGAAATGGAGGAAGGGGTGAAATATCTGGATATGTTTGCCCGTCAGGAGTTTGAGAGTAAAGTCTATGATGAAATAGACATTGTATCGTCAGCTTACGACACGTTCCGTAAAGTACAGTTAGAACAGGATGCCGATTTAGAGACTTTCAAGAACGCTAAGGCTCAACTGAAAGAGCGTCTTGCAAAACTTAATGAATTGCTCAACAAAAATCTTCATGCTGCTACTAACGCAGGTATGGATTATGATAAGTGGAAAAAATCGCACCAGCCCTTCCATTGGCTTGCCGAGTTCTATGAGA
Source organism: uncultured Prevotellaceae bacterium (assembly GCA_900318815.1). Taxonomy (GTDB): domain Bacteria; phylum Bacteroidota; class Bacteroidia; order Bacteroidales; family Bacteroidaceae; genus Prevotella. The sequence continues at coordinate 50,539 of ONMA01000027.1, forward strand.
TTATCTATGGCAATGGCGGCTTTGATGTGATTATCGGTAATCCGCCGTATGTAACTTTCACAGACCGTTCTTTGCCTTATAAGGTTAAACAATACTTCACCTATGAAACTAAGAATCTTTTTGCTTTAGTTGGAGAACGATGTCAGACTATTTCTCATGTTCAATCTTCAATAGGCTATATTATACCGTTAAGTGGACTGTCTATTGATGGATTCTCTCCTTTGCAATCAATCGTCTTCAAAGGGGCTATTAGTTGGAATAGTTTTTATTCTGGAGACAGAAACCCGTCAGAGCTTTTTACTGGGGTAAAAATTCGTGCGGCTATATATATTGGTCGCAACTCTTCCTCGCCAAAGAAATACGTTAGCAGATACCTAAAATATTATGCTAACGAGCGCAGTGTTTTGTTTAGCAAAATTAATTATGTTGAGTGCTATGATTGCGTTTCCGCCCCTAAACTTGATGGCGATATAGGGAAATCCATTATGCAAAAACTGTCCTCATTTAAAAAACATCTTGCAAGCGAGTTTACGGGTAATAGTTCTATCTATTATCATGCAGCTCCTATTTATTGGTGTAAGGCTCTGCTAAATATTGATGTTTTGATAAACAATGGTTTGAATATTGCAGACTCATACAAGAACAGACAGATATCAGAAACATATAAAGACTTTTCTTTCGTTCTGCTCAATTCTTCACTATTCTTCTACAACTGGATTGTGCAGTCTGATTGCTATAATTTAACTAGAAAATATATAGCAGAAATACCGATTCCCAACATTGATATTCGGGATAACTATGCTAAATATGCCCAAAAGCTCAATGATGACCTTAATAGGAATATCCAAGTAGCAGAGTATAAATATGCTAATAGGGGATATGTGAAATTTGCTCAATTCTTTCCGAAGAAATCTAAGTCAATCATCGACGAAATAGACAAAGTCCTTGCGAAGCACTATGGCTTTACGGAAGAAGAACTCGACTTCATCATCAACTACGACATCAAATATCGCATGGGCGACGAATTAGACAATAACGAGTAGATAAAACTATTATGGATAAATTTGAATTAGATAAAAATATAACACTTTCAGTTCTAAAAGACTTGGTCTTTCCTCTTAAAGATTTAATACTTTCAAAAGTAGAGAATGGATATGCCTATAATGTTATTGTATCATTACATGAGCATAATGGAATTTACCCAGGTGGGTTTCCTGTTGATGAAAATGTTTTAGAATTGCTTCATACTCAAGATTTTGGGCAGAATGCTACAACCAGACAAATTGCTAGATATCTAAGCAACATAGATTATATTCGTATAAATGTCAATATGGATTCATTTAACATATCTAAGACTATCGTCATTGATATTAAATTTTCTTCTTTTGGTTATTCTATTCTTGGATTAAGCGGCCTTTACAAATATGGAGAACTACCATTAGAAGAAGATTTAGTTTCACTAGTATTAAATAAGACAAAATAAAATTCAAATGAATATCAGCGATAAAGATAGAAAACAATTATGGGCCAAATCTGGCAATAGATGCGCAATATGCCGTCAAGAACTATTCCAGTCTAATGAAAATGGTACAGATTTTAATGTAGGTGAAGAGTGTCATATTATAAGTAAAACTCCAAATGGACCACGCTACATGCCAAACTTGGACAATTATGACACTTACGATAATCTTATCCTTCTTTGTAGCGTACATCACAAAGAAATTGACGATAAGAATAATGTTTCACTATATCCTCCTCAACGTTTATACCAAATAAAGGAAGTTCATGAGAAATGGGTCAACGAAACCTTAGATTCAAAGAATCAACCAAAAGAGAAGGACTGGAGTGCAATACTACAAAAGTTGGATTTGATAAATTATCACGGATAATTTTGGACTATCTCGGCAACCGCGACCTGCTCAATCTGCCCAAGACTGCATTCTTGGCATCAAGCACCATTCCGACGGACATGGTGCTACGTTGCTATGACTGGGCGCAGCAAGCGAGCCGAGGAAACGAGTGCATTGTAAGCGGTTTCTCTTCCCATTTGGAACAACGGGTGCTCCATTTCCTTATGCGGGGCACATGCCCCATTATCCTTGTTCTTGCCCGCCAGATGTACAAACGAGTACCCGATGAATTGCAACCACTCCTCAACAATGGGCGGTTGCTTATTATCTCTACTACAAAAGCCACACGTCAATCCCGTACCACTGCCTATGCTCGTAACCAGTACATCTGTGAATTAGTCGATAAAATTATCATGGTAGGTGTAGATGAAGGTAGTAGTCTTGCCCCACTTAAGGAAAACTTCAGCAACAAATTACACTCTATTATTTCTCCTACAACTTGCTCAACGATGAAGTCCTCATTATTGACCCAGAAACACCAATAAAGCGAGAAGAATATGAGAATAAAAACTATACATCTCCCAACTCTATAGGTTCATTGTCACCACTTGCGCGTCTAATAGCCCCGGCAATATATTTAATAAGACTGCTCAACACATACCCATCAACACCATCTCTATTTATTAATTCTTCTCTCAACCTTTCGCTAATGTGTTGTAATACAGATAAGTCATCTGCATAACGATTATCTCCACCTGCGAAGCGAAAACTAAATTTATAATGAAATGAGAAGAATAGACACAGATCTTGTATGCTCTTGTTATTAAGACGTAATATCCTATCTGAAATCATATTAGCATCAACATTCTTGAATATTGATGTCCAACTATACTCACACCGTTGATCCGGGGTACTTTCGCCACTCAATTCTAATAATTTTCCAATATTATCATTGTCCATATTTAACAGGGCCTCTTCCATCTTATTTTTTAGTTTACCATCTCTTTTCTCAAACTCCACTTTAGCAAATTCAGAGATGTCTTTACCTAATGAATTATCGCAAAACTTTCCGAATGAACTAATACCTTGAATAAACGAAGCCCTTGCTTGATAGAGAGCATCTTTATTATCTATTGACGAATAAAAATGGGATATCTGCTCTTTTGCAAAAGATACAATTTCTTCAGCAATTGTATGAATGTTTTTATAATCGAAGAAAACCAAAAGGGCTAGCGACCTTCCTAACATGAATAAATTGGACGATTTACCAGCTTTGATATCACATACCAATTCGTTGTAAGTCTGCTCAAATTCGTCATTTGAGAGATGGATAAATTCTGCAAGTTTATCTTGAAGACTTACTTTCCCTTGTAGCTGACTTAATGATTTTTCAACATAAGCTTTTAGACTCTGACCTGTTTCTATCTCATAAATTATTTGTTTCACATGAGAACTGTCCAGTACTTCTATTCTATACTTATTTGCTATGGATGAATATCTGTTTTGAAGATTACTTATTCTTTTTTTTACCGCTTCATCACCAGAAATCCCATTGAAATAGCTCCAATCCCAATTCTCAAGCAAGTCTCTATTATCTCCTCGATATTCGCAATAGACTACAATATAAGCCCCCAAAAGAGATGTCATAAAGGTATCACCATCTTTGAGAAGATTGTCATTTGTTTCATTATAAAGAACACTAAAATCATATAAGCATTGTCTGAGCAAGCGGAGGTTGTCACATCTTGTGGATTGAAAGCAATCACGTACGAATGCCTTTTTGCTTGTAAGCCATTCCGTGAGAGGAACATCATTATTAATGAAATAATCAATAGCAGAGTCCGTATCTGGCATGACTTCGAATTCTCGCCCGACAGTCTTTTCTTTAAACTCCAAAAGTTTGGCTTTTGTGTCTTCTGTTGTATGTGTTTCGTCACCAACAATGATAACATGGCAAGCTCCATGCTCAACAAAATTGTTGATGTAGCCGAGAAGAAGTTTCATGTCAATCAAACAGCGTTCAAGATCATCAAACACAATCAATTTTGGACCAAGAGAGGCATTGTCATCACGTGAAGCTAGTAATGACAAAGAGTCGAGAGTCGCATCCATTGACACGTCGTCTTTTCCATCATCATTCCAATCTAAACTAGCTTTAAATGCAATCTTTCCTGCTATTTTGAGAATCTTTCTTGTTATTTCAACTCCCTTACTATACAAAAACGGGTGAAGAACCCGATCTATTGCTAATGTAATTTGTGATGTGCCATTCAAACCATAAAGTGAAACGTAAATTGGTTCAAGTACAGCATCGCCATCTTTAATTTTCTCCTTATATAGTTCAATCCAATTTTGAACGAAGAAAGATTTTCCACATCCCCATTTTCCTTTTAACATGACTGCATACCGAGGGTCTGGATTATCCATATAGGTGAATAAAAATTGTGTAATATTATCATTCATAATAATGGAAAAGTATTATTTATAATTCTTTCAATCTGCTCACTAAATGTCCTAGTTCAGAGTAAGTATAATACCTACCATCTTTCTGTTTCTCTTCCATAGACCGATTAGCATTGGCTACAGCTTTTTCGAGACTGCCACCATTGCGCTCAAAGTAACCATGAAGTCCCTTGGTCTTGATGAAGAACTCTATCGTTTTCCGATACTCTACACATTGGTTCAGGTCTTTGAGCAAAGGATCTTGTGTCACGTATGGACGTGAGGTGTAGCGGAAATAATAGAGAAAGAACAGTTCTGTGCAGCGGTGAGTTTCAAAGAACTCCACCTCGCAGTAAATGCCTTTCTTTGGTTTGTCAATAGGCTTAGCATACTTTGCCTTTAGCTTCTGGTATTGAGAACGCTCTGGTTCCTTGTCCTTCGTATCCATGCCGATGATGCAGAAGATATGGCTGTAACCTATTGCTACACCCTCTGCTATCTTGGCTTCCAGTTCCTTGATGTTGGTATGCTTCGGATAGTCCGGCTTGATGGTCAGACGCTTGAACACGTCGCATAGGGACTTGAAATAGAAGAACTCCGTTGGCCCTTCGCCCAAGATGAGTGCTGTCTGTCGTAGCTTTCCCATATCAGTCCTCCAGATTTATAAAGATACTACCCAGTTCGGGCTTTGCGCCCAATCTACCAATGCGGTATGAATTATAAAGCGAGAGATTCTTGTGTAAACCGAAGGAGTCACCACGAGCATATTCGGAAGAAGCAGTCTCTTTGTTCTTCTCGACAAACCACACCACACCTCTGTTCTCGTTAATCATATCCTGTGACAGGAGAGTAGTCTCCTGACTCGTGGTAATCAGCTGCGACTTGTCGGAGTTGAAGATGAAAACATTGAGATAATAGTACAACAAGTCGTTATGCAGATCCTCGCCAAGTTCATCAAGATAGTACACGTGAGGACTCGTTATCAAGTCGTACAAGGCATCCAATATACGGATATACTTCTGAGTACCCTTTGATTGCCATCTGAGGGGAATATCAAAGTCACCATAGTCGGAATGGTTCAAGAAGGTGATGGAATCTGTGGTTGGCTTCAACAGAACATCTTTCATCTCCTCGGGGATATTCTCTTTCTGGATACGCTCGCGGAAATCATTGGGCACAATGCGGTCTTCTACGACGGGACGATATTCCAGAATGTTCAAGTCGGCCTTCTGAAGCATCGCATTATAGAACTTACGCTTCTTAGGATTGCTGTAAGCATCCTTCAAGATTTCAACAAGTCCCTTTTCAACATCACCATCTACATCGTGATAATTAGACATAATCCAAGCGTGAAGTATGTTGAATGGAGCTATATCCTCTTTCAAGGCAGCCTTACGGCAAACAGACAGCACACTGTGATTGTTCAGTGTGTTTTCGCGGATGCTTTCCTGCGTCTTGACTTGCAGTTTGAGGCTCGCACCAAATTTGATGTCGGCCTGTACATTCTCGCCCACAAAACTGCGCTCATAGAACAGAGACTTAGATTTGTTTGGGTAATAGTACAAGGCTTCACTTAAAATGTGCTTGCCGTTGAATTTGACATCGTAGTCATATCGGGTGCCATCGGCATAGAATGACACGTGCATTTCCGTTGGCTCATTTTTGGTAAGCACAAAGGGTATGCAACCGCCAATTTCGACTGTCGCATCAGCTTTTGGCATGACCAACAGACGGAATACCTCATTCATGGCAATCAACATATTCGACTTACCAGAAGCATTTGAACCATAGAGGATGCCTAACTTGTACAAGAACACGCCATCAGCAACCTCAGTGACAAGTTCCGAAGATGGTCCCTTGGCTACGAAGTCTAATTCCTGCTTGTCGCGAATGGAAAGATAGTTCTTTACCCAAAAATCTCGTATCATACCGCAATATTTTATTTATTATCGTAATTTTGCTACAAAATTACAAACAATATTTGATATAAGCAGTGTATTAATTTCTATTTTTCGTAATTATGATACGATTTTATATATATTTAACTACAAAATGGATGTTGAGATAGCAAATTGACACCAGTTTGTGCTCCGAAGTTGTTATCCGATAGCTTATTTCCCTCTTGCACATCAGCAACACGACTGAATTGGTAGAAGTTCGCGATACCCATATTGACGTATTCATACGCGCGTAATATAAATTAAATATGGTATTATCATCGTCCTTAAACTTATACCCCAAAGCCAATAGGTTGTTCAAAGTAAAACTGCGACAGACCGTCGCAGTTTAAAATCACCATCGAAGGAAACATCCACTTTAAGTCATAATAACAACTCAAATTCTGCACATTTTTATGCTTTTTGTGGTTTCGCAAAGTTAAAAGTGTTAAATCTTCGACTTTTTTATCGCTCACAGAATCTACGTCCTCACTTTTCTACCGTTTAATAACGAAAGTGCTGATAGATAATTAGTTATAGATACTATCAATGGTATTATTCTACAAATTATGACATGTTCAATCTAACCGAATCAAATATTTTTGATTTCACCCTCAACTATGATAATGTTAATGATGTTGGTATCTTTGCGAATAAGTTAGAAAAGGATATGGACAGAAACAAGATTCTCTCTGTTGTGAACAAATCCAATGGAGGAACAAATCAATCTTATGCATATCAGAAGAAACTCTCCAAACCCATCATTGACGAGATTGACAAAGTCCTTGCAAAGCATTATGGCTTTACGGAAGAGGAACTGGACTTTATCATCAACTACGACATCAAGTACCGCATGGGTGATGAGTTGAACGAAAACGAATAAAAAGTTGCTTATAAATTTGGAACTTTCAGAAAAAATTTCTATCTTTGCAGCAGAATCCCCCCCTTGTATGATAAATACTTGGGTCAGTTGCTGGAAAGCAACTTAGAAAGATTAATCCCGCTCGGGTGAGATATACCGAGTTCAAGCCTCCGCAAGGGGGCTTTATTTTTAAAGTTTAGTTATGGAAAAGAAGAGAGTTATAGTGTACGTTGACGGGTACAACTTCTATTATGGGCTTAAACACGGAGGTAGTAGGTGAAAATAGAGCGATATGGAATATCTTGGTAACAAGGAACTGCTGAAACTACGAAAGACGGCCTTCTTGGCATCGGGCACCATACCTCCTGATATGGTGCTACGGAGCTACGACTGAGCGGCAGGCAAGCATGAAGGCTGCGTGGTCAGCGGTTTCAGCAGTAAGTTGGAACGCGACGTACTCCACTTCCTGCTGAAAGCAAAATGCCCCATTATTATGGTGCTGGCCAGACAGATGTATAAGGTGGTTCCTGAAGAACTGACGGATGCCATAGCTGACGGGCGCCTGCTCATCGTCAGCACCACCACAGCCATACGGCAATCAAAAGCAACAGCATTAGCCCGTAACCGTTACATCTGCGAAATGGCTGACAAGATTCTATTCATCGGAGTAACGGCACAAAGCAGCCTGTATGCTTTAAGCCAAGAGTTTAACAACAAATCAAGCTCCTCGTCTATCCGCTCGGCTCTGCTGAAGTAATATTATTGACGTTTACTATATTTTGGAGGTCTCGGAAATAATCATACGGGCAAACGCAAATTTTAAAAATTTTATTTTTAAAATTTGCCTACACTGCCTACACTAACGTGTAACAGACTGATAATAAGAAAGAAAAGTAGTGTAGGCAACGGTGAAGATAGTGTAGGCAACGGTGAAAGTAGTGTAGGCAACCGGAGTGGCAGTTTCATTGTGGCACATACAGGCAATGCAACAATATGGAAAACGCAATGTCCCAACGGGTGGGACAAAACGTCCCAGCCGTTGGGACAACCAGCATCTACGGGTGTAACCACAATCGGCATTTAGTGGTGAAGGCAAAATTTTACATACACCCTACCTACACGGTTACATACACTGTTTATCTCATTGACTTATAATGTGTTATCATAAAAAGTGTATGTAGTGTATGCAAATATCGAAAAAAAAATAATTTTTGTGCGATTTAGTAACCGTTTGAAAATAACGATACAGGGCTTCGTGGTTTCGAGGAACGAGAAACTATGAAGCCCTGTATCGTTATTTTTGCATCATTATCACTAAGTAATCGTTTGCGTAAAAACTTCTACTTGAAGGGAAGATACCAGTTGTTTCGGTCCTCGAGATTGACGATGGGATGCTTGAAGGCGAGCTTGCGGGCAAGCCACTTGCCACCGAAGTTGGGGTCGTAGAGGGAGGCCTCGTTCTTGTGACGTGCCAGACGCTTCAGGTCGTACCAGCGGGAACCCTCGAAAGCCAGCTCCAAGGCCATCTCGTCGCAGATAAGATCCTCAACGGCATTGATGGTGTCCTGCTTGGTGGTGCCGACACTGACGCCGAACTGCTGCTGGATTTCCTTCATCTTCAGGCCTGCCATGCGACTGAGCTGATAGGGCGAGTTGCCCTTCGAGGCCAACGAGAAGGCAAAGTCGCTGGCAGCCTTGCCTGCACCGTGGGTGTGAATGCCGTAGACCTGGTTGACGGGGAAGAGGCTGACGTTCTCGGTGGAGAGCAGCGGATAGGCCGTCTGCAGCTTCTGCCGCGTCTCGTCGGAGAGATAGTTGACGTAGTAGACACCCTGGTTGTTCTTGGCCACGAGTGCATCACTGATGCCGTCCTTGAGGATGGCAAAGGCAGCATCGGGCATGCCCAGGCGGTTGAAAGCCTCAGCCAGACGGAGCAGCACGGTGCTGGTGCGGTAGAGGATGATGTTGGCATACTTGTACTTGTCCATCCACTGCTTGGTGGAATCGTCCTGGAGCGTCTGCGAGGTGACGCTGCGCAGGCGCATGTCGCCGCAACGGGCAATGGCGATACTGTCGTAGAGGTTGGCAGCCGACTGTCCGCTGTAGGCAGCGTAGTAGTAGTACTCGGTGGAGTCGCTCAGGGTGTTGAGGGCCTCGGAGGGCAGGAGCTGTATCTCGTCGACGTATGGTCCGGCCACGCCATCGAAGATCTGAGAGAGACGCACGCGGCTGTTGCTCTCGTTGGTGGCGTAGTAGTTGAAGCCAAAGGTGAGGGGCACCTCGGTGGTGCAGCCATTCTCGCGGCTGACGGCCATGGGGATGAAGGTGATGATGTCGGCATCGGAGTTGCTGCCGAAGATCTCGCTCCACTCAATGGAAGTGCCGATGAGTGCCGACATAGAACTGCGGTTGGGCAGGTCGTCGTCGGCATTCATACCGAAGCGTCCGGAGCTGAGCGTCTTCGAGGCCATAGGTGCCATGTAGGGACTGGTCTTCCAGTAGGCCGCCTTGGTGAGATAGGTGATGTAATGACGGGCGGCGGGGTCGAACTGGCCAGTCTCCAAGTACATGTCGCCCAGCACCACATCAACGGGAACAAAGCAGAAGTGGGGGTTGATGTACTTGGTCGAGGTCCAGCCGGGAGCCCCCACGGCATAGCCGGCATTGGTAGCCTCGTAGCCGAAGGAGGGCACGAGGGAGCCCGTGTACTGCTCCAGGTCGGGAGCGAGCGCGGCTACGATCTCGTCGAGCGTGTACTCAGGGAAGGCACCACTCTCAATCTGCGAGATCTTGGTGAGCGGCTCGGTGAAGAAGGGCACACGCTGGTAGTTGCGGCCCAGCTGGAGGTAGGCCCAGGCACGGATGGCCTTGGCAGCCACATACTTGTCGATGACCACATTGGTGGAACCGCGATACTGGGCGGTGTCGCAGTGAGCGATGTAGTAGTTGCAGTTGTTAACGACACGGTAGTAGACGTAGGCCGAGTCGTACTTATTGGCCGTGGTAGCCGAGAAGTCGTAGAGCTGACGCAGGTTGTTGTCGGTGTAGACGGTGGTCTTCACCAGGTCGCCGCGCATCTCACCCTGGAACACGTACTGGTCGGCCAGCTGCTGCATGGCCTGCAGGATGCCAAAGGCATAGAACACAGAGTCGGTCTTGTCGCCAATCTCCGGGTCGATGTTGAAACGGGTACTCTCGCTCTCAAGCATGTCGGAGCAGGAGGAAAGGGCTGCGACAAAGCCGCAGCCTACACAAAAGGCGGCTACCTTTAGTTTATACATATACTTAGTATTCATAATAAATGACGGTTTAGAGCCTCCCCAAGACCCTCCAAAGGAGGGGATGTTTGGTTACGGGAGGGCTTGGGTGGGCTTTTAATTCTTTTACAAGTTGATTTTCAGACCGGCGGTGAAGGAACGGCTCTGTGCCAAGTTACCCGTGTCGATGCCCTGATAAAGCACGCCATAGCCTGCCGAGAACTCGGGGTCGCTGCCTAAGTACTTGGTGAAGGTGAGCAGGTTCTGAGCCTCGGCCCAGACGGTGAGTCCCTGCAGCCAGGTCCATGAGCCGGGCACAGGCACACGATAGGTAAGCGAGAGGGTCTTCAGCCGGAGGTAGCTGCCATCCTCAATCCAGCGGTCGCTGAAACGGTTGTTGCCCATGGGGTCGCCATAGTTGGCCCGGGGCAGCGAAGCCTGCTGGCCTTCGTAGCGCCAGCGACCTACCTCGGCCACCTGCTGGTTGTAGAAGTTGCTGCCGGCATTGAGGATGGAACGCTGATAGTTGAACACATCGTTGCCGAGCGAGTAGTTGAAGCCGACGTTCAGGGTGAACTGCTTCCAGCTGACGGTGGCAAAGAGGTTGCCGTAGATGTCGGGATTGGGGTCGCCGATGACGGTCTTATCAGCCTCGCTAATCTTGCCGTCGCCGTTCAGGTCGACGAAATGTACGTCGCCAGCCACGAAGTCGTGGCGAATGCCGGCATTATCCTCCATGTAGAGGTAACCGTTGTTCCCAGCGGCCTTGGCCTCGGCATCGGTAGAGAAGACGCCAGCGGTGCTGTAGCCATAGAACAGGGCCACGGGATTGCCCTCGGAGGTGAGGATGTTGTCGTCGCCATAGACCGAGGAGGTATAGGAGCCGTCGGGCAGCGTCTTCACCTTGTTCACATAGTGGCCCACGCTGGCCCCCAGCTCCACGTTCCAGTCCTTGCTCACGACGGGCTTGGCGGTGACGGCAGCCTCAAAGCCCGTGTTCTGCAGCGAACCGCCATTGCTCCAGTAGCGGTTGATACCAGCAATGGGCGTAGAGAAGGACTTCAGGGTGAGGAGGTTGTCGGTGTTGTGGATGAAATAGTCGAAGCGTACTCCCAAGCGGTTGTTGAGCAGATAGCCCTGCAGCCCCACGTTCATCTTCTTGGTAGACTCCCACTGGATGTTGTCGTTGCCCACGTTGGTGAGCTGTGTGCCGATGGCGCCGAGGTTATAGCGCACGGTGGAGTAGCTGGTGCGGGCGGCATAGTTGGAGATGCCGTCGTTGCCGCTGATGTCGAAGCCGGCCTGCAGACGCAGATAGTTGATGGCCGCCTTCTTGGGGAACCAGCTCTCGTTGGTGAGCACCCAGCCAAGTTGCACGCTGGGGAAGACGGCCCACTTCACGCCGAAGAGCTTGAGCCCGTCGGCATTATCGCCAAAGCGGCTGTTGGCCTCGCCTAAGAGCGAGAGGGTGGCGAAGTAGCGGTTCATGTAGTTATAGTCGACGTTGCCATACCACTGTATCTGCTTCCACTCGTCATTGGCGCCGTCGACCGAATGGAATCCCGACCATCCTAACGAGGGGTTCTTGTCGCTGGTCTCGCCCGTGGCCTGCACGCCCACGTCGTTGGTGTCGTAGGTGAAGGCATTGTAGCGGCCACCGGCAAAGGCGGTCACGGAGTGAGCGCCCCACTGATGATGCCAGTCGGCCTGCAGCTTGGCCACGATGTTGTTCTCCTTGGCAAACATCGACTCGGTCTTGGCATAGACGCGGCCCAGGCCGGGAATGCTGAACGAGGGAACACCCGTGTAAGGACGGAAGTAGCGCTGGGCGTTACGGTCGAGGGTGTAGCTGAGCATGGCCGTGAAGCTGAGGTCGTCAGTGAGCTGGTAGGTAGGCTCAACGCGCACGTTGAAATAGGTGTTCTCGGCCTTGTTCTTGTTGTCGCCCTCGCCATAGTTGATGATAGCCAGCGGATTGGCCAGGGAGTAGGAACTGCCCAACTGCGAGAACAGGTCGTCGTAGCCCGAGAGCAGGTCGGAGTAGCCGCCCTGCCCGTTGTTGAGCAGCGAGTTGTAGACGTAGGGCGAGAGCAACGGGGCCTTGATGAGGGCGAGTGCCGTGGGCGACACCACGGTGCCCTCGGTGAAGTCGGCAGGCATGCCATTGTCGAACAGCGAGTTGTTGGTGCGGGCAATGGAGATGTCGAACTTCGTCTTGAGGTTATAGAGAATCTTGATGTCGGTGTTGAAGCGCACGTTCATGCGGTTGAACGAGTTGTCCTTGGCGGCGTACTGGGCATCGACATAGCCCACCGAGAGGTTGTACATGCCGATGTCGTCGCCACCCTGCACGTTGATGCTGTAGTTCTGGGTGAGGGCTGTGCGATAGACCTCATCGGTCCAGTCGGTCTCGTTGTGGTAGGTGTGATAATAGTAGGGATTATCGCCAAGGAAGCGGAAGTCGATGTTCTTCTCCATGATGCCGTCGATGGTGCCGAGCATTTCGGCTGCGTAGGCACGATACTGCGAGGCGTTCATCAGCGTGGGGAGCTTGGGCAGGAGGGTGACACCGGCCGAGACGTTGGCATCGATACGAGTAGCCATGGAGTGGCCGCGCTTGGTGTCGATGAGCACGACGCCATTGGCACCACGGGCACCATAGAGGGCGGTGGCATTCTTCAGCACCGTCACCTTCTCGATGTCGTCGGGCGAGATGTTGGCGAGGATGTTGTTGAACTGTCCGTCGTGGAGCGAGTAGCGGTCGCGCTGCATGTCCTGCTCAATGCCGTCGATTACGATGAGGGGCTGGGCATCGGCGGTGATGCTGTTCAGGCCGCGGACAAACATAGACGCACCGCCATCGAGGGCTGCCGAGTGCATGATGGCACGCACGTCGGCACCTAACTTCTCGCTGATCTCATTGTCGACGGTAACGCCGAAACGGGTGACCTGAGCCGTAGACTTGGCCGTATAGTCGGTGCCAGTGCCATACATGGGCTGGAAACGGTCGTGCAACATGCTGATGGCAAGGTGCTGCGTGGAGTCGCCCGCCACGATGGGCACCTGCTGCGACATGTAATCGGTGGCAAAGACATAGAGTGCCGTAGCAAACACGGGCACCTTGATGACAAACGTGCCGTCTTCTTCGGTCATGGCCGTGTAGCGAATGTTGCCTAATGCCTGCAGCTGAATGCCGGCCAGCGGCTTCTTGGTGGCCTGGTCGGTAACGAGACCCCTGAGCGTCACCGTGGGATAACTGACCTGGACAGCCTTGCGCTGCGGTTGCTTGATGGCGGTCTCTACCTCTTCGGCCTCATCGTCATCTTCGCTCTGAGCCAGGCCAGGCATGGAGCAGAAACCGAAAGCCAGCGCGCAGAACAGGAGTCTCCGACCCGCTGTCTGCCAAAGATTAAATATGGTGCTCTTCATTTTCATTTATTTTTTGCTACGAATTCTTCGTACTCCACGGGTCGCAAGATGATGGCTGCAATACGCAGGTCGCGCGTATAGGTGGCCAGCTGCTGCTTGTTGAAGACGTTGATAGGCGAAGTGATGCGGATATTGGGACAGTATTCATCGCCGAGTCCACTATAGGACACGGGGAAGGTGAAACGTCCGATGAACACGGTGTCGGCCACCTGCGGGTCGTTGTAGAAGGCGGTGGTGGCATCGACCTTGGTGGGCAGCTTGGGAAGCGTGCCACCCGAGAGCAGGCTGTCGGCGTAAGCCTTGGAGAAATAATAGGTGTCGAGGCTGCCGTTGGCCTTGCAATAGCTGAGCTGGAAGTTCAGCATGTTGGGGCGGTCGTCGTTGCCAAACTGACGCCATGCCGACGGCATGAAGACCACGTAGAAATTATAGGTGGCCGACTTGACATTGGGCAGGGTGAAGAAGGCATCGGGCTTGGCGTTGGCACTGCTGGGCTCTAACCAGACATAACGGAAGTTGGTCTCGCCTGCCATGTCGGGGCCGAAGACCGTCTGCAGGAGCGAGTCGGGCACCGATTCGATATGCCCTGAGCAGGAGAAGGCGTTGGCCAGGTTGGGACGCGGGTTGACGTTGATCACGGGGTTGTAGGTCTCCCAGGGATAGAAGGCTAAACTGTCGACAAAGCGGGCATAGCCGTTGCTGAGTTCGTAGGGCTGGCCCACAAGATACTTGCTGATGATGTCGGCGGGGTTGGAGAGCTTGGTGCGCGTGGTGCTGCGCAGCGTGTCGGTGTTGATTCCCTTGCCCACGACCCACTCGTTGTAGGCATCGTTGTTGCTGAAGATGAGGTTGCGAACGATGGCACGGCGCGTCAGCGAGTCGGACAGATGGGCAGCGTTGACCTCAACATATTTGGTATTGGTACCCGAGGCCGTGGTAAACACCTCCGGAGCCTGCACCGTGGTCTTGCTGATGAAGTTGTAGAAAGGCTTCACGTGGTCATACATCTTCTGGTAAGCAGCATCAAGAGGCATGACAAACGTGTAGGTGCTGTCCTCGTTGTCGAGACGGGCGTTCAGCGCACCCATCAGCGAGTTGCTGATGACAAGCACCGAGTCGAGATAGGTCTGCACGCCATCGACCATCGGACCCTTCACGCTCTCGTCGCTCAGGGTGGTGTCGTTGTACTGCATGAAATAGTCGCGCAGCAGGCTGATGCCGTCGGCCATGTTGAGGTACTCGAACAGGTTGGGATAGAACCTGGCTACCCCGTCGAGGAGGTGCATCACACCGTTGCTGCCGGGCTGGTTGGGCTGGGCCACTGCAATATGGCCAAAAGTATAGGTGCCATTGCCCGTAAAGGTGAACGACTTGTCATTGAGCGTGTGGATGCGCTCATCGATACTGCCCGTGGCTACATGGGTGTACTCGGCCACGTGGTTCTTCACAAACTGCTGCAACAGCAGCGAGTCGCTCAGCTGCTGATAGGCAGCGGCATCGTAGGAGCCGTTGAGCGGTGCCCAGACGGTGTAGGCCCTCGGCTCGGAGAGTTTGGACTCAAAGCCCGTGCGCTTCACCAGAGCGGCAAAGTCAGACAGCTGCGCATTCTGCGAGATGTTATCCCACAGCGTCAGGTTGCCCGCTGGCAACTGGTCGACGGGCGTCTCGTTGTAGTCGCTGAAGTCGGAACAGCCGGAAAGTGCTGCGACAAAGCCGCAGCCTACAAGAAAGGCGGCAACCTTTAGTTTATTCATATACTTATTATTCATAATTAAATCTCTTTCTTAAGGCCTCCCCAAGCCCCTCCAAAGGAGGGGATGTTTGGTTTGGGCGGGCTTTTTGTTTTTTTTATCTATCTTAGCATCCCTCCCTTTGGGAGGGCTTGGGTGGGCTAGAACCAGTCTTCCGAGTAGGTATCGTTATCTACTACATCGACGGGAACGAACTCTACGTAGTCGAGCTGCCACTTCAGGTCGCTCTCATCGCTGATGACGTTCTTGATGCGGAACCAACGCTCCTCGCTCTGCTTGATGGTCATGCGACCCATGATCTTGCGCAGGCTATTGTTGCCCGTGCTGGTGTAACGCTGGTTGCGGGTGGTGTTATCGCCCACCTGACCAGCACCCACATCGTTGTTCTCGGCATGGTCGGCATAACTGTAAAGACCGCGCATGTAGCCACGGTTACGCATAGCGGCATCGGTGGCAATGCCCTGGTCGTCCTCTTCCGTATAGTTGGTCCAGCCAATGCGGGGGTCGGTAATGGGCACACGCACGTCGAGGGGAATGTCGAGGGCCATCATCGAACCCTGACTCGACGAGTTACCCATGTAGAACTGCATCATGCCGCCATGACTCATGGGGGTATAGAAGATGCGGAACTCGTAGGTATTGGTGGGCAGGGGCGGCATCTTCACAGCCAGGTCGTAGTTGCCCCAGCCCTGGAAGGTGTTGCTCTGCCAGGCATTGTAGGCACCAATGACATTGTAGCGCAGACGGTTCTCCGTGGTGTAGCTGCGCACGCCATCGAAGAAAGTGCGTCCGTCGTCGAACTGCGGGAAGGCAATACGCGAGCCGCTGCCGCCGCCGTTCCATCCCTGCACCGTAGCAATAGAAGCCATGCGGAAGCCGTTGTTGATGAACTCGGGCAGGAAGGTGGTGGTGTCGAAGCGCATACGTTCGTGGAGCACACCCTTGGGCACCCACTCGTCGTAGATGAGCATGTCCTGGAGCTTATGGATATAGCCGTTGAGCGAGGCAATGTTGGTATTGGTATCGGCCGTGTCGTCGATGCTGCGCTTGATGCGCACGCCCTCGCGCTGCACACTGTGCATGCTGCCCATCGTGCCCACCTCGTCGGTCAGGGAGTTGAAGGTGACATAGCGGTTGATGTAGAGGGCCTTGACCGCTGCCGACGACGACTTCACGTTGCCACGGGGCTGCCAGATCTTCAGCAGCGTGTTGGGCAGCATGGTCTCGTAGTAGTCGTAGGGGGCACAGCCATTCACGTAGTTCCAGTACTTATTGCTGCTGGTGTACTCATAGACCAGCTGGTCCTCGGGCATGCCAGCATAGAGCAGGTGATAGGCCACGAACATGTTGAGGGCGTTGAAGCGGTTGGTGTAGTCGTCGCCCGTACTGATGGCAATGCCTTTCTCGGCGGGATAGTCGTACCAGTCGGCAGCACCGCCATAGACGCGGTTGGCATAGTCGATAAGGTCGTCCAAGCTGTTGATGCCATTCCTGGCCAGCACGTCGTTGGGCTCGGCAAAGACGGTGTACATAATCTTGCACTCCGTGGGTGCAAAGAGGTCGCTCTTGGCATTGTCGGTGTCCTTGTGGTCGTAGGTGGAAGGATCGGGATAGACCACATCCTTCTTGGTACGGGCTATCGAGTCGGCCAGTCCCGTGAGCTTCAGGGCCTGCACGAAGATGCTGAACTCGTCGATGCGCTCCATGTCCTCGACCAGCACGCGGTTGCTGCGAGGCACCACATGGTCGATGACGTGGACAACGCCGTTGGTCACTAAGCTATCCGGCTCGATGATGACGGCCTCCTTGTTGAGCGTGACGCGACCGATGGAGTCGATGGAACCGCTGGTATTGATGGGACGCCCCAGCATGGTGGGGATAGTAATGCCGCCGCCACCCATCTCGATGGTGTTGTAGACCGTGTTATACACCAAGTGATACTTCACGATGTCGCTGCAAAGGCTGTCGGTGAGTCCTTCCAAGGACTCCTCGGTCATGCCATTGTGCGGAATCATAGACTCGGTGTCGTTGTAGAGCTGGCTGATGTACTTGCTCACGGCATCGTTCGTAGGAACGAAGCAGGTGTACTGACCGTAGGCCGAGAGGTTGCGGTCGAGTCCCACGCGATTCAGGATATAATAGAAAGAGGACAGCTCACTCTTGCGCGTAATGTAGTCGTAGGCCGTCTCACCCGTCGAGGTGTACAGGTCGGACTCGTCGGGCTCTGGGTTACAGGCAGTGGCCAGTCCCATCAGGCACATCGCCCAACAGCCACCCCCCAGCACCTTTATAAGATTCTTCTTCATAATCATTTCACTTCTGTTTTAATATAAGCGGTAGCAAATTTTTCACTCTTCACTATTCACTCTTCACTATTTAGTATGATTTCTCAAAATCGCTCATAGACTTGTAAACGGGATTCTGCCTAAGCAACGGACACACGATGATGTCGCTGTTGGGAACAGGCAAGTAGAGATAGGCCTCGTTTTGCATCTTAGCAGCCACGGCAGTACCGTCGGCACCACGGCTGCGCACCATGAGTGCCTTCATGTCGGCTGAGATGGTTCCCAAGCTATTCGTCTCATTCAGGTCGACCAACAATTTGTCGTACTTGGCTGCATCGTAGTCGACATGGCGGTAGCTGTAGCGAAGCAGGTCGTACCAGCGCTTGCCCTGGAAACAAAGCTCGCGCAGACGCTCCTGCATGACGAGCAGCTCCATCTGCTCCTTAGAGATAGTGGTCTTATAGCCTGCCCATGTCATGGAGTCGGTCAGGTTGTCGGCATGCAGCGAACGGGTGTTCACGGCCTGCACCAGCGTGAAGGGCACGCGAAGCAGCTCTTCCTTCTCGGCAACGGCAAGCGATGTGTCCACCTGCTGCACCAGTGCCTCGGCCTTCATCAGCATCACGTCGGTGAGACTGTAGACGATGTAGTTGCGGTCGAGCGAGCCATAGTTGATGCTGGTCTCACGCGCCTGGGCGGTCTTGGCCACGACGGCATTCTGCGAAATCATCTTGCGGATGTTCAGGTTGCCATCGCCGGGCACGCCATAGCAGGCAGCATAGTAACGCAAGTCATTGCTCGAGAACACCTGGCTCACCTGCACGTTCTGCACCTTAGAGGCGGCATTGCCGAAGATGGTACCAGCCTTCAGGAAACCCTCGGAAGAGCTGTTGCTGCCATACTTGAAGTAATACTGGCACACCGACAGGTTGCTGCGCGACTGGAGTTCGAAGATGCTCTCCTCTGCATTCTGGCTGACGAACAGGCTGGAATAGACCTGATTGGCATCGGCCAAAGGATATTCCTTCTCGGCCACCTCGCTGCGTCCCTTTACATGCTGCGACTTCTTCGAGTTGATGACGAGGTCGCAATAGTCCACACAACGCTGGTAGTCGCTGGCATTATGGGTCATCGAGGCACGCCACAAGTAGATGTCGGCCAGCAGGGCATTGATGCCGTCGTTGGTGAGCCATCCCACACGCTGCCACTCACTCGTAGAGAAGCCACGGGCCTGAACGGCATTCTTCGAGGCTTCCTCCAGGTCAGCGATACACTGCTCCAACACGTAGGCGGGCGATGACTGCGGCACCTGCATATTCTGACTGCTGTTCATGTAAGCCTCGGTGATGTAAGGCACGTCGCGATAGTTGCGCACCAAGTAGAAGTAGCACAGCGCACGCAGGGCGAGCATCTGCGAACGGTCGGTCTGATAGTCGCCCTCGGTATAGTTCGGGTCGATGTTCCTGACCTCACCGGCACGATCCAGCACGATGTTACAACGGTTGATGACGGCATAGATGGCCGCCCAACTGGCAAAGGTATTGGTGGTCTGCATGTTCACGGCAGCCATCTCGTTGAGGGCGTCGTAGGTGGCCGTACCCGCAGGCGAGTTGGCCAGCACGATCTCGTCGGAACGGAAGTCGCCCCACACAATGAACCGTGCAATAGCATCGTTGGAGGCCATGGCCATATAGGCGGCATTCACCATCGACGACACGTCGCTCTTGGTCTGCCAGAAGTCCTCGTCCACCGTCTTGTCGTCGGGCAGGATGATGGTGTCCATACAGGAGCCGAGGAACAAGGTGGAGAGGGAGAGAAGCATCACGCAGGAAGCTCTCCTCACCAAGTTCTTTACCTTCTTATATATATATGTCTTATTCATATTCATTATGGTCTTTAATTATAAAGCAAATTCTTCACTCTTCACTCTACACTCTTCACTATTCATTAGAATCCGATATTGAGGGTTGCGGTGAACTGCTTCGAGCGCGGGGTCTTCGAGCTGTCGAGTGCGGGGTTGTAGCCTCTTGCCGACACCTCGGGGTCAATGCCGCTGTACTTGGTCCATACATAGAGGTTGTTGAGCGAGACGTAGGCCTGCAGGTTGCTCAGGCCCCACGACTTGATGAGCTTGCGGTCGAAGTTATAGGCCAACTGCAGGTTCTGGAAGCGCACGAAGCCGCCGTCCTCGACGTAGCGGTCGGAGTTCTGCCAGTTGTAGCCGGCATTGTACATGGCACGCGGCATGGGGGTCACGTCGCCGTCCTTGCGCCAGCGGTAGTTCACGGTGGCACTCTGGTTGTTGGTGCCGAACATCTCCTCGAGGCTCATGCGGGCCAAGTTGACCACCTTGTTGCCGAAGCGGTAGTTGAAGCGTCCCTTGAGCGTCCAGGGGCCGTAGCGCAGCGTGAGGTTGAAGCCACCGTTGACCTTCGGGAGCGAGTTGCCCAGGTAAACGATGTCGAGTGCATTGATCTGACCGTCGTGGTTGATGTCCTCATACATGGCATCGCCCCCCTGGAAGCGGTAGGTCTGCGTACCGTCGGAATAGTTATAGACCAGTCGCTGGGGCTCGCCCGTATTGGTCATGATCACCTTGCCGTCGTTGCCGATGGCAATAGGAGCGGTCTTACCGGAAGCGATGAACTCATTGAGCCACGACTCATACTGCTCGTTGGTAAGTCCGTGTTCCTTGCGGTAGTTCTGGAGATAGTCGAAGCCATACTGATAGACACCCTGGTAGCGGAAGCCGTAGATGGAACCTAACGAGTTGTTGAGCTGCACGCGCACGGGATAGGTGCCGCGCTTGGTGGCATCCCACGTGGTGCCGTTGATGCTCTGCAGGCAGCTCTCGTCCATCTCCTTCAGGAGGTTGGTGTTCTGGGCAATATTGATGCCGAAGTCGGCTGAGAACTTACCAATCTTAATGAACTTCTTGGCATTGAAGTTCATTTCCCATCCCTCATTGGTCATGCGTCCCACGTTGCTGTAGGAAATCAGCGAGAAGCCCGTGAAGCTGGGAATGTTGACATTTTCCATGAGCAGGTCGGTGGTGTTCTTGTAGTAGTAGTCGAAGTCAATCTCGTACTTGTCATCGAGAAAGCCGAGGTTGAAGCCTAAGTTATACGACGTGGTCTTCTCCCAGCGCAGGTCGTCGAGCTTCAGTCCGTCGAGCGTAGCGATATTGGCGAGGTTGGCCGAACCTTTACCATAGCTGCCTGCCGACACGTTATAGGTGTTATAGAAGAGGTAGTCCTTATCGGGAGCCTTACCTACGACACCCCACGAGGCACGGAGTCCCAACATGGAGAGTACTGACTTGGACCACTTCATGAACGGCTCGTCGATGAGATTCCAGCGGGTAGACACGCCGGGGAAGTAGGCCCACTTGTTCTTGGGGCCGAACTTCGAGTCGCCGTCGGCACGGAGGGAGAAGCCCAAGGAGTAGCGACCGTCAAGATAGGAAACGTGACCGTTGTAGAGCACGTTCTGCGAGTTGGCACGGCCATTGCCACTGCTCGGCGTGCCAGCCGAAGCGTCGACGGTAGACGAGGTGATGCCGTTGGGCAGATGACCCATGATCACCGTCTGGTTGCTGCTCTTCTGCGTACTCATCTCATAGCGCAACAGCATCGTGGCTGTCCAGTCGTGGTTCTTGAAGTAAGGAGTAAACACCAGCTCAGTCCTGCCGCCTATCTTCATACGGTTGAACTCGTAGTTGGTGGTGAGGTTGTACTCGCTGTCGGTCCACATATTATTGGAGAGGGAGGCAGGCCAGTAGGTGGGCTTGCTCTCGGCAAAGATGTCGAAGTCCACGCGGCCATTGAAAGTCAGGCGACTCTTCTCGGCCTCGGTGCCAAGGATTTCGTACTTGATGGTAAAGTCGGGCGTCAGACGATAGGTCTTGTCCTGGATCCAGGCCTGGTTGGCAATAGCCACGGGATTGCCCAGCCCGTAGACGTTGCGCAGCTCATAGCTGCTGTAAGGACCGTCGTAGGGAGTCTGGCTGCTGGTGCCCGTGCGGTTCATCAGGTAGTACTCGTCGGTGTCGTTGCCATTGGCATCCTGTCGGTAAATGCCCATGTTGGGTGCCATGTTCTGCGCAATGGCGAGCAGCGACGAGTGGTTCACGCCGTTCACCTTGCCCTCATAGTTCTTGTCGTTGTTGGTATAGGTCAGGGCAAAGTTGGTGATGAAGCGGATGCGGTCCGACACGTTGTAGTCGAGTGCCATGCGGGTGGTGAACTGCTGGAACTGCTGCTCGATGATGGAGCCCGTCTGGTGCTTGTAGCCGGCAGAGATGCGGAACTGTGCCTTCTGACCACCACCCGTGAGGTTCACGTTGAAGTCGTGCATGGCACCAAACTGCTTCACGGCATCCACCCAGTCGGTGTTGTTGTTCCAGTTCTCAAACTCGGCCCACGAACGGTCGTAGTTCAGCTCGGCAATGTTGGTCGTGGCCGTGGCCGACTGTGTGGGGTTGTAGAATTCCTCCTTCATCAGCATCGTGTAGTCGTCACCGTTGAGCAACTTGTAGCCGTCGGGCTGCCAGGTGCCGGTGAACTTGTACGAGAAGTTAATCTTGGGTTTACCACGCGAGCCGCGCTTGGTGGTAATCTGAATCACGCCATTGGCACCCTTCGAACCCCAGACTGCCGTGGCGGCAGCGTCCTTGAGTACGGTAATCGAAGCAATATCCTCCACGTTCACCGAAAGCAGCGACGAGTATTGCTCCTCGTCGGCATTGGCGAAGTCGAAGTCTTCGTCGGGGTTGTCGAAGATCTTATCGTCGACCACGATGAGCGGGTTGGCATTGGCCGAGAGCGTAGTGACACCACGCAGACGCATCTGCGTGCCTGCACCCAGGTTACCCGAGTTCGACACGATGTCAAGACCGGCAATCTCACCTTGCAGGGCCTCATCGGCCGAGGTGAAGGCAAGACCTTCCACCGACTCCATCGACATGGTCTGCTGCGACACGGCAATCTCCTTCTTCTGCAGCATCAGGCCACCCGAACTGCCACGGCGACCCTTCACGGTCACTTCCTTCAGCACGGTGTTGGCCGGCTGGAGCGTCACCTTGAAAGTGGTCTGCGTTCCGATGGCCATCACCTTTTCCTTATCGCCTACGTAGGAGAACTTCAGTTTGTTCTTGGTACTCTTCACCGTCATGGAGAAGTTACCATTGAAGTCGGTCTGGGTAGCCGAGACAATACGGTTGTTGGCATCGACCTCCACGACGTTACCCATCATAATGGGGCCATCGGCATCGCTCAACGTACCCGATATGCGCACCCCCTGGGCCACTGCCAACTGGCAGACGACTCCCAACAGGGCGGTAAATATGACTTTCTTGATATTCATTTTATTTTAGCCTTTAGATTATTTAAGCGGTAGCAAATTCATTCTTCACTCTTCACTATTCACTCTTCACTATTCACTCTTCACTATTCACTCTTCACTTACTGGAAACTACCGTCAGTATTGCGACAGAGCGGTTCCGAGATTTCATGAACGGCGCAGAACGAAGAGGTCTCGATGGTCGTGGCCGAGGTCTTGGCCGTGTTGAACCAGTAGTCGCGCGTCATCTTGTTCACCGTATGCTGCGTGTCGGCGGCATTCACGGTCACGCTGTGTCCGCTGGCATCGGTCACGGTGAGCTGTCCGCCACCGCCCGAGATTCTCACTTCCTTGGCCACGCCCATCTCGTCGGAGCTGAGGGTCTGGTAGCGACCGCCCTGCACGGTGTTGTCGGCATAGACCGCGTTGACCACGAAGTGATAGCGCACGAAGTCGCGGATGGCCTTAATCATGCTGTAGGCCTTCTGCTGGTCGGCCAGCTCGGCTGCACTGGGGTCGTGGTCGCCCAGTTCGCTGTACTTCTCAAAGAGTGCCTGCACGTCGTCCCAGCGAGGCAACCCCTGGCTGTAGGCCTTCTCCATAGCAGCGTTGTCTGGGGCAAAGAGCGTATAGTTAAAGGTGTTGAACATCTTCACGTTGTAGTCTAAGCAGGCATTCTCAATGCTGGTAGAACCTAACTTGTAGTCGCGGGTGAAGATGGTATAGGCATCCTGCGGCGAGGGCATGCCGGCTTCCTTCGGCTCAGCCGAGATACCGGCCCAGGTGAGCAGCGTTCCCTCAAAGCCAAGGCAGGCACTGAGGAACTCAGAGAATTTCGAGTCGAAGTTCTGCTCGTTCACGCCTATCGAGGTCTCGTTCAGGGTCGAGAACACACTCTGGTGGGGTGGCTGGATGATGCGGTCGAGACGGTAGGCATAGCCGTTCTTCTCCTGATAAATCTGTTTGATACGCGGAGCGGCAAAGTTGGGGTCGCCCTCATACTGGTTGCCCGACATGGCGCGTCCATCTATCTGGTTGCCGTCCACGTAGACGGTGCCGCCATGCTTGGTCTGATAATAATGGTTGGAGCCTATCACATCGCCCTGGCTAAGCACCAAGGTGTGATAGTTCAGGATGTCGACCATCTGCTTCGACACGTTGCCTGCGGTGTTCTTGTTGACCGTCGTGGGACGTGCGTCGCCGTATGCCTCGCCCGTCTCGGGATTATAATAGTAGCGGTCTACCTGCACGGCAGGCTTCTTGGTGGCATCATAATAGAAGTGGAGTACGTCGGGACGCTTGCGCGTGGGGTCGGTGGGGTCGACATGTCCCAAGGAAGCCGGGTCGACGTAGTAGAGGTCGAAGGCATTGTCCTCGGGGATGAAGAAGGCATAGTTGGCCTTCATGGCCAGCAGGTAGTAGCGGAAGTCCATGCCTAAGTAGTCGCCGTTGGCCACACCGTCCTGCACGGCCCAGTTCATCACGGTCATATCGGGATAGACGGTGGCCGGTGCCATGACCGACTGCATCTCGTCGGGCGCAATGACCTCGTTGATGACGTAGATGACACCATTGTTGGCGATGGTGATGTCCTTCTTGCCATTTCCCTTCTCCTTAATCATGTCGACGGTGAGTCCCATGACTTCCGATGCGTCGTTGAGAACGGTCTCAAACTTGCTGGGCACGCTCTGCACAAAGCTGGGCTTCATCAGGTTCTTGACAAACGAGGTAAGCACGCCCGGGTTCTTGGCGTGCAGGGAGTCCAGGTTCTCCACCAGGTTCTCCTCGGTGTTGGGCTTGTCGCCGTAGATGTCAATCAGATAGGCACCACTTCCTCCCGAAAGGAAGTATTTTTTCAGGGCTGCGTCTTCGGGCACGAAGAAGGAACCCACGTCCATGATGGAATAGTCGACCGAGCCGGGATTGGCCACCTTGGGGAAATACTGGTTCCAACCCGGGTCGTAGGCCAGAATCTTATTCGTGGGAACGGGGTTGCCATCCGGGTCCTGGTTCAAGGCAGTGTTATCCCTTGCCGTACTCTTATTCGAACGGGAACTGAAATAGTTCATCTGGTAGATGGAGTCCTTCAGCTCCTTGCCATTGGCCATGGCCCAGTCGTTATAGTTGCGGGTGACGTTCTCATCGTAGACGGGAACGGAGAAATAGTCGAGGATGCGGCTGAAAATCTGGGTCTCGCTGTTGCGGCGCAGCACCTGTGCCATGTTGCCCGGGGGCACCACCACGTCCTCCATTTGGTGGATGTAGCCGTTCTGGCAGGTAATGTCGCCACTGACGACGCGGTCGTTGAAGATGTAGGCCGTGCCCTCGGTGAAGGGACTACCCGTGAGGATGGCAAAGTCGCTCTGGTCGCCCAGGGTCGAGATGCCGTTCTGCAGCATGTACTCACGTGTGAGGTGTACCATCATGGGGCGCGTGCCGTCGCTCACGAGGTCAATGCCCTCGTTGTAGAACTTCGTCCAGTACTTGTTGTTCTTGGGCATGCCCGCAGCACCGCCCACGTGCTGGATGGTGTCTATCAGGCTCAGGTTCGTGGCATGCTTCACGGCATAGCCCTTCATAGGCTCAGCGGTGCCGTTACTCACGTTAGGTAGCATGCCCAACAGCAGCGCGTTGTCGAGCATCGACGAGTAGAGCAGCATCTTCTTCTGGGCATCCGACAGCTGTTCATAGCTGCTCACCCCCCAGTCGTTGCTGCCGAAGAACCGCTGGAACGCCTCGTCGTTGGCAGGGAACACCGTCTTCGAACCCGTGCGGCTGAGCGTCTCGGCATAGCCCAGATCGTCGACCAGTCGCAGGTAGTTCGTAAACGTGCCCGTCAACTTCTCATTGTTCTCTGGATTCTTCAGTTCCGCATAGATGCTTGAGCCTAACCACGAGGGCTTGCTCTCAGCATCCACCTCCTCGTATTTGTCTACGCAAGAGGCCATCAATCCCGTTAAAGCGAGAGAGATACAGAAAAAGAATTTTTTCATAAAAAGTTATTAGCTTATATAGTTGTTTGATTTGTTTTTTGATTTCAGCTTGCAAAAATAACACAAATAAATGAAACATCCAAAAAAATCATCTGCATTTATTGGCAACCTACCTTGTTTTTTGAACAGACTAAAAACAGGGCCATGATGATGAAGAGCATAGCCGACGTGTGGGCTACGGTTCCACGTCAATGCAGAACTTGTTTGCTCATTGCTTTCATAACTATATTGTTTACGGTTGCTAAGTATCATGTTTACAGGTGCTAAGTGGCATACTTACGAGGTCTAAACATCATGTTTTGAGTAACAGGTAACAGATGGTAACAGATGTTTTTAAACTTTTCTCGCGTACATGCGTGTGTGTGTACGCGAGAAGTTTCAGAATATCTCTGTTCCATCTGTTACACTGTTCCCTCCCAGCATCGACTGCCGGGCCTTGATTTCCTCCGGCGAGCGCTGCACCACGATGTAGCCGCGGATATGATTGTAGTCGAAGGGATGCTCGCGTGGCGACTCTATCGACTCCACCTCAAACGGCAGCCAGCGGCGGTTGCCCGTGGGGTCTGAGAGAAACTGTGCATTTAATATTTGGCTATTACAAAGATTCTTCGTACCTTTGCAATCATTATGAACGACTTTACAGCAGAGTTAGCAAAACTACATCATTTGTCAGGAGCGGAATTCTCCCGGCAGGTTGAGCGTATAGCGCTCCGTAAAGAGTTCCACCCGCTTGATGCTGACTCTGAAATCTTTTCCGTTGGCGGTGAAGAAAGCGATGATTATCTGAACCTGCTAATGGCTGCACGAAAGGCTGTGGAGTTTGGCTACAAGGTTTACATGCTGCCCAACCCAAGAGAGACCCGCACACCAGACTTCATCTTATATAAGAAAGGTGTATATCGTACATACGATCTGAAAACGGTATTTGGAAAATCGTCCGTTGGAAACAGCCTGCTGGATTCTATAGGACAATGTGATAGCATTCTCATCAACATGACAACGGAATACAAAACTCGCCAACTGGCCCTTTCAATAAAAAAGTATTTTGAGGTAAATAAGAAAGCCATCGAAGTTATGATCTTCAAGGGAGGCAAACGCATCATTGTCAAACGTGCCTTGGCAACAAACAGTGACTTCCTTCGAATGTTCATAAAAGTCTATGAACGATAAAAACCACCCCTTGCGAGATGGTTTTTATACAAATGGAGCAGGGGCGGTGATGTCTTACTCCTGAAGCGGTGTCAATTAAGTCCTGCAACCTCGGGATTCTACCCGGATAGTCAAAACTCATGTTCTGACAGTGCAAAGATAGGAACTTTTTCCGAAACTTCCAAGTTTTTTGCCATTTTTTTATGTTATGCCAGTGTTTTCTTCATTATCCGAAGAAAACAGCCGTTTCAACTTGTCTTGGAAATCCAGTGACTGTCGCTGATTCATGGCACGGGTATAATCGCATCGGCCAGGAGTGCCGCCTGCGTCCGCGAGAGCAGGGGCTGGTAGTGCTCATCCACGTAGCCCGCCCGCTGCGCCTTCCGCCACAGCGTCATCGCCTCGTCGGTGGTGAGAACTTCAGGCAGGCTCTTTTCGTCCATAGAGGTTTTTACTCCCCTCTCCCTTTGGAGAGGGGTTGGGGGTGAGGCTAAATTATACTGTTTATCCACATACTGGCTGCCGGGGGCATAGATGAACACGGGGCTGCATTGGGCCGATTTTGTGAGTAGAACAGAAAGTTGTCGCTTTATCTACTATATTTCAAGTTTCAAAGATAATGGAAATCTTTCACGCATCCAAATATTTGAGATTATTTCTTTTTATGGACTCATAACACATTCCTTCGTTTGAGGGTTCTACATATTGTTGATTTCACGATTATTTGTTCATGCTTTATTCGATGTTTAATGCTTTCTTGATAATCGGCTCCAATTCCTCGGCATCTGTGGAGGTGGAGAGAATGGTGCCGTCGCGGTCGATGAGGTACATGGCACCACCGGCATTGCCTGCTCCGTTCTTGCGCCACACACCGTTCTCGTCGTTCAGTTCCAACAGGCTCGGCCAGGGGTAGCCGTCCTTCTTCGCTGCATTTTCCATCGCTTGGCGATTACGTTCACGGGCGATGGCAATGACGGTGAAGCCTTTGTCCTTGTATTTCTCATAGACGTGGCCGTCGGTATTGCGAACCGTGTAGTCGATGTAAGGCTTTCCAGGCTGTAGGCGGTAGGCTGTCTCGGCGGAGGCAATCTGGTCGTGAATGGGGTGGCCAGGATGGTAACTGGCGAGTTTGTCGTGATAGAGCGTCAGATATGGCACAAACTGCGACTTGTCGAAGTTCACATAGTTGTCTGCATGTTTGAGAGCTTGGATGGCATCAAGTACATCGTAAAGCGTCCAAAGCATGGGGTGCTCTTATGTTTGAGAGCTTGGATGGCATCAAGTACATCGTAAAGCGTCCAAAGCATGGGGTGCTCTTCGGCGTATGCTATGCGAAACGGACGAATACCTGAGGTGATGCTGTCTCGCTGCTGTTTCAGCTGCAAACCTTGTGCTGTAAACTGTTCACTCTCGTTTCGCATATAGTGGTTTACGACCTGGCGGACAGAGTCAACGTATGCCTCTGGCAGACTATCCACATTCAAAGACCGTGCTTTGCTAATAGTGGAAATGAAGTCTGCTTTGTAGAACTCCGCCCTGCGGTCAGGGTTCTCCAACTTATTGTCGATTTCCTCGACGGGGTTCCAGAAACGCACTTCCTCAATGCTGTCCTTCACCGCATGCTTGCGTCCTTCCTCTCCGTTGCTGACGATATGTATGCGTTTGTCTTTATACATCGTGACGTTCACGTTGCAGTTCTCGGCGATGAACTTGCCCTCAAACCAACGACTCGTTTCGTATTGGTTCAGAAAGAATACCACATAGAGCCTTGGGAAGTCGGTCTCAATGTCGTAGGTGAAGTGTCCGTCCTTGGCTTTCACATGAAAACGCGGCTCGTCCACCACACGCAGGTCAGTTCCTGCCTCGCAGATGATGATTTCGTCGCCCCATGCGTCGGTCTCTAATGTTCCTTCGACGTGGCATTTTACTTGCCCCTGCCCCGCCACTGCAACGAGGGCAAGCAGGATGGTGATGATGGTTTTCTTGTTCATATTCATTTCTTATTTGTCTTTACCTTTAATACAGCCCCTCGAAATCCTTTTCGGGAATGAAATCAAAGTTGTAGGTTTGATGGACTTTCAGCCAAAGACGCGGTATGGCAAATCGGGTGACGTCGGCGGTGTTGAGTTCCAGAATGTGGATGCCTTCTGGTGACTGCTCCATCATGATGTTGTAGATGCGACGCTTCGCTGCGTAGTCATAGACCGAGTAACGCAATATGTCTGCGCACCAGTCTCCCCGCTCCAAATACTCCTTGAATCTTGCCGTCGTACTGAGTACGGTTCCCATGCGAGGCTGCTCTGTGGCAATGCGGTTCAGACGGTTGTAGAAATCTACTGCCACGTCGATGCGGCGGCTGTCCCTGGCGGGTATGAAATAGTGGTTACCAGTGACCACGGACATTGCCAACGAGTCCGCATCACGTCCCTTGCTGATTGGCGGCAGGAATTTATCATAGTTCTCTGGAATGGCCACACCGCTGTCCCACTCATACTTGACCTCATAGACCTTAACGCCCTTCTGCTCAGACAAGAACGCCTTTAGCATTTCCTGTACAGACTCGATGTCATCGGATTTCAGTGTGATATTGACTGGCTTTTTGATTGAATGGCCAAAGGTGAACCAGTCCCGCTCTGTCTCGTCTTTCCAGCACTTCATGTATAGATACTCCTGGGGATTACTTCCCAAGGTGATGCTATAGTCAAGGGAGTCTTGCGATGTGTAGCGATAACTGTTTTCTGCGGTCAGACACAACCTGTCGAGCAGTTCCTGCACATTACGCAACAGAAAATCGTGCTCTGCGGTGGTGTCTTGCACGGAATGGACAATGCTATATTCTTCAAACATGCAAGAATCCTCTTTGCATATCAAGGCACGCTGCCCATATATTCCCCTATTCACGAGACTGTCGAAAAGTTCGCTGACGGTCTCTATCTGGTGTTGCTGTTTCAAGGCAACGGTTTGTGTGCAAGAGGCAATGCTGATGCCTGCAAGCGCAATCAGAATGATGTTCTTTGTTTTCATATCAGTATTGTATGTCAATGGTTGTTTGTTGATGTATGTAGGCGGCAAGCCTCTCACCCTTTTCTTTGATTTCCATCTGATGGGTAAGGCAGGCATCCGCTCTCGTTAGCTCGTCTTCGTATTGCCATGTAGAAATCTCTTTGGCCTGGCTTAAACGATGCGAGTGTTGAATGGGCGACTCTGCCTTATTATTATATTGGAGCGTCAGCAACAGCAAGACGCTGGCGGCTGCGGCAGCGATGGATATGGGGTAGAGCCAGCGGCGGATGGTCTTCCGGGGCTTGACACGCCGCATAACCCGCTGCTCCATGTCGTCGGGCATCTTCAGCCGTGCGGCACGGTCGTTCTGTCGCTGCAAGGCTTGGCGGAAAAGCTGTTCATTATTCATCGTTCATTCGTGTTAGGATGATTCTGAGTCGTTGTCTGATTCTGTGAAGCTGGGTGGTGAGCCGCGATACTTCACGGTCGAGAGAGTTTTCATCGTTGCCTTCCTTACTTTTCGCCACGCTGTCGGGCTTGGAGCCTTGACCTCCTACTGTGATGTAGGCAATTTCTTTGAGCGGGCGCTGGTCGAAGTAGTAGAACTGCAGGAGCATCTGTTCCTCTGGTGTCAGTCGTAGGATGGCTTCGTCAAGCTGTTCGGCAGTCGTGTCCGTCGGCAGCTCATCGGGGAAGTCATCGCCCACATCGAGCGATAGCACGGCCTGGCGTTTTCGTCGCCGCAGATGATGCAGTGCCTCATGGTAGGCTATGCGCTGCAGCCATGTAGTCAGGGATGCTCTCTGCGGATCAAAGCCCTTGCGGTGCTCGTAGGCGGCAACAAACGTGTTCTGCACCACGTCCTCGGCATCCTCCTGCTGTACGACGATGCGCCCCACGAATGTCATCAACGTAGGGCCATAGTGTCTGACCAGCAGGCCAAAGTCTTTGTCGCTGCCGTCTCGCATGAGTTGTATGAGCATCTTCTCGTCATTCGTCATTCTATCTATATATAGACGCAAGGAGGCGAAATGTCACGCCACGGTGCCTGAATTTAAGATATATTAAAGAACTTGCGGCTATGTTCATTGTCTGACTCGTTTTTATTTCAGCCTTTCCTTCAGTCTCGTCAATTCGTAGTCGAAGTTGTAGAAGCCTTGCAATTGCAGATCGTCGCGGACACGGCGGCAGTCGGGGGTG
>ONMA01000044.1 GCA_900318815.1 uncultured Prevotellaceae bacterium
CTTTGCCTTTGCTAAAAGGCATTCTAACTGCTCAATTCTCTCGAGAATTCATCCACTTCCAGCTTATTTCCTCTGTTAGCCTGTCACCCTTCTGCCACCTTATCCCTTTGGTTTATTGACAGACCTTTCACAAACTCGCTCTTCACTCAGAAGAGTATCATTATCTGTTCTGCACTATTGCAGAGGAGCTATTGCCGATGGTGGATGACAACACGCCTGTCAACGACCGTAATGCTGTGGAGTTGACAATGATGTCGGATGTTGTCATTGACTACGAGAAAGAGCACTATCCCATAGGCAAGCCAACCGTGGCCCAGTTGATACAGCTTTCGCTGGACGAGAAGAAGATGAGCCAGAAACAGTTGGCTACAGTGATTGGAGTCAGTCCTTCCCGAATCAGTGACTACGTTTCTGGCAGAGCTGAGCCTACCCTGAAAATTGCCCGTATGCTTTGTGCTACCTTGGGGATAACGCCTGCAGCTATGCTGGGCTATTAATCTTTTTAATTCAACACGAATAGACATAATTCTGCAAATTTGCAAGCGCAAAAGCTATTTCTTATGTCGTACAGTGTAGCCTGGATAAGTCACATCTCCATCGCAAAGCGACTCACGGAAACCTTTCCTCTTCGGCTTCCACGCTCTTCTCCTTGCACGGCGGTCGTACCATCTTGCCACAAGGCAGATGACTGCGCACCAGAATAAGATTCCAAATAGAGTTTCCATATTCGTTCCTTTTTTTGCAAATGTAGTCATAATTCTGCAAATACGCAAGTATGGCAGCAGCTATATTGAGAAAAGATTGTGTCTTTTCGCTCTGCTGATACGCATATCGGCAGTCATTGGCAGAATGTAATAATATTTTTGTCCGTTTGGGTATTAATACAATGCCAAGATTTGCAAGAATGGTTGCGGCTATTTCGTTTGTGATTTGCTAAAAAATTAGTACCTTTGCAGTGGCATAAACATCGTTGCGGCAGAGCAGGGCGCGTCAAAAGTTGTTGTAATTTGCTAAAAAATTAGTACCTTTGCAGTGGCATAAACATCAAGCCTTACAAGGGCATATTTCGTTTTGTCGTTGTGATTTGCTAAAAAATTAGTACCTTTGCAGTGGCATAAACATCTGCCAGCAGGCGCAAGCAGAGTTATATCGTGTTGTGATTTGCTAAAAAATTAGTACCTTTGCAGTGGCATAAACATCGACGACTGCGAATATAATATGACGGAGCGTGTTGTGATTTGCTAAAAAATTAGTACCTTTGCAGTGGCATAAACATCAGACTATGCAAAGATGTGGTTAGAGCTGACGTTGTGATTTGCTAAAAAATTAGTACCTTTGCAGTGGCATAAACATCTCCTGTGCGAAGGCTTCGAGCAGCACATACGTTGTGATTTGCTAAAAAATTAGTACCTTTGCAGTGGCATAAACATCGACCACGACGTAAACGGTAACACCAAGTACGTTGTGATTTGCTAAAAAATTAGTACCTTTGCAGTGGCATAAACATCGGATATGATTATCAGTAATCCACGCAGCATGTTGTGATTTGCTAAAAAATTAGTACCTTTGCAGTGGCATAAACATCGTAAGGTCTTAGACAAAAGCCTATTTTCAGTTGTGATTTGCTAAAAAATTAGTACCTTTGCAGTGGCATAAACATCTGCGAGTTGCGCTTCCTGCTCGTCATCAGCGTTGTGATTTGCTAAAGAATTAGTACCTTTGCAGTGGCATAAACATCGGTATCTTGTGTGTACGCTGAGAGTCGGGAGTTGTGATTTGCTAAAAAATTAGTACCTTTGCAGTGGCATAAACATCGGGCTGATGTTATTAACTTAGGGTAATTTAGTTGTGATTTGCTAAAAAATTAGTACCTTTGCAGTGGCATAAACATCCTACCGCTCAGACTGGAGAAGATGTTAACGGTTGTGATTTGCTAAAAAAT
Organism: uncultured Prevotellaceae bacterium; assembly: GCA_900318815.1. Classification (GTDB taxonomy): domain Bacteria; phylum Bacteroidota; class Bacteroidia; order Bacteroidales; family Bacteroidaceae; genus Prevotella. The sequence goes on from ONMA01000044.1 coordinate 1,943, forward strand.
TAGTACCTTTGCAGTGGCATAAACATCGTACACTCATAGGACGAACACTCTTAATATGTTGTGATTTGCTAAAAAATTAGTACCTTTGCAGTGGCATAAACATCTAAAACCACTCCAAAGAAGCTCATAAGGCAGTTGTGATTTGCTAAAAAATTAGTACCTTTGCAGTGGCATAAACATCTGGGAGTCGCTATATACAGAACAGAGTTGGGTTGTGATTTGCTAAAAAATTAGTACCTTTGCAGTGGCATAAACATCTCAAAGGAATCCTTTAACGTCATATCATTGGTTGTGATTTGCTAAAAAATTAGTACCTTTGCAGTGGCATAAACATCCTGCATTCTTTGACTGTGAACGCAATTCCTGTTGTGATTTGCTAAAAAATTAGTACCTTTGCAGTGGCATAAACATCGATAGGTTGTTTCTCCATACTCAAAGGCAAGTTGTGATTTGCTAAAAAATTAGTACCTTTGCAGTGGCATAAACATCGGACGCCGAGAGCCTGGCAGAGTGGGCATAGTTGTGATTTGCTAAAAAATTAGTACCTTTGCAGTGGCATAAACATCACGCGCGCGCGTTTTTTTCTCTCTCCGTAGTTGTGATTTGCTAAAAAATTAGTACCTTTGCAGTGGCATAAACATCTTTGTCGGCAGTAATAACTGCGCTTAATAGGTTGTGATTTGCTAAAAAATTAGTACCTTTGCAGTGGCATAAACATCACGACAATATACTTAACGGGGGTTAATACTGTTGTGATTTGCTAAAAAATTAGTACCTTTGCAGTGGCATAAACATCAGACTTTGCGCTTGCAATACCTATTTTATTGTTGTGATTTGCTAAAAAATTAGTACCTTTGCAGTGGCATAAACATCTGGAGAAATGAATACCTTGGAGCCATAACGTTGTGATTTGCTAAAAAATTAGTACCTTTGCAGTGGCATAAACATCGCTAACTTTGTCTGGGCAGAGGTGGAGTATGTTGTGATTTGCTAAAAAATTAGTACCTTTGCAGTGGCATAAACATCTTGTTTGGCCATGCGGAATGAACGACTAACGTTGTGATTTGCTAAAAAATTAGTACCTTTGCAGTGGCATAAACATCAAAAACGGCTACACCATAAGCCGTGTGTATGTTGTGATTTGCTAAAAAATTAGTACCTTTGCAGTGGCATAAACATCCAACGAGACCTACACTTACATCTACAGAGAGTTGTGATTTGCTAAAAAATTAGTACCTTTGCAGTGGCATAAACATCTGGATTTCCTCGAAATCAAATAAACAGGTTGTTGTGATTTGCTAAAAAATTAGTACCTTTGCAGTGGCATAAACATCCTCAAACAACAACGTACCCTTCACCATCGAGTTGTGATTTGCTAAAAAATTAGTACCTTTGCAGTGGCATAAACATCTGTTACAGACTATTACAAAAATATAACCTCGTTGTGATTTGCTAAAAAATTAGTACCTTTGCAGTGGCATAAACATCCGCCAAGGCGCAACGTTATAGTTCTGATGGGTTGTGATTTGCTAAAAAATTAGTACCTTTGCAGTGGCATAAACATCACTTTGCCAATAACGCCAAAGTTGCTGATAGTTGTGATTTGCTAAAAAATTAGTACCTTTGCAGTGGCATAAACATCGGCTAACCGAAAAACGCCCAATACAACCGGTTGTGATTTGCTAAAAAATTAGTACCTTTGCAGTGGCATAAACATCTTGATTATAGCAATCCATATCAAGAAGTGTGTTGTGATTTGCTAAAAAATTAGTACCTTTGCAGTGGCATAAACATCATAAACAATGACAGCGACAGCCACGCCCTGGTTGTGATTTGCTAAAAAATTAGTACCTTTGCAGTGGCATAAACATCATACTATTTATGATACTTTTGCTGTTCTAGTTGTGATTTGCTAAAAAATTAGTACCTTTGCAGTGGCATAAACATCTCTGAGATTGAGCGAGACCGTCAGATTTCGGTTGTGATTTGCTAAAAAATTAGTACCTTTGCAGTGGCATAAACATCGATTCTCAGCAACAAGGAGTGGATGATACAGTTGTGATTTGCTAAAAAATTAGTACCTTTGCAGTGGCATAAACATCATTAGGAGGAGCGCAGACCAAGGGAGAATGTTGTGATTTGCTAAAAAATTAGTACCTTTGCAGTGGCATAAACATCCTGTTTATCAGTATATCAAAGAGCGTACAGTTGTGATTTGCTAAAAAATTAGTACCTTTGCAGTGGCATAAACATCTCAATCATAGCATTAATATGCTTAACGTCAGTTGTGATTTGCTAAAAAATTAGTACCTTTGCAGTGGCATAAACATCATAAACAACAACACAAGCATCGAGAATATTGTTGTGATTTGCTAAAAAATTAGTACCTTTGCAGTGGCATAAACATCTGGATTCTGAAAATGAGTTGATAATCAGATGGTTGCAAAGAAAATTAGAAAAGAAAAAATGCCACTAAGAGAATGGAGATTCCTACAAGATGAGTAGGAATCTCCATTTCTAAAACAGCTCCAGTTGCTGGCCTGGGGCATTAGGCTGTTGAGGCTTATTGCCATAGAACAGTTCAATATTACCGAATTGCTTGTCTGTAATGCACATAATGCCGACCTTGCCGAATTCGGGAAGGATTGCCTTCACCCGCTTGCGGTGAACCTCTGCGTTCTCCATGCTGGCACAATGGCGCACGTAGATGGAGAACTGGAACATGGTGAAACCGTCCTGTATGAGACGTTTACGGAACTTGGCGTATTCCTTGATATCCTTCTTCGTCTCTGTCGGTAGGTCAAACAAAACCATGAGCCACATAACCCTGTATTCATTGAACCGTTCTGCTATCATATTACATCTCCGGGTAAGCTATTTTCCTTAGTTCGCCGCTGAAACACTTATAAAGAGAGGCCGTGGTCTGGGCGGTTGCTACCATCAACGGACTTCGCTTGCCACCAATCACCACATCAAGAGTGGGTATGGAGAGTAGTTCGGCCTTGATGTCCTTCGACAGCTCCACATCTACGCCGTATTGCTCTGTGATGTCGTAGACAAGGCGGTCGACGTAGGGGCGGTATGGCTCCATGATGTCATCGGCCAAGCAATAGGCATTGTAGCGGTTGTGATGATGAATGCCGAGGGTGGGGAGCAGACCGCTTGCCACCAATGAGCGGGCCACTACAGCACGAAGGATGGCATAGCCATAGTTCAGCAGATTATTGGGTGCTATGCCATCCCTATCCCTGATAAACCCGGGTACATGCCCAAACAGGCTCTTCCAGTAATAGACCGCTGCACGAGCCTCCAAGTTCTCCGGGTCGCCGCTACGCACGTCGTTGACCCATACCTGCATGCACTTGGTTTCTGTATTAGAACATTGACTGAGTACAGCAGCCTGGTTACGAATCTTATATTGAATGGTCTGCTGCCAGAGCTGTTTGCGCAAAGGTTGCGAGGCATCAAGCTGGTCACGAAATCGCTCATTCTGTATGGTGTTGCCCACTAAAGGCAGCAGAAGTCCTACCGGCATGGACTTGGAGTCGCAGGTGATGACGGCGCAGTTGTTCTCCAACAACGCTTCGAGCGCACCAGAAGTGATGGTAATCTGCTTATGGCTGAGTACCACCACGCCGATGTCCTCAATGGGACGTGTCACCTCAGTGGATTTCTTGAAGTCCTCCGTGAGATTGTCGGCCTTCTCCACTTCGGGCAGTTTGATGACCAACTGCCCGTCGCGCAGAGAGAGATAGGCAGGATTGTTGAAACATAGGGTCTTCTTGATCATAGGCTGAATAGAATTTACCCAATCTTGATAATATTGCCAAGTCTGTCAACCTTGATAGGTATGCATGTCTCTTTAATCATCTCGCCAGTAATTGCACGCTCCATTTTATTAGATGTTGTATATTCGATTCTGTTTACAATAGGTGTTGCAACATGACTCTTTACGCAAAAGCATTGTTTCTTGTTAAAACTGACAGTTTTGTAGATTCTGTCAACATTAATTTGTTTGATTCCATTTTCTATTTCTTTATCAGTAGGGACATATATCAGATTATTTGGGGAAAGAATAAATAACACTTTTGCATCCTTTGGGATTTCCAGTTTCTGATACTTTTGCAATCTCTCTATGGGAGACTTGTCTCGAAGTCTTTCATCGAGAAGTTTTATCCAGTTATTAGGGCTATCTTTCTGACATTCAATGGATAGAGCTAAAGGAATGGTCGCAAAAACACGTTGATTATCTCCGGTTTTGTAAACGGCAAAGAATAAATTTGTTCCATCGGCAGCCTCTACGAATTTCTGGCTTTTGTTTCCCGTTTGTCCAATAGCAAACTTATCTGCTTTCTCATAAACTCGCACTTTCAGTATTGGTTGATGGAATTTGCCGTTATTCAAGGCAATGATATTGCGGTTCATTTCGTCAATGCCATCAGGAGAGAATGCTTGTTCTGGGTTGTTGTCCTTTGCCTCTAAATGTGCTATTAGAATCTTTTGGATTCCAGTATCGGTGACGCTTTCAATTATCTTCTTTTTGTCGAATGAACTGTCAAGAGGCTTTCGCGTTGCAAAATAGCGTTCCTTGGGTTCGCCATTCCGTTTCTTTTCTTCTTTCGTGAAATAGTAAACCTCAATCTTTGCAGTATTAATATCGGCCCAAGCATCCTTGTTGTCTTCAACGAATTTCTTGATATATTTTGCATCTCGTCCTTCGGCCAAAAGGTCTTTAACCTTTTTCTTGAAGTCTTTGTTGACAATGCTTTCGGGTTTTTGGATGGCTTCATTCAATGAAACAGTTTTCTTTTTTCGCAGATTTACTTCACCAAAGACAGTATCCTTATGCATGGACTTGCGTATGGCCCAACTGTCACCATGAGTTTGCTTCAGGTATCTCTTCTTTCCATTTTCATCATAGTGTAGATAGAAGTTTGTAGTCTTGTTGATGACGCGGAGGTTTTGTTTAAAGCTAACGATAATGTTTTGCAACACCAGCCGTGCATCGGTTGTGAAAGAATCCCAAGGCTTTAAAAACTCCTGTGCGAACTCGTGTTCCTTCCCGTTAATAGTCTGTGTGACATATCTCCTGAGTTTACGTTGCAGTTGATACCTGTTTTTGTTGTGCTTAGAATGAGCAGCTTCGTTGTTGAGCAGGTTAACATGATCACGAGTGGTACATGCTATAACAATAGCATCCATGGCGTGGTGGCGATGGTCTATGCGTTTTTTGTTGAATCCTCTTTGCAACTCTAAGGGCATATTGGGAATCTCGTGCCCTTCTCGATTTAGAGTTGTGAAGTTCGTCGTTTCTGTCAATTGATTCAACCGCTGGAAGCGTGGCAAGATGATATGGTTCCATACATCGTTCATGCCCCAGTCCTTCTTTAATCGGTCAGTGACGGAGCCATTGCACGAAATAAGGTTCTTTGAAATGGCCTCCTGTTCATATTCACCGCCTTCCAACTTTTCACGAACGATATTTGAAAGAAGCCCTTTTACCAACTTGCTGATGTATCGGCTGTCGTTCATCTGACGTTCGATGAAGTCGTCTGGTATGTCTTCCATCAGTAGTTTCTTCATTTTTGTTCGATTGCCTGCATAGAAGTCTTTTACTAATTTCTCATATTTGTCTAATGGCAGTATCTCCACGCAGCCACCTTGACTAAGCTGTACAATTTGACCTGCACAATTTTTAATAAACTCGTAGCCCAGTTGACGGTCCTTCAGCTTGTTTACTTCGCTTTCGCATATCACTTTATTACTGAAGGAATCATCGAAATAGCGTGACTGTGGAATAATGTGTTCAATCTCGTATGCAGGTGTGAACAGTTTGGACAAAGGAATCATCTTGCCTGTGTAGGGAGACCTGTATTTCTGCTCCAGCCAGCACTTGTATCGGATAACATCTGCTTTAGTGGGCTGGGCCGTCTTGGACATTCTTGAAACAAACTCATACTCTTCATCCTCTTTGGTAAGATTGTCAAGCGCATTTTCTTCATAGATTCTTAGTATGTCCTGTTGACTTGGTGAGTAAGGACGTACATTCTCGATGCCCATCTCTGGATTAAGAAACTCCATCAGCAAGGCCTTGATTCTAAGGTTGGTGTTCTCGTTCTGAAGAATGCGTTCAGTCATCCGTTTACGTTTGTCGGCCGGGTTTTTCATTTCTCGCCCAAGCTCTACATGAATCTCGTCGATATTGCCTTCTTGCTTCCAGATGTCTCGAACGGTGCGCAGCGTTTCTGTAATGACTTGTTCGACAATAGGGTTGTGAAGGGAATGCTGCTTGAAGTTCTTCAGATAATGGTCTATATCCTCTGGACTCTCCCATTTTTCAATTTCTTTAGCTTCCGAATGACGGTCGTAGACAATATAGCATGCCAGCCATATTGGTAAACCTTTGAAGTGTTCAATGTCAGTAAAGCTAATAGCTTTTTCTCTCACACGGTTCTTAATTGTTTCGTCGTATTCGCCAGTGATGACTTTGCCAATGCGTTCCAAAGTCTTGGCATCAATACTGTCTTTGCTCCAGTATTTGCCCATCCGAATAAGTGGAAGTAACTTGCGTACCGCCTTTTCAGAATACGAACCGTATTCTTTCTTGTATGGTTTCATCTTGCAGAACACCTCTACGAAGTTGTCATCAAGTCCTTTTTTGTTGGCAAAGGTTCTCAATGCCTTGCTTATTTCTATTTTATCTTCTACCGAGTAGAGGATATGCCATAAAGCCATTTCTAAGTCCTGTGTCAGAATCTCAGGGCTGATACCACATTTCTCAAACCCATTAAGCATTGCAGCCCTTGTCTCATTACAAGGGTATTCTTTGTCTTCGACATAGTTCCAGCGATAGGGATATTTGTCCTTACCTTTCTCTTTCTTTATCTTGAAGTAGGAACTGAGCAGTGTGTCCTGCTTGATGGAACTTCTGTTATTAAGCCAATCAAAAAGTTTTACATAATCGTCCTCAGTTCTGAGAATTTCTGCCGTTACATCTACATCTGTTTGCAACTTTCCTGTTGCTGTGTTGCTAAACAAGTCCAGTTGACCGTCACTTACTATTCTCTCACGTTGATAGATACGTAAGTTTTGGACGAACTGCCATAGTCTGAATTCTTGGAAAAGTGGATTGGATTTGGCAACGCATTTAATGGGATAGATATTCCCATCCTTGTCCTTATGAAATTCGTAGGGACAATTGTCAATAAGAGACTTCTTACTCTTCAAAGGACGCTGATAAAAAAAGATGTCGTTAACGAATAGGTTGACAAAATCTGGTTTGGCAATGTTATTACGATGAGCTTCGTTGCTGGGATACAACAGCTCTATACATTTGTTATATAGTTCAACGTCTTTTAGTTCAGGAATCAATTCTTGCTGAACCTTCAAGATTCTGACGAGTTCATCCTTATAGAATTTCCGCTCTACTGTACGAACTAATTTGCCGATAATCTTCTGGTCTGGTTCTTGAAGAAGATGGTCATAGATGTAGCTGCCTACTGTTTCTTTGCAGTTTTCAATATCTTTCTCTGTACGCAGTTTGATTTTGGCATACATCTTGGCCTTTCTCTGGGGATCCATCCTTTCTATCTCGTCTGTTGTCGGAAGGAAAGATAGTTCGTTTTTGGTGCTGCCATCTTTCAGAACCGTCGTTTTCAAGACAAAGTCCTTGGTTTCTCCTTGCCAATTTGAAACATCATTATAAAATGTGGCACGATAGGTCATTCCATTGTCAAGATTCATCTCGTACCAATATTTCTCATATTTCTTGTCCTTCTCTTTACGCTCTACTGACAGAATCTTGGCTGAAATGATTTCAATGCTTTCGTTGGATTTCTCCTCTTCCTCTTCGCCACGCAATTGGTAATAACCACGTTTTTGGTTGAATTGTAACAAAATCCATGCAAGTTCTTCTTTGGTGATTTGCTGGGTCAGGGCTTTCTTGCGAAGATAATAGATAGTCCAATCGTATGGAACTTTCTTCCCATCGACTACCAATTGTGGCTGATGGACAGCAAAGTCTTCTAGCATTTCCTTGAAAGAATTCTGGAACAGGAAGTTGCAATTTCCGTTTCCTTTGTTCAACCAAGCAATTTTAGGTTCACTGTCATCAACGAATTTCCCGAATTGATCTATCTTTTCTGCAAAATGTTCAGGCAGGAATTTCATGGTTTTCAATGTCCGTAGCATCCTTTCACGGCGTAGAATGCATCGCTCATGTATGCGTCGAGCCATTCTGAGTCTTGTCCTCTCAGCTGTTTGGGATATAGAGTTTCCTTTGTCAAAATCTCCTAAAATGTCTGCTGACATTGGAATGATTCTACTTCCTGCAGAACTGATGCTAATGGGTTTTAGGTATGTTGTGTTATTATCACGGATGGTTTCATTAGCATTTACCACTGCCCAGCCAATACTGTTTGTACCCAGATCGAGACCTAATATCTTTTTCATAGTTATTACGTTTTTTGTTATTTTGCCGCAAAAGTACAAATTTCTTTTGAATTATTTGGTGATTCAAAAAGAAAAGTTTATCTTTGCAGCACTAATTTTTAGCAAATCACAATAAGGATTATTCCGTTGTGAAAACATCAGGTCCTAATCCATCGTCCTTCAACGGTGGATTTTTTATACCCAAATACTAGAAAAACGCATGCTGTTGTGATTGAAAGACGCTGATGTTCTATTTGCCTTCTAAGAGTTCCTTTATCGCTTGTATGAACGCCTCTGCTTTCGGGGTGTATTCGTCGGTCATCTCTTTGTCACAATAGACGAAATCATCGTAGTCGCCTGCGTGCCGTTTCATTCATAGTCTTATCCCCTCGTTCATTACATTAATATAGAAAGGTATCTTGAACGGCATATTGATTTACTACTTCCGTTCGTCTCATTTAAAGTATAAAAAACAACGGATTTCTTGCGTCCCGATGGTAGCAAGAAATCCGTTGTGGTTAAATACGTAAAATCTGTTGTGGTTAATTAATAAGCCTGCTCGTGAACGCCCTTGACGGCGCGGCCGGAGGGATCATTCATGTTCTTGAAAGCGGCATCCCATTCGAGGGCGATAGAGGTGCTACAGGCAACTGAGGCTTCCTGGTTCACACTCCGTGCTGCCGATTCGCTGGGAAAATGTTCCTCGAAGATGCTACGGTAGTAGTATTCCTCCTTGTTGAGTGGCGGGTTGATGGGGAAACGCTCGGCTGCGTGGGCCATTTGCTCGTCGCTTACTGCTTCGGCGGTGATGCGCTTCAGCGTGTCAATCCACGAATAGCCGACACCGTCGCTGAACTGCTCCTTCTGTCGCCAGGCGACTTCTTTGGGAAGCATATCGGCAAAGGCCTCACGGACAATCTTCTTTTCCATCGTAGTGCCGGGGCACATCTTGGCCTCCGGGTTTGTGCGCATGGCCACATCGAGGAACTCCTTATCGAGGAACGGCACACGCCCCTCGACACCCCAAGCCGACAGGCTCTTGTTGGCACGCAGACAGTCGTACAGGTAGAGTTTCGAGAGCTTGCGCACGGTCTCTTCGTGGAAGGCCTTGGCATCGGGTGCCTTATGGAAATAGAGATAACCACCGAAAATCTCGTCGGCACCCTCGCCGCTGAGCACCATCTTGATACCCATCGACTTGATGACACGCGCCAACAAGTACATCGGCGTAGAGGCACGGACGGTGGTTACGTCGTAGGTCTCGATGAAGTAGATGACGTCGCGCAAGGCATCAAGCCCCTCCTGAATGGTGTAGTTGATTTCGTGGTGAACAGTTCCGATGTGGTCGGCCACGAGCTTTGCCTTAGCCAGATCAGGAGCCCCCTTCAGTCCTACGGCAAACGAGTGCAGACGAGGCCAGTAGGCTTTCGTCTTCGAATCGTCCTCGATACGCATCTCAGAGTATTTCTCGGCAATGGCAGAAATGACGGATGAGTCCAAACCACCACTCAACAGCACGCCGTAGGGCACGTCGGACATCAACTGACGCTTCACCGCATCTTCTAATGCGTCGTGGATGGCTTCGACGCTCGCAGGGTTATCCTTCACAGCATCATACTGCATCCAGTCGCGACTGTAGTATTTGTTTAGTGAAGAGTGAAGAGTGAAGAGTGAAGAATCGGGCTGAGCGGAAGCAAATTCTTCACTCTTCACTCTTAACTCTTCACTAAACAAGTAGTGTCCCGGCGGGAATGGTTCATAGCGTTCGCATTGTCCTTCAAGGGCTTTTAACTCTGAGGCCACATAGACCGTACCGTCGCTGTCGTAACCGATATAAAGAGGTATCACGCCGATGGGGTCGCGGGCTATCAGGAACTCATTGCGCTCCTCGTCGTAGAGTACAAAAGCAAAAATACCACTGAGCTGTTCGAGGAAGTCCTTTAGTCGTTTGGTCGTTTGGTCGTTTGGTTGTTTGGGGATATTAGTAACTTCTCCCAAACGACTAAACGACGAATCTTCTAAACGACTAAACGACGAATCTCCTAAACCACTAAACGACGAATCTCCTAAACGACTAAACGACGAATCTCCCAAACGACTAAATGACGAATCTTCTAAACGACTAAACGACGAATCTCCCAAACGACTAAACGACGAATCTCCTAAACCACTAACAAACTCACGATACAATGCCAGGATGACCTCACAGTCGGAGCCCGTCTGGAACTCATACTGTCCGGCAAAGCGGCGACGTATCTCCTGATGGTTATAGATTTCGCCGTTCACCGCCAGCACCTGCTTACGGTCGGGGCTGTAGAGCGGTTGCCCGCCTGATTCGGGGTCGACGATGCTCAGTCGCTCATGGGCAAGGATGGCCGAACCGCCACAGTATATTCCACTCCAGTCAGGACCGCGATGGCGGATTTTCTGACTCATCTTCAATGCCTTCTCTCTGAGTTCAGAAGTCTGCTTCCGAACGTTCAGTATTGCTACGATTCCACACATATTCTTAATGGATAATGAAAAAATTACAGGTAGGATAAATACAAGTAGTTAGTCTGGGCGGGGTATTCGGCGGCGAGGGTGTCAATCTGGTTGACGACAGGCAAGATGCCAAACTCCTTACGCCATGAGCGGATGGTGAGACCGGCCTCATTCATGTTCATAAAGGCTTCGAGCCCCAGCGCACGGCCTATCTGGAAGTCGGAGAAACCATAGACCTTGGCCTCGCGAAGCAGGCCGACGAACTCAGGGGCCTCAAGGTATTCCAAGAGTTCGGTGTTGTCCATGAACTGGAGGAACTCCGAGACCTGGACATACTGCCTCAGCCGATGATTGATGTCGACAATGTGCTTCAGCTTTTGCAGGAACCAGCAGTCGATCATCGTCAACTGATGAATCTGCTCAACAGTATAGCCCATCTCCAGTGCCTTCGACACCACGAAGATGCGCATATCCGTTGGCTCATGGAGGGATTTCTCAATATCGGGAATCTTTATCTCGTGGTTCTCCACGAAGCCGTGCATGCCCTGCCCTATCATGCGGAGTCCCTTTTGCAAAGCCTCCTCGAAGGTGCGACCGACGGCCATCACCTCGCCCACGCTCTTCATCGACGAGCCGAGCTGCCGCTTCACGCCATGGAACTTGGTGAGATCCCAGCGGGGAATCTTGACAACCACATAGTCGAGGGCAGGTTCGAAGAAGGCGCTGGTGGTTCTGGTGACGGAGTTCTTCAACTCAAAGAGCCCGTAGCCCAGCCCGAGCTTGGCGGCGACGAAGGCCAGCGGATAGCCCGTGGCCTTCGATGCCAGGGCCGACGAACGCGACAGGCGGGCATTGACCTCGATGACGCGGTAGTCTTCCGACTGCGGGTCGAGGGCATACTGCACGTTGCACTCGCCCACGATGCCTATGTGGCGGATAATCCTGATGGCCAGGGCACGCAGCTTGTGATACTCGGAGTTGGTGAGCGTCTGGCTCGGCGCCACGACGATTGACTCGCCGGTATGGATGCCCAGCGGGTCGAGATTCTCCATGTTGCAGACGGTAATGCAGTTGTCGAAACGGTCGCGCACCACCTCATACTCAATCTCCTTCCAGCCCTTCAACGACTTCTCGACCAACACCTGTGGCGAGAACGAGAAGGCTTCCTCGGCCTGTGCCAACAATTCTTCCTCGTTATCGCAGAAACCAGAGCCTAATCCACCAAGGGCGTATGCGGCTCTTAATATCACAGGAAATCCCAGTTCATGCGCCGCTTTCTGCACCTCTTCGACAGTAGAACAGGCATGGCTCTTGATGGTCTTCACGCCAATCTTGTCGAGGCGCTTCACGAAGAGGTCGCGGTCTTCGGTGTCGATGATGGCCTGCACTGGCGTACCCAAGACCTTGACGCCGTATTTCTCCAAGACCCCCTTCTCATAGAGCTTGACGCCGCAGTTCAGCGCCGTCTGTCCGCCAAACGAGAGCAGGATGCCGTCGGGGCGTTCCTTCTCGATGATGCGCTCCACGAACTCAGGCGTGACGGGCTGGAAATAAACGGTATCGGCCACGTCCTTCGAGGTCTGCACCGTGGCGATGTTAGGATTGATGAGTACCGAATGGATGCCCTCCTCCTTCAACGCCTTCAGGGCCTGCGCACCACTATAGTCGAACTCACCCGCCTGCCCAATCTTCAGGGCACCGGAGCCAAGAATGAGTACCTTAGCCCCACCCCCGACCCCTCCTGCGAGGGGGAGGGGAGTGGTTACTTTTTCCATTTCACCTCCGGTTTGAGAGTATCTACTCCCCTCCCCCACGCGGGAGGGGTCGGGGGTGAGGCTTCTTACGAACTCGTCGAAGAGAAATTCCGTGTCGACGGGTCCTGAACAGGCCTCGGGATGGAACTGTGCCGACATCCAGGGCCTCGTCTTGTGGCGAATGCCCTCGTTCGAGCCGTCGTTCATGTTGACGAACAGCGGCTCCCAGTCCTCAGGCAAGGTCGAGTCATCGACCGCATAGCCGTGGTTCTGCGAGGTGATGAAGCATTGGGTGGTGCCAACTTTCCGCACGGGCTGGTTATGAGAGCGATGACCGTATTTCAGTTTGTAGGTCTTCGCACCAGCGGCCTTTGCCAACAGCTGATTGCCGAGGCAGATACCCATGCAGGGGCGCACCTTTTCACTATGAAGGAACTCACGAATATGGGCTACCGTAGCCTCGCACCGGTCCGGGTCGCCGGGACCATTAGCCAGGAACAGCCCGTCGAACTCCAACTGATTGAAGTCATAGTCCCAGGGCACACGCACTACCTCTATGCCACGCCTGACGAGACAACGGATGATGTTGGCCTTGACTCCGCAATCGACGAGCACCACGCGAGGGAGTGAAGAGTGAAGAGTGAAGAGTGAAGAATCTGGCTGATAGGTAATCACCTCCTTACAGCTCACTTGCTCTACCCAATTCACGCTACCGTATTCTTTGTAATCATTCTCCTCGCCTATTGGAGAGGGGTTGGGGGTGAGGCTTATCCTTCCCATCATCACGCCATGCTCACGGAGCACCTTTGTCAGGCGACGGGTGTCGATGCCCGTGATGCCTGGCACCTTCTCACGCTTTAGCCACGAAGCCAACGACTCTTTTGCGTTCCAATGCGAATACGTCTCGCTATAGTCGGCCACGACGAGAGCTTTGGCATGGATGCGGTCGCTCTCTAAAACGGGAAGGACAGCCCCACCCCCGTCCCCTCCCACGAGGGGGAGGGGAGTGGTTACCACTTTCGATGGTTTTTCCACTGTTTCTCCGCGCTGGAGGTATATACTCCCCTCCCCTCTGCGGGAGGGGTTGGGGGTGAGGCTTGGCACGCCGTAGTTGCCTATCAGCGGAAATGTGGTCACAAGTATCTGCCCCGCATAACTGGGGTCTGTCAGGCTCTCAGGATAGCCCGTCATGGCGGTGTTAAACACCACCTCGCCCGCCGTGGGAGCGTCATATCCGAACGACCAGCCACAGAACGTCGTACCATCTTCAAGGATTAATCTTGCTTGTCTCATTGATATATTATCTCTTTAATTGCTGCTCAACATAATTCACGAAGGCTTGATTCACCAGTTTGTTGCCGCCTGGTGTGGGATAGCGGCCCGTAAAGTACCAGTCGCCCGGATGATCGGGGCATGCCTCGCGCAATCCCTCGATGCTCTGGAACACCAGTTCGATGGGTGTCTGCATATCGGCAGGGCGCAACATCTCGACAATCTTCTGGTTAATCTCGCCGACGGTGAAAGGCTCATAGACGGCACGCACGCAGTTTCGCATCTCCTCCTTGGGCTTTGCCAGCTCTTGCTGGCAAGCGAGATACGTGTCGTTCACCAATTGCTGTATGCCACGCTCCTCGATAAGAGCCATCGTGGCACGGAAGGCACAAAACTCCTCCAGACGCGCCATGTCGATGCCGTAGTAGTCGGGATAGCGAATCTGCGGCGAACTACTGACCATGACAATCTTTTTGGGGTGCAGGCGGTCGAGTATCTTGAAGATACTCTCTCTTAATGTCGTGCCGCGAACGATTGAGTCGTCGATAATAACGAGATTGTCCTCGTAGGGTCGCAACGAGCCGTAGCTGATGTCATAAACGTGGGCAGCCAAGTCGTTGCGCTCGCTGTTGACGGCAATAAATGTGCGCATCTTGATGTCCTTCCAAACCACCTTCTCCGTGCGTACATTGAAGCCCTGCTGACGGAAGCCGTCGGTCATACCGTAGTAGGCAACTTCGGCAGTATTGGGGATATAGGAGAAAACGGTATTGTCCACATCGCCATCGATGGCTTTGAGGATGGCGGGCGTGAGCTGTTCGCCTAAACGCTTGCGCTCCAGGTAGATGTCACGGTCGGAGCCACGACTGAAGTAGATGCGCTCGAACGAACAGGCACTCAACTGCTGTGCAGGCATAATCTGCTCCAGTTTGCTCTCGCCGTTTTTACGGACGATAAGTGCCTGACCTGGCTGTAACTCGCGGATGTCCTCGACTTGCAGGTCGAAGGTGGTCTGTAGCACGGGACGCTCGCTGGCCAACGCGATGATTTCATCGTCCTGATACCAGAAGGCAGGACGGATGCCCCAAGGGTCGCGCACGCTGAACATCTCGCCAGAGCCCGTCAGTCCGCACATCACGTAACCGCCGTCGTAGTGCTCCATCGTCTTCTTCAGCACATTGGCCATCTCCACGTGGTTGTCGATATAGTCCGTGATGTCGGTTCCCTGCAATCCATGTTCCTTGGCTTCCTGAAAGAGTCGTTCCACCTCGCGGTCGAGACGATGGCCCATCAGTTCGAGCGTGATATATGAGTCGCCATAGATACGCGGACTTTGTCCCTGCTGGGTCAAGAAGCGGAAGACCTCGTCGATATTCGTCATGTTGAAGTTGCCGCACAGGCAGAGGTTCTTCGCCCGCCAGTTGTTACGACGCAGGAAAGGATGTACGAACGTCAGTCCGCTCTTGCCAGTCGTAGAATAGCGTAGGTGGCCCATCAGTAGTTCGCCCTTCATCTCTTCCGTCACGCGACTGAAAACCTCCGTGATAGCGTCCTTTCCCTCGGCTTTCTCACGAAACATATATTCCGTGCCGGCTTCGTTCGTCAGATTGACGGAGGCGATGCCAGCACCTTCTTGTCCGCGGTTGTGCTGCTTCTCCATCATCAGATAGAGCTTGTTGAAACCGTAAGCCCACGTACCATACTTCTTCTCGTAGTAGTCCAACGGCTTCAACAGGCGAATCATCGCCACTCCACACTCATGCTTCAACTCTTCCATACATATATTCTTTTTAACAACGGATTATACGGATTTTACGGATTTTTTCTGCACTTAGAATCCGTACAATCCGTGCAATCCGTTGTTTTTATACAAGCCATGATGAAGCTCATGAAGAGCGGATGCGGGTGCAGTACCGTAGAGGAATATTCGGGATGGAACTGCGTGCCGACGTACCAGCGCCTGTCGGGTATCTCTACGATTTCCACGAGATTAGCCGTAGGGTTGATGCCTACGCACTTCATACCTGCGGCCTCGAATTCCTCCTGATACTGGTTGTTGAACTCGTAGCGATGGCGATGACGCTCACTAATCAGAAGACTCTCCCCCAGCCCCTCTCTACAAGCGAGGGGAGTAGACAGTTCTGACTGCGAGTATGCCTCAAAAGTTTTGCTACCTTTCAATACCTCACACTCGAAGGCACCTAACCGCATCGTGCCGCCCATCTGGGTGATGGACTTCTGTTCCTCCATCATGTCGATGACATTATGCGGCGTGCCGGGATTCATCTCCGCGCTGTTGGCGTCGTGATAGCCCAGCACATTACGGGCGAACTCAATTACCATCATCTGCATGCCCAGACAGATGCCGAAGGTGGGCACATCATGCGTCCGGCCATACGCCGCTGCCAGAATTTTCCCCTCAATGCCCCGGCTGCCGAAGCCCGGACAAACCACGATGCCCGCCATGTCCGCCAGTCGGGTGGCAACGTTCTCTGCCGACAGCTCCTCGCTGTTCACGAAGTGCAGCCTGGCCTTTACATCATTATATATACCAGCCAGGTTCAGGCTCTCACGAATACTCTTGTAAGCATCCTGCAGGTCGTATTTTCCCACCAGCGCGATGTCTACCTCCTTGGTGGCCTTGCGCTGTTTGTCGAGGAAGTCGTGCCAAGGTTTCATGGCTGGCGTTTCGCCTACGGGGATTCCTATCTTACGCATGATGGCGGCATCGAGTCCTTGGTGCTGCATGTTCACGGGCACGTCGTAGATGCTGGGCAGGTCTTCGCTCTGCACCACGCACTCCAAGTCGACATTACAGAACGACGCCACCTTCAGGCGAATAGCATCGCTGAGGTGACGTTCGGTCCGGAGTACGAGGATGTCGGGCTGTATTCCCATGCCTTGCAGCTCTTTCACGCTGTGCTGGGTGGGCTTGGTCTTCAGCTCGTCGGCGGCTTTCAGGTAGGGCACGTATGTCAGATGTACGCATACGGCATCGCGCCCCAACTCCCACCGCAACTGTCGGATGGCCTCCATGAACGGCGCGCTCTCGATGTCGCCAATCGTGCCGCCCACCTCGGTGATGACAAAGTCAAAAGACTCTCCCCCTTGCCCCTCCCTGCGAGGGAGGGGAGTAGATAGTCCTTCCGCAGTGACTCCGCCTCCAAGGTAACCACTCCCCTCCTTCGCAGGGAGGGGTTGGGGGGTGGGTCTTCGCAGCATCCGTCGTTTGATCTCATCCGTGATGTGGGGTACTACCTGAATCGTCTTACCTAAGTAGTCGCCGTGACGTTCACGGTCGATGACGGTCTTGTAGATGCGCCCTGTCGTTATAGAGTTGTTTCGTGTGGTGTGTATGCCCGTAAACCGCTCATAGTGTCCCAGGTCCAGGTCGGTCTCCATGCCGTCTACGGTCACATAGCATTCGCCGTGCTCGTATGGATTCAGCGTGCCTGGGTCGATGTTGATGTAGGGGTCGAACTTCTGGATGGTCACTTTGTAGCCGCGTGCCTGCAGCAACTTGCCTATGCTGGCGGAGATGATTCCCTTGCCCAACGAGGAAACCACGCCGCCCGTAACAAAGATGTACTTCGTATTCATATTCAGTTTTTTACTTTTCACTCTTTATTTTCTCCCTCAGATGCTCCTCATACTCAGCCAGTTCCCTTTCACCGATGTGGGCCAGCCCATAGTGTTCGTCGTGCTGCGAGAAGTCGAGTCCCACCTTTTCGCTGTAGGCCGACACTCGCATGGGAATGAGGTGGTCGATGAGCTTATATCCTATCCAACTCATGGCAAAGGTATAGACAAACACGATGACGATGGCGAGCAGGTGGTAAAGGAAGACAACGAATCCCTCCCACGTGCCGGCAATGAGACCCTCCTGGATGAAGATACCCGTGAGCACCGTGCCGAAGATACCGCCCGTTCCATGCGTGGGAAACACGTCGAGTGCATCGTCAATACTGGTGCGCGAACGCCAATACACGGCGACATTGCAGATGAGCGTGATGACAAACGCGATGAAGATGCTCTGGCCTACGGTGACATAGCCTGCCGACGGCGTAATGGCTACCAGACCGACCACGCAACCCACAGCGGCACCCATGGCCGACGGTTTGCGACCACGCAGGCAGTCGAAGAAAATCCACGTCATCATGGCCGTGGCCGAAGCCGTGTTTGTGTTCAGGAATGCCTTGACGGCTACGCCGTCGGCATGAAGCGACGAACCGGCGTTGAACCCGAACCAGCCTAACCACAGCATGGCCGCGCCGAGCAGCACGAAGGGAATATTGGCGGGTTCGCTCTTGCGCGTCTCAGCCTTACGACGGCCTAAGTAGATGGCACCGGCCAAAGCAGCCACACCGCTGGAAGCATGCACCACGATACCGCCCGCAAAGTCGACCACACCCCATTTCATGAACAGTCCCTCGGGATGCCACGTGATATGGGCCAACGGACAATAGATGACGATGAAGAAGAACATCATGAAAAACATATAGGCCGAAAACCTGACACGCTCGGCAAACGAGCCCGTGATGAGCGACGGCGTGATGATGGCAAACTTCATCTGGAACAGGGCAAAGAGTGCCAACGGGATGGTCGCGCCTCCCAGGACGTTGCCTGCAGGAGTCGTATAGACCTCGCCGCCTACGCCATGAAACATCAGGAACGTGAGCGGATTGCCAATCACTCCGCCTATGTCGTCGCCAAAGCACAGGGAGAAGCCTACCACCACCCAGAGCACCGATATAAGGCCCATGGCAATGAACGACTGCAACATGGTTGAGATGACATTCTTCGCTCCCACCATGCCGCCATAGAAGAACGACAAACCAGGCGTCATCATCAGCACAAAAATAGTGGCGGTGATTATCCACGCCACATCTGCCGCAGAAATCACCGACCAATCACACTCGAACGACGGTTCGCCCACCGCCAGACCTGCCACGGCAATCAAAGTCATCGCCGTCATCAGGATTATCCAACGTCTTTTTACCTTCATAACCATAATAATACTTTTTTAATAAACAATTAATAAAAAACATTACACTATGTCAGAAATCGCCGACAAAGGTAACACATTTCGTTACCACCACCAAGAATCTGCTTTCATTTTGAGTGTTAAAAACACGCCGAAATAACATTTTGTAAAGATTGATGCTCTCTTTTAGCATGATTAGTTTCAAAAAGAAAGGAAACGGGGCTTTTTCTGAACAAAAAGTAAGTTAAAGAAGAAATAAAGACAAAAAAAGAAAGCACACATTTTGATTTTCCGACAATTTGGATTACTTTTGCAGCCGAAAATAAACAGAATGTAAGCAAAAGTAAGGATAATATGACAAATTGCAACTTAGCAAAAAGCGAACAGAGAGTACGGAGCAACCGTCAAGGACTCTATCAGCCAGACTATGAACACGACGCTTGCGGCGTGGGCATGGTGGTACACATTCACGGAGGAAAGAACCACGAGCTGGTGGACGACGCGCTGAAGGTACTGGAGAACATGGAGCATCGAGGTGCCGAGACCAGAGACAAGACAGGCGACGGTGCCGGTATTATGGTGCAGATTCCCCACGAGTTTATACTATTGCAGGGCATCCCCGTGCCAGAAAAAGGACGATACGGCACGGGAATCGTGTTTCTGCCTCGCGACGCGAAAGCACAGGAACAAATCCTGAGCGTGATGATAGAGGAGACAGAACGTGAGGGGCTGGAGCTGATGCACGTGCGCACGGTGCCCACCAACTCAGAGGTGCTGGGTGTAGCGGCCCGCGAGGTGGAGCCGGAAATCAAGCAGATTTTCGTGACGGGTGTATCGGAAGAAAATGTACACGTATTCGAGCGTACATTATATAAAATAAGGAAAAGGATAGAGAACAGGGTGGCTGCGGGCTGCGGCGGGGAAACCGCCGAGCGCGACCGATTCAAGGATTTTTACATCTGCTCGCTTTCGAGCAAGAATATCATCTATAAGGGTATGCTGACGAGCGGCCAGCTCAGGCGGTACTACCCTGACCTGTCGAACCCCTATTTTACGAGCGGACTGGCGCTGGTGCATTCACGATTTAGCACAAACACATTTCCCACGTGGTCATTGGCCCAGCCCTTCCGCTTGTTAGCCCACAACGGCGAGATCAATACCATCCGCGGCAACCGTGGATGGATGAAGGCTCGCGAAAGTGTGCTTAGCAGCGAGGCATTGGGCGACATTAAGGATCTGCGCCCCATCGTGCAGGAGGGCATGAGCGACTCGGCCTCGCTCGACAACGTTTTCGAGTTCCTGATGATGAGCGGACTCTCGCTACCACAGGCAATGGCCATTCTGGTGCCCGAGAGTTTCAACGACAAGAACCCGATTAGCGAGGATCTGAAGGCATTCTATGAATACCATTCTATCCTGATGGAGCCGTGGGACGGGCCTGCCGCGCTGCTGTTCAGCGATGGACGCTATGCAGGCGGAATGCTCGACCGCAACGGTCTGCGTCCCAGCCGCTACACCATCACCAAGCAAGGTATGATGGTGGTAGCCTCTGAGGTGGGTGTCATGGACTTTGAGCCAGGCGACGTGTTATCGAAAGGTCGACTGGAGCCAGGTAAGATTCTGCTGATTGACACGCAGGAAGGAAAGATTTACTACGACGGCGAGATTAAGGAGCAGTTGGCCAAGGCCCATCCTTACCGCGAGTGGCTGAACGAGAACCGCGTGCAGTTGGAGAAACTGAAGAGCGGTCGTAAGGTGGATAACGGCGTGAGTAATTTGCAAAGCAAGTTGATGACCTTCGGTTTCGGTCAGGAGGATATTGAAAAGACCATCATCCCCATGGCCACCGCCAGACAGGAACCTGTCGCTGCAATGGGTAACGACACCCCGCTGGCCGTCATCAGCGACCGTCCGCAGGTGCTGTTCAACTACTTCCGCCAGCAGTTTGCACAGGTGACGAACCCCGCCATCGACCCCATCCGCGAGGAACTCGTGATGAGCCTGACGGAATACATTGGTGCCGTAGGAACCAACATCCTGACGCCCGATGCCTCGAACTGTAAGATGGTGCGCCTGCCGCAGCCCGTACTGACCAACACACAACTTGATATACTTTGTAACATCCGCTATAAGGGATTCAAGACGAAAAAGCTGCCGATGACAGTGACCCGCAAAGCCCCCCCTTCTGCCCCCGAGGGGGCTACTATAGACAAGGCCGGAGAAGCCTTGCGGGAAGCTCTTGACAATCTATGCAAAGAAGCAGAAGCATGTGTGGATGAAGGCGTGAACTACATCATCCTCACCGACAAAACTATAGAAGCCCCCTCGGGGGCCGTAGGGGGGGCTTCGGCTGAGCCGTGGTTCTACATTCCCTCGTTGCTGGCGGTCTCGGCTGTTCACCACTATCTGATCAGCGTGGGTAAGCGCGTACAGACGGCCCTGATTGTGGAGAGCGGCGAGATTCGCGAAGTGATGCACGCCGCCCTGCTGCTGGGCTACGGTGCCAGCGCGCTGTGTCCGTACATGACGTTTGCCGTGCTCGATGACCTCGTGAAGCGGGGGAAGATTCAGGAGGAATACGCTACTGCCGAAACCCACTACATCAAAGCGGTGGATAAAGGTCTGAAGAAGATTATGAGTAAGATGGGTATATCGACCATTCGCAGCTATCGTGGGGCTAAGATCTTTGAGAGCATCGGACTGAGCGAAGACTTGCTGCGCCAGTACTTCGGGACGGAGGTGAGTACCATCGGCGGTATAGGCCTGAAGGAGATTGCTCGCGATGCGATAAGGCTGCACCAAGCGGGTTCTCCCCTCCCTTCAAGGGGAGGGGCCGGGGGTGGGGTCTGTGACTCCAACTCCGACGCGAAGAAAGAAACTGACCCCACCCCTACAAGGGAGGGGAGAGCGGACGGGCTTTTACCAAACAACGGACAGTTCTCGTGGCGCAAGGACGGCATCAAGCACGCCTGGAACCCTGAGACCATTGCCAAGTTGCAGTTGGCCTGCCGTCAAGGCTCGTATGAGAAGTTCAAGGAATGGGCGAAGACGGTGGACGAAAAGGATAGTCCCATCTTCCTGCGCGATTTCCTCTCGTTCAAGAAGGTATCTACTTCCCTCTCTGGTAAAGAGGGGCAGGGAGTGAGTCTCGACGAGGTGGAGCCTGTGGAGAGCATCGTAAAGCACTTCGTGACGGGTGCTATGTCGTTCGGTGCCCTAAGCATCGAGGCCCATGAGGCATTAGCCTTAGCTATGAACAAACTGGGAACGCGCTCGAACACCGGTGAGGGTGGCGAGGATAACGCCCGCTACCACACGGAGGTGGATGGCGTGAGCCTCTCAAGTAAGACCAAGCAGATTGCATCGGGTCGTTTTGGCGTGACCGCCGAATACCTGGTGAACGCAGAAGAGATACAGATTAAGGTGGCCCAGGGTGCGAAGCCCGGCGAGGGCGGCCAGCTGCCCGGCTTCAAGGTGAACGAGATTATCGCCAAGACACGTAACGCTATTCCTGGCATCTCGCTCATTTCGCCGCCACCTCACCACGACATCTACAGCATCGAGGACCTGGCGCAGCTCATCTTCGACCTCAAGAACATCAACCCGACGGCTGCCGTCAGCGTGAAGCTCGTAGCCGAGAGCGGCGTAGGAACGATTGCCGCTGGCGTGGCCAAGGCAAAGGCCGACCTCATCGTCATCTCAGGCTCCGAAGGCGGTACAGGAGCGTCGCCTGCTTCGAGCATGCGTTTTGCTGGCATCAGCCCTGAAATCGGACTGGCCGAAACCCAGCAGACGCTCGTGCGTAATGGATTGAGAAACCAAGTGCGCCTACAGACCGACGGCCAGCTGAAGACGGCCAAGGACGTCATCATCATGGCCATGCTCGGTGCCGACGAGTTCTCGTTTGGTACGCTGCCGCTCATCGTGCTGGGATGCGTGATGATGAGGAAATGCAACACAAATACCTGTCCGATGGGCGTAGCCACCCAGAACCCGGAGCTGCGCAAGCACTTCGAGGGCAAGGCCGAATACGTGGTGAACTTCTTCACGTTCCTGGCTGAGCAGGTACGCGAATATCTGGCTGAAATCGGCGTTCACTCGTTGAAGGAGATTATCGGGCATACGGAGCTGATTGAGGTGAAGGAGCCCGGCGGGAGAACCGCCGCTCACGACTACGCCACAGAGGAGAAGTGGAAGACCATCGACTTCGGGCGGCTGTTGCACAAGCCGGAAAGCGAGAAGGCACTTTACTGGGATCGTGGTGCCTATACGAAGGTAAGCGGCGTGAAGGACGAGGAGATTATCAAGGCTGCCGAAAAGGCCATCAAAGACAGCGAGGAGGTGACGCTCGACTACGCCATCAAGAATACCGACCGTGCCGCCTGCACCATGCTCTCGGGCGTCATCGCCAGGAAATACGGCGAACAGGGCTTGCCCGACGGTACGATTAAGATTAAGTTCAAGGGCTCGGCGGGCCAGAGCTTCGGAGCCTTTGCCGTGAAGGGCCTCGACATCCGACTCGAGGGCGAGTGCAACGACTACTTCGGCAAGGGCCTCAGTGGAGGCCGCATCAGCATTCTGCCTCCCGCCCGTCGCAGCGAGACCTTCCGCGCCGAGGAGAACATCATCGCCGGCAACACGGGCCTCTACGGAGCCACGAGCGGCGAACTCTACGTCAACGGCAAGGTGGGCGAGCGCTTCGGCGTGCGCAACTCGGGAGCCATCGCCGTCATCGAGGGCGCAGGCGACCATTGCTGCGAATACATGACTGGCGGGCGCGTGGTAGTGCTCGGCAAGACAGGACGCAACTTCGCCGCCGGCATGAGTGGAGGTATCGCCTACGTCTACGACCCCGACCACACCTTCGACTACTTCTGCAACATGGATATGGTGGAACTCTCGCTGGTCGAGGACAGCGTTTCGCGCAAGGAACTGCTGGAGCTCATCCGCCAGCACTATCTGCACACAGGCTCGGCACTGGCCGGACGGATGCTCGACGACTGGCAGCGCTACATCGAGGACTTCATCCAGGTGGTGCCCATCGAGTACAAGCGCGTGCTCGAGGAGGAGAAGATGGCACGCCTGCATGAGAAAATCGCCGACATCCAAAGAGATTATTAACAGATATTACCCTCATTGGCTCTAAAGACAATTAATTTCACAGATATGGGAAACCCGAAAGCATTCTTAGAGATACACCGTCAGGAGGCCGGCTACCGCCCCATCCACGACCGCATCCACGACTTTGGCGAAGTGGAGCAGACTCTCAACACGCACCAACGCCGCGAACAGGCCAGCCGCTGTATGGACTGCGGCGTGCCCTTCTGCCACTGGGCCTGTCCCCTCGGCAACAAGGCCCCCGAATGGAACGACGCCCTGTACAAAGGCGACTGGGAACTGGCCTACCGCCTCTTGAGCAGTACCAATCCTTTCCCCGAATTTACTGGCCGCATCTGCCCTGCCCTTTGCGAGAAGGCCTGCGTGCTGAACCGCTTCAACCACGAGCCGACGACGAACCGCGAGGACGAGGCCGCCATCATTGAGGCCGCTTTCCGTGAGGGCTACATACAGCCCCGCACCGACATCAAGCGCAATGGCAAGAAGGTGGCAGTAATTGGTGCAGGCCCCGCCGGACTCGCAGCTGCCAACGACCTCAACCTAATGGGCTACAACGTGACGGTCTTCGAGAAGAACGAGGCCGTCGGAGGACTCCTGCGCTATGGAATCCCCAACTTCAAGCTCAACAAGGCCATCATCGACCGCCGCATCACCCTGCTTGAACAGGAGGGCATAGAGTTCAGGTACAGCGTAGCCGTTGAGTATGCTGCTGTGTCACAGCAGCTTTCACAACAATACGATGCCGTCGTCCTCGCTACCGGCACCCCCACCGCCCGCGACCTGAAGATTCCCGGCCGCGAACTGAAGGGCGTACATTTCGCCCTCGAGCTCCTCTCCCAGCAGAACCGAGTTCTCGCTGGCCAGGTGTTCAGCGACGACGAGCGCATCACCGCCAAGAACAAGAACGTGCTCGTCATTGGCGGCGGCGACACAGGCAGCGACTGCATCGGCACAGCCCATCGCCAAGGCTGCAAGAGCGTCACCCAGATTGAGATTATGCCCCGCCCCGTCGAGGGTCCTGAAGACCCGCAGAACCCATGGCCTAACTGGCCCCGCACCCTCAAGACGACGAGCAGCCACGAGGAGGGCTGCACCCGCCGCTGGAACATCAACACCCTCGAGTTCCTGGGCGAGAACGGTCGTCTGACAGGTGTCAGGGTGCAGGAAATAGACTGGCAGAAGAACCCACAAGGCGGCCGACCTATCATGGTGGAGAAGGGGCAACCCGAAATCATCAAGGCCGAACTCGTACTGCTGGCAATGGGCTTCCTCAAGCCCGAACATCCACAGCTCCCGGAAAACGTCTTCGTCTGTGGCGATGCTGCCAACGGTGCCTCGCTCGTTGTCCGTGCAATGGCCAGTGGTCGTGAGACGGCACAGAAAGTAAACACCTATCTGAAATAACATGAGCAAGATTCACTTCACCAAGATGCACGGCTGTGGCAACGACTATATCTACGTCAATGCCATGCTCCACGATATACCCGACCCGCAGGCGGCAGCTATCGCCTGGAGCGACCGTCACAAAGGTATCGGCTCCGACGGTCTGGTACTCATTGACCGCAGCCCCATCCCCGAGGCCGACTTCTCCATGCGCATCTTCAATGCCGACGGCAGCGAGGCCAAGATGTGCGGCAACGCCAGCCGTTGCATCGGCAAGTACCTCTATGAACGGGGGCTGAGCGACAAGGAGGAGATACGCCTGCTCACGTTGTCAGGCATTAAGAGGTTGCTTCTGCACGTAGCCGACGGCATCGTAAAGAGTGTTACCGTCGATATGGGTAAACCTGCGCTGGAAGACGATAGTCTCTTCATCAACAAGGGTGGCCTGGGAAGGGGAACATTTGTCTCAATGGGTAATCCTCACTACGTGATTTTTACAGACGACGTAGATCAGGTAGGTGAGACGGGACCCCTGCTGGAACATCACTCTTCCTTCCCGCAGCGTTGCAACATCGAGTTTGTAGCCCCCCTTTCGTCCCCCAAGGGGGACACTATAGTTCCTGCACTCAAAACTAATGAAGCCCCCTCGGGGGCCGTAGGGGGAGCTTTTCGTGTTCGCGTCTGGGAGCGTGGCAGCGGCATTACACAGGCCTGTGGCACAGGTGCTTGTGCCACTGCCGTCGCGGCGGCATTGACCGGACGCGGCGGTCGCACGTCGCAAATCGTGATGGATGGCGGCACGCTCACTATCGAATGGCGCGAGAGCAATAACCATGTCTATATGACGGGCCCCGCCGAGTTCATCTTCGACGGCGAGATAGAATTAGGAGATTAGGGGATTGGTCGTTTAGTCGTTTAGGAAAGATAGCGACGAAGGTAACATCCCCAAACCACCAAACCACCAAACAACAAGAACACTAACCCCCCAAGAAATATGGCATTAGTAAACATTCACTTCCTGAACCTGCAGCAGAACTACCTGTTCGCCGACATTGCCAAGAAGGTCAATGCCTTCAAGGTGATGCACCCCAAGGCCAACGTCATCTCGCTGGGCATTGGCGACGTGACGCAACCATTAGCCCCCGCCGTCATCGAGGCGATGCACAAGGCAGCCGACGAGATGGCTACAGCCGAGGGATTTCGAGGCTATGGCCCAGAGCAGGGCTACGACTTCCTGCGTGAGGCCATTCTGAAGAACGACTTCCTGCCTCGCGGCATCCACCTCGACATCGACGAGATTTTCATCAACGACGGCGCGAAGTCCGACACGGGCAACTTCCAGGAACTGCTGCACTGGGACAACTTCATCGGTGTCACCGACCCCATCTATCCCGTCTATATCGACTCGAACGTGATGATTGGCCGCTGCGGCACCTTCCACGACGGACGCTGGACCAATGTGCGCTACATGCCCTGTACCGCCGAGAACGGTTTTGTGCCGCCACTGCCCACAGGTCGCCCCGTCGACGTCATCTACCTGTGCTACCCCAACAACCCCACGGGCACCGTTATCAGTAAGCAGGAACTGCGCAAGTGGGTGAACTATGCCTTGAAGAACGATGCCCTTATCCTCTACGATGCCGCCTATCAGGCCTATATCCGCGACAAGGACATACCGCATAGCATCTACGAGATTCGTGGTGCCCGCAAGTGTGCCGTCGAGTTCCACTCCTTCTCGAAGACCGCCGGCTTCACGGGCATACGTTGCGGCTACACCGTCGTACCGAAAGAGGTCAGCGTATCAACCTTTGAGGGCGAGCGCATCCCGCTCAACCAACTCTGGCTGCGCCGCCAGTGTACCAAGTTCAACGGCACCAGCTACATCTCCCAGCGTGCCGCCGAGGCCATCTATACCCCCGAGGGCAAGGCGCAGATTCAGCAGACCATTGACTACTACATGGACAACGCCCGCATGATGCTGGAGCGCCTGCGCGCCCTGGGCTACGAGGTCTATGGCGGCGAGAACGCTCCTTACATCTGGATGCGTACCCCCGACGGTTCGGGCAGTTGGCAGTTCTTCGAGAATCTGCTCTACGGTGCCAACGTGGTCTGCACCCCTGGCGTAGGCTTCGGTCCCAGCGGCGAGGGCTACGTGCGCTTCACCGCCTTCAACAGCCACGAGAAGACCGCCGAGGCCATCGACCGCATCGAAAAATGGAGCAAAGGTTAACTGTCAACCATCCCCTCCTTCACCATTAGTCCGCGAAAGCATCCGTTTTCGCGGATTTTTGTTATGAGAGAAACCTTATGTGTTCGTACACAAATCCTACACATCTAACAGATTGCAACGAATCGGCAAGTTTTCCGGTCAAAGTGTTAGCAAAGAGGATGACCAACTGCTGTTATTCTTCGCAAAGTGCAACCAACACAAAGAATTAACAAACAAAACGAAAGAATTGTTGGCCATATTTGAACAAATCGCCGTAACTTTGCACCATAAAAATAACAAAGTGTTATCCCTAAGTGAGTAGGGTTTAGTATTAATTAAGGTAAAAAGAAGAAAGCGTATGAAAAGGATTGAAGCAATTATCCGCAAGACGAAATTTGAGGAGGTCAAGGAGGCCTTGCTCTCGTCGGACATCGACTGGTTTGAGTACCACAACGTACACGGTATCGGCCAGAGCCGACAGGAGCGGATCTACCGTGGCGTGCAGTACTCGACAGACGTGATTGAGCGCGTGGCACTAACCATCGTGTGCCGTGACCAGTTCGTAGACCCAACGGTGAAAGTGATTCTCGAAGTAGCCCATACGGGCGAGGTCGGCGACGGTCGTATCTTCGTGAGCGACGTGATTGACACATGGAGCATCCGCACTGGCGAACACGGTGACACCGTTTTGAGAGACAAGAAATAACTGGTGGTTTGGGAAATTGGTCGTTTGGTCGTTTTGGAGAAACAGAATGACCAACAACCAGAGTAACTTTCCTAAACGACTAAACGACAAAACGACTAAACGACAAAACGACTAAACGACTAAACGACTAAACGACATAAGATTATGAATGAAATTGGATTATCACTCGATACTGTATGGATGCTATTGGCAGCCATGTTGGTTTTCTGGATGCAGCCTGGTTTTGCGCTGTGTGAGGCTGGTTTTACACGTAGTAAGAACACGGCAAACATCCTGATGAAGAACTTTGTCGACTTCATGTTCGGCTCACTGTTGTTCTTCTTCCTGGGCTTCGGCTTTATGTTTGGCAGCGACACGCTGGGTGGCTTTATCGGCATGCCCAACTGGGGCAACCTGAGTTTCTATTCGGGCGACCTGCCTGTAGAGGGCTTTCTGATTTTTGAGACCGTCTTCTGTGCCACTTCTGCCACCATCGTCAGTGGTGCTATGGCTGAGCGCACGAAGTTCTCGATGTACCTTATTTATAGTGCAGTCATCTCGCTGTTCATCTATCCCATCGAAGGTCACTGGACATGGGGTGGGGGCTGGCTCTGCAACGATGCTGCCGACAGCTTTATGATGAGCACCTTTGGTGATGTGTTCCACGACTTTGCCGGTTCTGCTATTGTACACAGCGTAGGTGGTGTGCTGGCTCTGATTGGTGCTATTGCTCTTGGCCCT
>ONMA01000069.1 GCA_900318815.1 uncultured Prevotellaceae bacterium
GGCACGCATGGCCTACTGGTACTTCACTGCCTTCGACGACGAGCATCCCGACACTGTGTACATGGTGGGATGCCTGGGGCGGAATGGTCAGAAAAATGCATGCATTAAAATCATGTGCTCCACCGATGGTGGACGCTCGTGGCATGAGTCGCAAGTGATGGAGTCAATGAGGGAATTCGACAGAGTGAACGACCTGCAGCAGTATCACGACCGTCTGCTCATCTACGCCGAAAGCGATGTCTATACCGTCTCGAAGGTCGAACTAATCGCCCAAAGCACCGCTGCCATCCATTCCGTCGCCTCAGACACGCCGACCGTCCCGACCTACGACCTCCAAGGCCGACGGGTAGAAGCACCACGGCGCGGCATCTTTATCAAGAACGGAAGAAAGGTTATCAGATAAAATGAAATGAACAAGCAAGTCATCATTACCGTTCTGCTTGCCCTCGACGTTCCAACACACTAAGCCCGTGCTCAATCCCTTGATGGGCATCAACTACACCTTCTCGGCCAACAGCAAACTGTCGTTCTCCACAGGCTACACGACCTCGATTGGCGACATGATGACGCTGCTGACGGAGCCGATGCAGGTGGACTACCGCTCGGTGCGCACTTCGTCGGGCATCATCGGCGAACAGAACACGTGGCACACATCGGGTGACTGGAAGTGGCAACTGCCCATGCAATACTTCACGCTGAGCCTCGCGGCCAGCCACAGCGAAGGCAAGCAGAACACGCTCACGTCGCAGTCGGTCAGCGGCATCGACGTGAGCAGCACCGCCCTGCTCCGCGACAGCCGCAGCCGCTCCACCAGCTTCTCCATCGCCGCCACGAAGAACATCCCCACGCTTTTCGCCAAGCTCGGGGCCGACGGTAGCTACAGCTTCGGCAGTGGCGAACAGGCAATTTCCTCCTCTATGGGGGGAGGTCAGGAGGGGGCCATCGTCATCGACACCCGCACGAACAGCTACGCCCTGCACGGCAACGCCACCATCACCCCCGTCAAGACCTTTCCCCGCTTCTATCTTGTCCTGCTTCGCCAACCCATCGCCCCGATGGAACCCGACGGCATGAGCCGCGTGTATCAGATGTAACCCCCGAAATGTTACAAAACCCCTGAACATTTGTTCAGACTTTCACCCCTGATAGCTTTTTTTTGTCTTGCTATGAACGCTTTTGTGGGAAATTTAGTAACTTTGCAGCCAAACAACCACTGACGATGGAACAGAAATTCGGAAAAAATAGTATTGACATCAAGGCGCTGCGCGAGTTTTGCGAGCGCGAGGGCAAGGAGGTGACTTACCGCAAGGGCGACCAGCTGGAGCGCAAGGGCGACCCCGCACGATGGTTCGGCTTCGTCACCGAGGGGTGCTTCAAGTACGTGACTTACGGCATCAGCGACGACAGGGAACACATCACATGGTTCTCGTTCGAGGGTGAGTTTGCGGGCGACTATCCCAACTGCCTCGACGGTCGTCCATCGCAGACTACGATTAAGGCGATGATGCCCAGCCGCATGCTCCGTGTCACGGGCGAACAAGTGATGCAGATGTACTGTCAGAACATGGAGACGATGAAACTGCGCAGTGTCGTCGGCGAACTCATCCTCAGACAGCACCGCGCCTGCTACCTCGACCTTCACCGCGCTACAGCCCGCGAGCGCTACGAATTGCTGCTACGTCGTTGTCCCGGCATCGTGCATCACCTTGCCTTGCAGGACCTCGCCTCGTTTCTCTGCGTCACGCCCAATTACCTGAGCACCATCCGCAAGGATATCACGTTCGAAGCGAAAAAATAGCACCACTTTCTTTAAGTAGATTCTATCACCTCCAACCTATACCCTCGCTTCTTGAGTGACACGATGGAGATGCTGGTGTCGGGTTCGAGCATCTTGCGGATATAGGTTATCTGGACGTTGAGGGCGAGGGAGTTGGCGTAACTATCGTTTCCCCAGACATGTTCCAGCAGATACGAACGCTCTACGGTCTGACCGATATGCTGGGCCAGAATTGCCAGGATCTCCGATTGGCGGGCAGAGAGGTGTTGCACTGTTCCGGCATATTCAATCGTGGAGAGGTTGCTGTCGAAAATGGTCTGGCCGATGGTCATGCGCGATGGTAACGAAGCCTGGCGATGCTCGAAACGCTCACGGATCTTGGCAATCAGTTCTTCGGGATAGAACGGCTTTGGAATATAGTCATTGCCTTTCAGGTCGAACCCTTTCAGACGGTCGGCCTTTTCCGTCCGGTCTGTCAAAAAGAAGATAAGCACGCCCAGGTCACGCTCACGGATAAGCCTCGCCAACTCAAAACCATTCATCACTGGCATATTGACATCGAGCAACACCAAATCGGGCTTGGCGGCAGAGAATGCCTCCCAACCTTTGCGGCCATTCTCTGCGTAAGTTACTTCGTAACCCTCCACCTCTAAGAACTTCCGAAGAAACTCAGAGTTCTGACGGTCATCATCAACGAGCAATATCCTAATCCTCTCCATCTCTCTGCGGTATTACGATTGTAAACGTGGTGCCCTCGCCCTCCGTGCTGTCAAGGCTGATGCTGCCACCGTGTGCCTCCACCAACAACTTTACATAACTTAGTCCAAGTCCGATGCCGGGGATGGCCTTGTCCTTTGCCGACTCGCTACGATAGAACTTGTCAAACACATACCGCTGGTCGGCCTTTGCGATGCCGATACCATTGTCCGCCACG
>ONMA01000002.1 GCA_900318815.1 uncultured Prevotellaceae bacterium
CCAGTCGCGCCAGGATCAGGGCAACAGCAAGCTGCTGAACATCGATGACTCGCTCTACGACCCCGATGATGCTGAGATGCAGCGCATACTGCTGCGCCTTACGGGTGCTGCCGCCGACGATGAGTTCCGTCGTCAGATGAACCTGGAGGACGAGATTTTCATGGAAATCAAGAACCGTGATGCCGAGATTCTTCAGCGCGACTATGCCATCGCCCAGCAGAAAGAGCAGCTGGAGCAGAAGGATGCACAGTTGGAACAGAAGGATGCACAGCTGGAGCAGAAGGATGCCCAGTTGCGTAAGTCTATCGCATTGCTCCGCAAGGCAAACCTTTCTTCAGAAGCCATTGCGGACTGTTTAGGCATTGACATTGCCGAGATTGACAAGTAAATAAATAAAACAATATAACATAATTTCGTTTTCAGAAATTTTGTTGTACCTTTGCACCGATTTTTTAAAAGGACAACAGCTACATGATTACCTATCATATTGAAAAACCCCTTCGGATAGACGCCAGCATCAAGCTGCCGGCATCGAAGAGTATCTCTAATCGCGCGCTCATCATTCAGGCATTGCAGAATGGTGGGGTGAGCTTGGAGAATATCAGCAATTGCGACGACACCGACGTCATCCTGCGCGCCATGAAGGACATGCCCGAGGTGATTGACATCAAGGCAGCAGGCACGGCCATGCGCTTCATGACCGCCTTCCTGAGCTGCACGGAGAACGGCACCCACGTACTTACGGGCACTAACCGCATGCGCCACCGCCCCATCAAACCGCTGGTCGATGCCCTGCTCCGCTTAGGGGCCGACATCACGTACACAGGCCAGGAGGGCTACCCTCCCCTGCTCATCAAGGGACAAGCACTCAGCGGCGGCTATGTCGAGGTGCCAGGCAACGTCAGTTCACAGTATATCTCGGCCCTGCTGCTCGTCGCCCCCATGCTCAGGGGCGGCATGGAGCTGCACCTGCTGGGCGACATCACGTCGCGCCCCTACATCGACCTGACCCTCTGCATGATGCGCGAGTTCGGTGCCGATGCCGACTGGAGTGCCGTAGACACCATCAGCGTGGCCCCCAGGCCCTACGCCGGACTCACCTCTTATTATATAGAGAGCGACTGGAGTGCCGCCAGCTACTGGTATGAGATGGTGGCCCTGGCCAATGAGGACGACGCGGAGGTGAGGCTCGAAGGACTGATGGACGGCTCGAAGCAGGGCGACTCGTCGGTGAGATACATCTTCAGCCTCTTAGGCGTGCGTACCATTTTCAAGTCGAGGAAGCCGGGCAAGCCCACCACGGTGACCATCCGGAAGAACGGGCGACGGGTGGCCAAGCTGGAGTATGACTTCACCGGCCAGCCCGACCTGGCACAGACCTTCGTGGTGTGCTGCTGCCTGATGGGCGTGCCGTTCCGCTTCGAGGGCCTGCACACGCTGAAGATCAAAGAGACCGACCGCATCGAGGCCCTGAAGACCGAAATGCGCAAGCTGGGCTACGTGCTCCACGATGCCAACGGATGCGAGCTGTCGTGGGATGGCGAGCGTTGCGCCCCAGAGCCCAGCGCGGCCATCGACACCTACGAAGACCACCGCATGGCACTGGCCTTTGCCCCCGTGGCCATGAAACAGCCAATAGACATCAACCACCCGAAGGTGGTGAGCAAGTCGTACCCCGGCTTCTGGGACGACCTGCGCTTGGCAGGATTCTCCATTCAATCGTCTAAGTCATGAACTTCCTCCTGATAGCCGTCGGCTCCATCGTCGTGCTGGGCGTAGTGGCCGCCTTGCTGTCCATCGGTGGCAAGGACGAACCCATCGTGCAGGGTGAAGACTGCTCTACTTGCAGCAGTCTGAAGGACGGTTCGTGCAAGATTGCTTGCCTGATGGACGAGAAAAAGAAGCGCGAAAACAATAAAAAGCATGTATAGCGCGTTTCTTAAATAAGGCTCAAACCACATCAAGCCCATCGAACTCATGCGCAGAACAAGCATCACATATCTTCTCCTTGCCGTCATCGCCCTGATGACGGCCGCTTGCTCCACGCAGAAGAACACCGCCAAGAGTCGCTGGTGGCAGTCGTTCACTGCCCGCTACAACACTTACTACAACGGCAAGCAGGCCTATATCAGCGGTTCGTTAGAGAAGGAGAAGGGCAACAAGGACAACTTCACCGAGATGCTGCCCGTGAATACCGTGAGCAACAAGCAGAGCCAGCAGTTGGGCAAGGGCAATTTCGAACGCGCCGTGGAGAAGAGCGAGAAGACCATCAAGCAGCACAGCATCAAGGCAAAGCCCGAATGGACCAAGAGCCGCCGCAAGACCGCCAAGGACAAGGAGTGGCTCTCGCGCCTGGAGTATAACCCCTTCCTGTGGAAAGCATGGCTGCTGCTGGGCAAGTCGCAGTTTATGAAGGGCGACTTCGACGAGGCCACCGCCACCTTCAACTACATGAGCCGACTCTACCAGAACCAGCCCCTGCAGAACTCCTTAGCACGTGCCTGGCTGACCCAGAGCTACTTGGAGCAGGACTGGATCTACGATGCCGAGGACATCATCCGCAACATGCACCGCGACTCCATACACTACCAGGCTCGCAGCGACTGGGACCTGACCATGGCCAACTACTACGTGAAGACCAAGGACTACCGGCAGGCCCTGCCCTACGTGCGCAAAGTCATCAAGCACGAGCACCGCAAGACGCAGAAAGCGCGTCTGTGGTATCTCACCGGACAGATGGAGACCGAACTGGGACACCGCGACCTGGCCTACAAAGCCTACCGGCGGGTCATCGCCCAGAACCCGCCCTACGAGATGGAGTTCAACGCGCGCATCGCCCAGACAGAGGTCATGGCCAAGGCCAACTCGAAGAAGATGATTGGCAAACTGAAGCGCATGGCTGCCAGCGACAAGAACAAGGACTACCTGGATCAGGTCTACTACGCCATCGGCAACATCTACCTGATGCGCAACGACACGGCGCAGGCCATTGCCGCCTACGAGAAAGGCAACGAGAAAGCCACACGCAGCGGCATTGAGAAGGGCGTACTGCTGCTCAGGCTCGGCGGCCTGTACTGGGAGATGGAGAAGTATAACGATGCCCAGCGATGCTATGGCGAGGCCATCGGTCTGCTGGACAAGGACCGTCCCGACTACGAGGAGCTGTCGCGCCGCTCGAAGGTGCTCGACGAGCTGGTGCCCTTCACCGATGCCGTCCATCTGCAAGACTCTTTGCAGGCACTGGCCAAGATGCCGGAGAAGGAGCGCAACGAGGCCATCGACCGCGTAATCGAGGCCTTGAAGAAGAAGGAGAAGGAGGAGCGCGACAAGGCTCGCGAGGCCGAGGTGGAGAAGGCCCAGCAACGCCAGGGTGCCACGGGCAACCGCAACCAGCGCACCCCGGCAGCCACCAACACAGCGCAACAGCAGAAGGACGGCCAGTGGTACTTCTACAACCAGATGGCCGTGAACCAAGGAAAACAGCAGTTCCAGAAGCTCTGGGGCAAGCGCGAGAACGTGGACAACTGGCAGCGGCAGAACCAGACCGTGGTGAATCTGGATGCCGACACTTCACTTTCTTCGCCTGAAGGAGAGACGGCAGAACTACCCAACGACAGCACGGCTATAGAAGCTCCCTTGGAGACAGTAGGGGAGGTCTCGGCCAACGACTCCGTAGCTACCGACACGCTGGCCAACGACCCGCACAACCGCGAATACTACCTGGCTCAGATTCCCTTCACCGAGGAGCAGGTGCAGGAGAGCAACGTCATCATCATGGACGGACTCTACAACTCGGGCGTCATCTTCAAGGACAAGCTCGACAACCTGCACCTTTCGGAAAAGCAACTGCAACGGCTCACCACCCAGTATCCCGACTACGAGCAGATGGACCTGGCCTGGTATCACCTCTTCCTGTTATATTCGCGCATGGGCGACCACGCCACGGCAGCCAACTGCCTGGCCCGTCTGCAGGCCGACCACCCGGAGAGCGAGTGGACCATCCTGCTGAGCGACCCCTTCTTTGAGGAGAACGCCCGCTTCGGCGAACACATCGAGGACTCGCTCTACGCTGCCACCTACGAGGCTTTCAAGCAAAGCCGCTATCAGGAGGTGGCGAGCAACGTGCGTATCTCGGCCGAGCGTTTCCCCCTGGGCGAGAACCGCCCGAAGTTCATCTTCATCGACGGTCTGAGCCTGCTGAACGAGGGCGATGCCAAGGGTTGCGTGGAACAGCTGAAGGAGGTGGTGAGCAAGTACCCCCAGAGCGAGGTATCGGAGATGGCCGGCATGATTATCAAGGGCGTACAGGAAGGACGGCAGCTCTATGGCGGCACGTTCGACCTGGACGACATCTGGTCAAGGCGCGACCTGACGCTGGCCGACGACTCGACCAATACCGACACGCTTTCGGCCGAACGCAACACCGAGTTCCTCTTTATCCTGGCCTATCAGCCCGACTCGCTCACGCTGTTGCCCAGCCGCACACCCGTGGAAAACGAGAACCAGCTGCTGTTTGAGATGGCCCGCTACAACTTCTCCAACTTCTTAGTGCGCAACTTCGACATCAGCATTGAGCAGGTGCCGGGTCTTCATCGCATGACCGTCAGCGGTTTCCTCAGCTACGACGAGGCCCTGCAGTATGCCCGCCAGCTCTATGCCGACGACCATATACGGGGCGTAGTAAAGTCGTGCCGCTCATTCGTCATCAGCCCACACAACCTCGCACTCATCGGCACGCGCTACAGCTATCGCGACTACGACGAGTTCTACGAACGCACGTTCCTGCCCCTGCAAATCAGCAACGAGGAACTGCTACAGATTCCCGAGACGCTCCCGCAACCCGAGGAGGACGACGAGGACTTCCTGCCTGGAGAGAAACCAACTGAACCCGCCAAGCAGCAGTCAGCCGATGACGACTTCGACTTCGACGACCTCTTCTAATAAGACGACAGAAGTTTCCCAATTTTTCTTTTTAGCCACGAATTTCACTAATTTTACTAATTTTTCGATGCAGTTTACTACTTATTGTCCGCATGGTAATTCGTGAAATTCGTGAAATTAGTGGTTAAAAAAAGTGGGAAAGTCGAGTAAGACAAGGGGTTCTTCCTAAAGACAATGTTGTCCTTAGCAAGGTCACTCGTCATCAAGATGATTGAAATTAGAGTTGATGATGGTCTCGACCACCTGCGGCTGTTCGCCGTGGTCGTTGTAGAAGTCCAGGAAGACGATGCCGAAGTCCACGTAGTCCTTCAGTTCGACAAACTCGCGGAGCGTCTTGTTCATGGGCTTGCGGATGGCACGCCCGCCCCAGGCATAGCTATAGGGCGTGTGTCGGCGGGGCGACCAGGCAATGGAGTTGAAGGTGATGTACCACTTGTTCGGATTCTCATTCTCGTAGGCTTCGCGTATGTTCTGCTCCACGAGCTTCACCTTCTTCCATGTCTTGTGCTCCTTGTACACGTCCTCCACACGGAAGCAGTCGTAGTCGAAGACGGCATTGTCGGCAAACTTCAGCAGCTTGCCGAAGGGGCAGTCCTCCTGACGGCGGATGACGAGAATCTTTCCGCGCACCTCGTCAATCCGCGTAGAAGCATCGAAGTCCTCGACAAACCGGTGAGGATATTTCTCAATGACGCTTCGATAGTTCCTCGCCAGCTCGTCGTTCCACTTGCCGCCCCCGTCACTGCCTATCATGGCCACGATGCACTCCGTCGGGTGTTCGTCGAGGAAGCGGTCCCAGGCCACCATCGTGCTGTCGAAGGCATCGCGGGCGTTCAGCCAATGGCCGTATTTCAGGTCGACGGTGACACCATAAAACAGCCAATTATAGCCAAAGTAAGGTCCCAGCCGGTTGCTCATCTGCGAGCGCATCTTAACGTCCATGCCCTCGGGCGACTCCATCGTGAGCCACTCCTGCGTGGTGGTGTTCTGCAAATGGGCCGCCCAGTTATAGAAGGAAGGCACCGAGTAGCGCGGGTCGTAGTCGCTCCAGTTCTTGCCAACCCATTTCAGGGGTTTCAGCAGCCTCTCGCCCAAGCTCATGCACTTCACGGAGTCCCTTTCAGCCTGCTGTGGCCATGCCATCAGGGGGAAGGCCACAACCAATAAGAGTATTGTCTTTCTCATTTCAGTTGGTTTCTTTTGTCACCGCAACCAAGCGGAACCAGTCACGGAGAATGCCTTTATATTGGTCTTGCGAGTCGGCCACGAGCAGCAGCCAGCCAGGACAAGGACTGCAAAGCCCCTCAAAGTTGGCAAAGCGACGGCTCAGCAGGTTAAGCCTTGTGGTAAACTCGCAGACGAGCCGCTTCTGCAGGGTGTCGCTCTCGGCTGGGCGCACCTCGTAGAGCCGTATCACCGTCTTGGCTCCTATCTTCAACCGTGGTATGCGCACTTGCCGCTCCAACACGTAGAGACGACCATCGCCCGGGGCACAAAGTCCGGCCACGCCGTAGATGTATTTCCGGGAGACAGGCTCGTCGGGAGGGTAAATGTATTGGCGTCCGGGCCGGAGGTCGTCGCCGAAGGAACAGAGGCGCAGCCACGACTCGCCGGGCAGGGGATGCTCGGTGGTGGTATAGAACCGGCGGGCCTGCACGTCGTAGGCCAGCGACTCCAGACCGTAGTTGGGGGCGGCCTGCTGCAGCTCCACAGGCACCAGCAACCGCCGTCCCGTGCGCTCTCCGTCAAGCCGGTACTCATATACCTCATTGTCGGCCTCGCCGCTGATGAACAGGGTGCCGGTCGACGGGCGGTAGGCGATGCCTTCCATGTCGCGGTTAGGCAGTCCGCTGCTGCGGTAGCCCTCGTTCACGGCCTCCACGATGCGGCCCTGCACCGTGTCGATACGCAGGCGGAAGACGTAGAAGCCGTCGCCGGCAGCCTTGTCGCTCACCACGGCGTAGCGGTCATCGCCTATAGGGGCAATGCCGCTGTAGTTGCCAGCCGGCAGCTGGCGCTTGAAATGCTGAGGTTTCATCACTCTGACGGCTTGTGCCGCGGCCAGCATCGGCACCATAAGCGCAAGGAGAAGACACGTTTTCTTCATGCCATTGAGGGGGTTAAGTAAACTTTTAGGTACAAAGTTATTTAAAAAAACCGAAAATTGAAATAAATCCTTGCAATAAGTGCTTGTTTCTCGAAAGATTTCTGTAATTTTGCGGTCAATAATTTGTTTTTCTATTTAAAACTTTAAAACTATTATGGTAAACTACAAGGATTTGGGTCTCGTGAATACCCGCGAGATGTTTAAGAGAGCCGTTGCAGGCGGCTATGCCATCCCCGCTTTCAACTTTAACACCATGGAGCAGATGCAGGCCATCGTCATGGCTGCCGTCGAGACAAAGTCACCCGTCATCATGCAGGTGTCGAAGGGTGCCCGTAACTATGCCAACGCTACCATCCTCCGCTATATGGCCGAAGGTGCAGTGGCATACGCCAAGGAGCTGGGCTGCGCTCATCCCGAGATTGTGCTTCATCTGGACCACGGCGACAGCTTCGAGCTTTGCAAGGACTGCATCGACATGGGCTTCTCCAGCGTGATGATCGACGGTTCGCACCTCCCCTATGAGGAGAACATTGCTCTTGCCAAGAAGGTGGTCGACTATGCTCACCAGTTCGACGTGACCGTCGAGGCTGAGCTTGGCGTGCTCGCCGGTGTTGAGGACGAGGTCTCTGCTGCCGAGTCTCACTACACCAAGCCCGAGGAGGTCATCGACTTCTCTACCCGCACTGGCTGCGACTCTCTGGCTATTTCTATCGGCACTTCTCACGGTGCCCACAAGTTCACTCCCGCTCAGTGTACGCTCGTGAACGGCGTGCTCGTTCCGCCGCCATTGGCATTCGACATCCTGCACGAGATTGAGAAGAAGCTCCCCGGATTCCCCATCGTGCTCCACGGCTCTTCTTCTGTTCCCATGGACGAGGTGAACACCATCAATCAGTACGGTGGTCATCTGGAGGCCGCTATCGGTATCCCCGAGGAGCAGCTGCGTGAGGCTTCGAAGAGTGCAGTCTGCAAGATCAACATCGACTCCGACTCGCGTCTGGCCATGACGGCTGCCGTGCGCAAGCACCTGGCCGAGCATCCTGGAGACTTCGATCCTCGCCAGTATCTGAAGCCCGCTCGCGACAACATGAAGAAGATGTACATCCACAAGATTGTGGAGGTACTCGGTTCCGACGGCAAGCTCGCCCAGCTTGACTAAGCGACAAATCCCAACTGACAAAAAAGGCTGCGCAACGGATGTTGCGCAGCCTTTTTGTCAATTACTTCGGCTGTTCGGCCTCCAGCCGCTCCACGGCTCCGCTCACACCACTAATCCACAGACGGGTGGTATAGTGCTTGTCGAAGAGTTCGCCACTGAGCAGCTCTACCTGTCCGAACTGGGGAGCGGGCAGTTCGGCCGAGACAATCGTCTCGGTGTCGCGAACCACGGTCACGCGCATCTTCCCCGGCACATTGACGTAGATTCCCGCCTGCACCTTCTTCCTCTTCGCCTTGGCAGCAGCCTCCTCGTCGATGGCAGGCAGGTTGCTGATATTCTCTATATTAATATAATAAGGTGTACCTGAGAGGTCGTCGACATCCACCAGTCCCATCCGTTGCGACAGGCGGAAGGCCACCTCGTTGCTGACGGCCTCCGTGGGCACTAACGTGATGACGTGCTCGGTCGTGTCGCGCGTGGTAACGCCTTGGAACAGCTGCGTCAATGCCCGGTCCTGCTTGTCCAGCTGACTGAGCATCAGTTGCATCTGTGTGCCGTCGGTAGGCATGAAGTCGGCCTGCCCCTTGATGAGCAGGTTGCGGTTCTCGCGCAGGTCATAGATCTCGCGGGCAGTCAGCTCGGCCATCTTCGCCGTGCTTCCAGCGGTCAGTATTTCCTCGCTCATAAACTGTCGCGGGTTCACGGGTGCCGGTTTCTTGGCCGCCTCGAAGGCAGGCATCGCGGCTACGGGGCGCGCTTCGGCGTTGATAGCCAGCAGCAGACCGTCGTCGCTCAGTGCCAGGTTGGCAGCCACGGTCTTCGGGCTGAACTTCACCGAGTACACCTTCGTCGTGTCGGGCACGCCCTTCGGCCCTACTGTGATACTCGTCACGCGGTAGGTGGTACTGGGTTCCAAGGCCACGTCGTTCAGGCGCAGGTAGCGCTGGGCATAGCGGGCAAAGTCGCCCGGCTCGTAGCTCGTCTTCTCTACCAGCACCCTCAGCTGCACCGCCGTCTGCGGAAGATAGTACACCACTCCCTCAGCCGTCACGCCCGGCTGGTAGGCACTCAGCTGCGTCTGTGCCGTGCAAGGGGTAAAGGCCGCCAAGGCTATGCAGCCACACAAGAAATTCTTTATCGTCATGCTCAGATACTCAATTATCAATGGTCAATTTCCTAAACGCCTTCGGCAGACAGGCAATGATGTCGCTGGCCACCATGCACTCCTGACCCATCTCCTCAGCGGCCAGGTCGCCAGCCAGCCCGTGCAGGTAGACACCCATCAGCGTAGCCTCCTGACGCGAATATCCGCGTGCCAGCAGTCCGGTGATGATGCCCGTCAGCACGTCGCCGCTACCCGCAGTGGCCATGCCGGGATTGCCCGTCGTGTTGAAGACCACATGGCCGTCGGGCATGCAGATGGCCGTATAGTGGCCTTTCAGCACCACGTAGCCCTGCAGTCGCTGGGCCAGTTCGCAGGCCTTCGTCAGCCGTTCGTAGCTGTCGTTGCACTCGCCCTCCATGCGTTCCAGCTCCTTGGGGTGAGGAGTCAGGATGATGCCCTTCGGCAACTGCTGCATCCAGGCCTGCCTGCTGCCGAAGATGTTCAGCGCGTCGGCATCGGCCACGATGGGGCACTGCGCCCGTCGCAGCTGTGCAATGAGGGCTATCCCCGTCTGGTCAGCCTGGCCTATTCCCGGGCCTATGCCCAGTGCCTGGAAGCCCTCCACGGGTATCGGCTCCGTGAACGTCGTCTCCTCCTTGTCCAGGTCGAGCACGGCCTCGGGCACGGCCACCTGTAGCACGGCAACGTTGCGCTTGGGAGTATGGATGGTCAGCTTGCCTACGCCCGAACGCAGACAGGCACGGGCGGCCAGGACGGCAGCTCCGGCCATGCCAAACGAGCCGGCCACCAGCAGGGCATGCCCCATCATTCCCTTATGGGCAAAGGGCGGGCGCGTCTTCAGCATCTTGGCTATCTCGCTGCCCTCCAAGAGGGTAAACTGGGCGTCGGTCTCTTCCATGCCCTGTCGGCTCAGCCCGATGTCCAAGATCTTCAGCTCGCCTATGAACGGCTGGTTCTCGGCAAAGAGAAACGCGAGCTTCAGCTGCTGCAGGGTGAGCGTCAGGGTGGCATTGATGATGTTGGCACTCACGTTGTAGGTGTTGTCCTCGGTCATCAGCCCCGAGGGCACGTCGATGCTCACCACCTTGGCAGGCGAGGCATTGATGTATTTCACTAACGCGGCGAAGCCGCCCGCGAGGGGCTTGTTCAGGCCCGAGCCGAACAGGCCGTCGACGACCACCGTCTCCTCGGTCAACCGGGGCGGGTCGAACTCCTGAATCACCTCGACCAGATTGTTGGCATACTTGTCCATCAGTCGCTGCTTGTTCTCGCCGCAGTCGGCCGACAGCTTCCCGCCGATGTTAAACAGGTAGGCCTTCACCTTGTAGCTCTTGTCTATCAGCATGCGAGCCACGGCCAGTGCATCGCCGCCGTTGTTGCCCGGGCCGGCAAACACTACCACGGGAACCGTGTTGTTCCAGCGCTCGCAGATGGCCTGCGTCAGTGCCGTGGCAGCTCGTTCCATCAGGTCAATCGACTTGATAGGTTCATGCTCAATGGTGTACTTGTCCAGCTCATGAATTTGGGCCGATGTAAAGATTTTCATACTTTTGTTGCGGAATGGTTCTTAATTACTTTGCAAAAATAGCAAAAAAAGCGCAATATGGCAAGAACTGACCCAAAATTTTTCGCGTTACCGCAGTATTATAAGTGTAATTATAATGAAGAAATTGATTATAATCTGCCGCACAATGTTAAAAACACAAACATTCGGCAGAATAAGACATATTATATTTTGCCGCAACAATACTTTTTTGAACCTTTGCGGCAGAATTAAGCATAAAATCACCCCCGATGAGATTTCATACAGGGTGTTTCAGGTGCTCAATGACGCTTATGTTCGCTTGGTCAATGACGTTTCGGTCCAGCGTTTGTAGGTAAATCTGCGTCGTTTTCTCCGTGGTGTGGCCCAGTGCCTGACTGATGACGCTCATGGACACACCGATGCCTCGTGCAATGCTGGCCCACGAATGCCGTGCCACATACAGCGTCAGTCCGTACTCCATGCCTATCCTCTTCGATATGCGCTTCAAGCCCTTGTTCACCAGCAACTGCATGCTCCTGCATTGCCCACGCTCGTTCTTCTGCCCATGCTTGATCACAGGCAGGAGGTAAACACTGTCTTCATTGGCGTATGCCGACAGCCTGTCCACCACCTCCTGCATGTCCTTCTCCCATCTTACGGTCAGCCGCTGCCCCGTCTTTTTCCGCTGATAAGTCAGGTAGCCGCCCGCAAGGTCGGTCTTCTTCAGGTGAGCCATGTCGACAAAAGGCATACCCCGCGTGTAGAAGCTGAAGAGGAAGAGTCCCTGCGCCAGCGTCTCCGTCCTGCCCTTTGGCTGGTAGTCCCTTATCTTCCTGATCATGTCTATGCCCACCGCCCGTTTCCGGGTGCTGCATCTCCCTGTGTACACGTCCTTGAAGGGCTTCACGTCGTCCACCAGTCCCTCCTCCACGGCACGGTTATACACGGCCCTCAACTTGCGCAGGTAGAACGAGCTGGTGTTCAGGGCTATACCCTTGCTCCTCATATCAGCCTCGTAGGCACGCATCATGTCCCTGTCCATCTCCGACAGCAGGATTTCCCTGCCGTCCAAGAACCTGCTGAAGCTGCGCAGTGTACTCTGATAAGTCTCGGCAGTGCGCTCCTTGCCCATCGCCAGGTTTCTGTCTATCATCTTCTGCATACACGTACTGAGCTTGACCGCCTCCTTAGCCTGTACGGTTGGGCCGTCAGCCATAGCTACGGTCAAATCCGACAGCCGCACCCTTATCACGCAGTCTTTTTCCAACTTGCTCAAATCATCCACATCAATTTCAATAGTGATTTTCGACATATCATTACTCAAATTAGATACTAGTATTCACTACTAACACGTAAGAAAAAGACAATTTATTGTGTTTTTCGACAGATTATAGAAACAAATTGGCAATAATTAAGAAAAATTCCCACCCGCATACAGACAATTACGGGAAACGAAAGTTATCCTCAGTTGTCTGAGTTGTCTTTATAAAAACAATGCAGGTGGTTGTATTTTAAAGACAACAAAGACAACCAAGGATAAATGTCTTCCTAAGTTGAAAAATACAGTTACTCGG
The DNA here is from genome assembly GCA_900318815.1 of uncultured Prevotellaceae bacterium. Lineage (GTDB taxonomy): Bacteria > Bacteroidota > Bacteroidia > Bacteroidales > Bacteroidaceae > Prevotella. The sequence goes on from ONMA01000002.1 coordinate 12,433, forward strand.
CGATGCAGATGCAGACGCGGTTCATGTCGTTCTCCTTGAACGGCTGCACGCGCGAACCCTTCGAGTCATACTCGATACGGTCATCACTGATGCCATACTGCTCGCGCAGCACCTTCACCACGGCATCGGCACGCTGGGCGGCCAGCTTGTCGTTGATGCGGTTGTTGCCCGTACCCGCATCGGCATAGCCAATGACGCTCACCTTCGATTTCGGGTACTTCTTCATGTAGTCGGCCACCTCCTTGATCTTGTTCATCTCTGAGGAACGAATGACGGTCTGGTTCAGCTCGAAGGCAACGTCGCGGCGCAGCGGCTCCACCTTCGATGCCACAGGCTGCTCCACCACTTTCTGCTTCTCCACCACCACAGGCTTCTTCTCTTCCACTACGGGAGCCACCTCTATCACAGGGTCTGGATCAGCAACAGGAGCATCCACAATCTTCTCTATCTTGTTGTAGCTCTTGCCTAAGTTGATGCGCAGCCCCACCAAGCCGTTGAAGTACCAGTCGGGATTGCCTGCCTTCTTCGAGTTGTACTTATCGGTCATGATGTTAGCGTTACCCTCAACAAGCAGGCTCACTGCATCATTCAGGCGGTAGCCAATTTCTATGCCTCCACGTCCGAAAGGACGCACTTTAGACCCATACCAAAGATACTCCAACAAATAATCTGAGCGATTTCTCAAGCGTTTGGCAATATCAATCACCTCATCATTGCCCCAGGCGATGTTAGCACCACCACCTATAAAGGCAGTCACATTGAAGTTGCGCTGTGGATTCAAGCCCCAGAACAAATTCGTCAAGTTCAGCATGAAATCCACACCAGGTGCCACATAGTTGTACTTATAATTAGATGCAGTCAATGTGCTCCAACCGCCCTTCGACTGCCAGGCATTGGCCTGCACACGTGCCGCAAACAGCGGACTAAACTGATAGCCAAGTCCAAGTTGCACATTGGGCGACAACAATCTACTGAACTTAGGCTCTCCCAATGTGTATTGAGTACCGACACCAATAGTTACAAAAGAATGTCTCTTAAAATAATAATTGTCAGAAGAAACATCCTGTGCTTGTGTTACTGTAGCACTAAGCAGTAAAGCTGTAATAATTAAAAAGTGTTTCATACGTTATTATTTTTTTATTCTTCCCATTCAATATGTATTGCCTGACGCTTGGTCTTAATATTTTCAAAATGCCGATAAAGGGCATTATTGCAGAGGTAGAAATAAGCATCGTCACCATTGAAAGCTATCGTGGCATACTTCAGTCCATCCTTCTCACCTTCAGACCAAGTTGTCTCGAAAGGATCCATTCCAGCAAACTGTACAGTAGCAGAATGGTCAGCGCGCAGTTCAAACTTGTTTTCATACTCATCAATAAACTTTCCCGTAAAAGTATCATGCCTGCTCTCACAACCTGTAAAAGCAAGGAAAAAGCAGAAAACAAATAAAATGTAATACTTACTTATCTTCATTATAACAATGCACTACTAATTGAGTAAGAAGGAGGGCACATCCTTCTAAGAGACGTGCCCTCCTGAAATTGAACTATCGGAGTTTACTTAGATAGTCTTCTTTACATCAACATAGATCCAATCGGTCTTGAAGTTACCCCATCCGTAGATGACACGGACCTTAATACGCATCTGAGTATCGCTATTCAAAGTCGTACCGTTGTTCTTGTAGGTAACATATCCGTAAGGAGCCTCAGTCGCAGTGTCGTATCCGTAGTAATTCGTCTGATCAAGATCGACAACGATGGTTGCAGGAAGTGCCTGCCACTGACCGTTCAGTTTAATCTCGGCGTCACTCTTATCGAACTGGACATTGAAGGGTCCATAGAATCCCCAATAGTTGCCATACGTCGAGAAGTAGCGATTACGCCAATCCAGAGGTGCAATGAGGTTCTTGATGTTAATGTATGAACCATGCTCGCCAAAGTCAACACCATCAATGAAGTTATCAGCAGCCTGCTCGGCAACCTTGATAGGCTTCACATACTTCACAGTAAAGTATTCATTACCCTTGAAGGTAATCGACACTTCCTTACTGGTAGACGAACATACATAACCAATAGCCATAATGTTCATCGTGAATGCCTCGGTGTTAAGCAACTCCTTAGCGATATCACTGTTCTTGTTGAGCAGCACCACATTCTGCACAGTATTCTGTCCCTTAGTAGTATAAGGAGCGTTTATAATCCGTGCAATAACTTGCGTACCAACTCTCAGTTGTAAGCCATCAGGAGTAACACTAAATGTCCTTGTAACGTTACCGAACTTGTGACTACCAGCATTCGACGAGTGGAACTTGTAGATAATCTTAGTTACCTTACTATCAACATTGATGATACCTGCATTAGGATCGCCTGCGGGATAAGTGATGAACGGAGAGTTCAAGTCATTCTCGAACAAGCAATTGTCAGGATCAGCATCGGTGGTTGATGTAGGAACGTTCACATTGAAGTTGGCAATAGACTTATCGCTGTTCCAGTACTCACTAATGTACTTAGCTTCAACAACATTGTACACCTTTGGAATAGTATTCACATGACCCTTCAGACGAACAGTCAAATCACCACCACCAGCAATGTTCTTGTAAAGAACGTCATGGTAAATATCCTGACCTGACTTCTGCCACAAACGATCCTCAGAAACAGTCCATTTAATCAAGTGAGTAGTACCAGTCTCATCTGCGTCAGCTAAGTTCGTTACTGTTCCAATACGATTCTGTACTTTAATATCCTGTGCTATACTTGCAGTATTTTCGGCCAAAGTTGTACCATCGACTGCGTAGTCCGTATAGAACTTTTCACGGCTTATACCAAATTCCTGAAGCTTGTTATAAAGCTGAACATTAATATCCTCAACGGTAGTAATTTCCTCCCAGTTAGCACAATTGAAGTTAATATTACCCATATTCAATTCAAACACTTCAGGGAGTTTAATTGGCTCTTGGCCAACAATCTTGACTTTCAGGTATGCAACCTCAACAACCTTACTTCCAGAAAGCAGGCTCACGCGAATGATAGGAGTACGTCCAATAGCAGCAATACCAGTATCATCATACACTCTAGCCTTAATAACACTTCCGTTAAGGGAAATAAATTTTTCCTGAGGAGTGTGGTTGCCACCAAGTTCGTAATTCTGGACAACTTCATACTTCAACGTCAAGTTAAGAGCATCAATGTCAGCTACACTATTGGTACACTCAGGTGTAAGAGCATCAAATACATGCACAGCAACAATATTCTTCAGGTCTTTCTCCTTGTCGTATTGTAACTCAATATCAATATCATCAAAACTTCCGTCATTATCACTGTCTTCACCATCCCAAACATAAGCGTCCTTGGTTTCGGCAGTCATATAATCCTTGTCGTACTTAGCATCGCTATTAATAATCATACGGCGCAGATGAGCCTTGTGCTTCTTGCTATTGACTGTGACCTCCTTTTCGTTATTCACGAAACGAAGAGCATTCATATCATAATTGTAGATAGTAGCATAGTCGGAAGTAATAACCTCGTCATTGTTTTTCTTTGCCTGAAGAGCCACAACCGAAATGTTGTCATCAGTAGCAGCCGTACCAGTCACAGAGACCTTCACCTTCAGAATACCATTGACAAAGTTGACGTACTCGGCCTTTACACTGAAGTTCTCAGAAGCCAAAGCACGGGTACTCTTGTACTCAGCATCCTTCTCAATGATATAAACAAGATTCTTCAGGTCGTTGACATCAGCGTTAGCAGGATTAACATGATAATAAGCGTAGGTAGCAGGATTAATCACACTTTCTGTGCTTTGCTCATTCCAGGTCTCACCTATGTTATCCTTAACTGTTGACTTAACATCCTTATACTTGAACGAGGCTACACGGATTCCAGGAACGCCATCAATATAGACACGTCCCATGGCATCCTTCTGGAACACCAAGCTACGGACGCTATTGTTCAGAGCGATGGTCAGACCATTCTCATAACCCTCGACACCATAAAGCTTCAGATTGTCATTGTCCATAACAGCAGTGATAGAACCGCCGCCAGTCAGGAATCGAATCTGAGTGGCCTCCTTAAAGGTGCCATCTGCATTGTAGATGTCAAAGCAGCCAGTCTCGGGGTTAGGAACATAGTAGACACCATCTTTGCCGTCCTTGCCGTCGACACCATCCTTGCCGTCAACGCCGTCCTTGCCGTCCTTGCCGTCAACGCCGTCCTTGCCGTCAACGCCATCCTTGCCGTCAACGCCGTCCTTGCCGTCAACTGCAGTATCTTTGCCGTCCTTGCCGTCCTTGCCGTCGATACCGTCCTTGCCGTCACGACCGTCACGACCATCCTTGCCGTCTACGCCGTCCTTACCATTGATACCGTCCTTGCCGTCTTTGCCGTCAATTCCGTCCTTACCGTCTTTGCCGTCAATTCCGTCCTTACCGTCAATTCCGTCCTTACCGTCCTTGCCGTCAATTCCGTCCTTACCGTCAATTCCGTCCTTGCCGTCAATTCCGTCCTTACCGTCCTTGCCGTCAATTCCGTCCTTACCGTCCTTGCCGTCAATTCCGTCCTTACCGTCCTTGCCGTCAACGCCGTCCTTACCGTTGGCACCGTCTTTGCCATCAACGCCAATAGCCTTGTAGCCAGTCTTTACGCCATCTTTCTCCCAGTAGCCATCAGCACTGATAGTCCAAGTTGTACCCGGAGTACCATTGTCGATGGAATACGATTTTCCATTACTCAAGGTAATAGACACACCTGTGCTTGTGCGCTCAAGATTCGTAATGACAGATCCCTTGGCAATGAGCGTATTAATCTGCTCAACGTCCTTGTTGACTTTGTCAATCTGACCCTGCAAGTCTTTGATGTCATCATCGTAGTCCTTACAAGACACAAACACACTTGTCGAAGCCATCAGAAGGGCTCCGAAAAGCAATGCACTTTTGATTTTTTTGTTCATACAATAATGAATTTAATTAAACTAAAAAAATGAAATAAAACTTCTTTCTCTAACATCTCACAGCGTGCTTATATGCACTTTTATAGCATCTCCCGGCGGGAGATACATCAATTTTGGTGCAAAAATAGACAAAATCTCTGAACCTTGCAAATATTCTTGAAGTTTTTTTTAAAAAATATTCCAAAATATGTTTTTATGTCAAGAAGAATTCTCTTTTAGACGGTTGAACGCTTCTTTTTGGACGGTTAGACGGATGAACGATTTTCTTTGGACGGATAGACGGATGGACGGTTTTGGGAGACGGTTAGACGGATGGACGGTTTTGGGAGACGGTTAGACGGATGAACGGTTTTAAGACGGTTTCTGGGTTTGCAGTTGTTATGATGGAGCGACCTCTTCCATGCGCACCAGGTGGTGATGGCAAAACTGCATGGCGATATCGTTTAGGTGTATCCTTTGATATTCTTCAAGTAAATAATTATATAATTGTACGCGAACATTATTATAAGGTATACTCAGCTTCGTCTTTAGCCCTCGTTTGCCTGAGATGGTCAGCATGCCAAGTCCTTCTTGATTCTGGGGGAAAAGGGGGATTTCTCGCCCTGTTTCATGGCGAATATCCCGTCACACCCAGGCGGTATATTCCGTTACACCTCATCGGATGTTTCGTTACACCTTGGTGCATTATTAATCACACTGTAATGAATGCTTAATCACGCTCTGATTAATGCTCCGTCGAGGTGTGATGAAGCATCCGTCAGACTGTGATCTATGCTGCGCCTTGGTGAAAGGGAATATTAGTCGCAGATATTCTTATTTTTTGCGCGTATTATTTGGTTTTGTCAAAATAATCCTATATATTTGCAACAAAAATAGTATTACTGTTATGATATACGATATTGAGTTTGAAAACATGTATTCTTTCAAGGAGAAGGTGGTCTTTTCTATGGAAGGTACTGCAACCAATGTGAAGAGTCAGAATTGTTTCCGCCTCAGTGACTCTGACAAGTGCCTGAAGGTTGGTGTCATATACGGTGCTAATGCGTCAGGAAAGACGAACTTGATTCGTGGTTTATTTTGGTTTCAAAGTTTGTTGGTGACCAATAGCCTTTCCGGGGAGAATGATGGGGTAAGCGGGTATTTGCCTTTTGGACTAACAGAATCAACAATCAGTGCCCCTTCAACGATTAAAATCAGGTTAGTGCATAAGGATGGACATATATACACGTATCTTCTTAAGGTTAATTCATACGAAGTTATAGAGGAATCACTCTCTAAATTGGTCGAAGGTGAAGACATCTTCTTATTTAAAAGAATTTACATATCCAATGCCAAGCATCAATTAGAACTATGTGACGGTATAAGTGATTTTGTCCTTCCGCAGAATGAGATTCGCAGAAATCAACTTGGCATAAGCTTTCTTCAGACAGTCAATGTTCCTGTTGTGACGGATATTGCTTATGAATTGCTCAATATTCAACTGGCAAATTGTTACAATGAAAATATGGCAAGCCAATTATGGTACAATGCGAAGAACCTTTTAGCAAAAAACAAAGATTACAGAAACAAACTGATATTGTTTCTTAAACATTTGGACACAGGGTTTAAGGACTTCAGGATTCCTAATGAGAAATCTGAGTTTAAAGACCTGATGTTCTTGCATGAAATGAAAATGAATGATGGCAGTATTCAGCCCGTAGAGTTCTATTCATTGATAGAATCATTAGGCACTCAGAATCTATTTCTTTTGGGTGTAAAGATTATAGAGGCTTTAGACAAGGGCTATACGCTGTTCGTAGACGAACTTGACGCTTCTTTGCATACCTATATCACGGAGTTTATTATCAAGATGTTCCAGAATGAACGCATTAACACCAAACATGCACAGCTAATCTTGACCACTCATGATATTAATCTCATGGACGAAAAGAGTCTGAGGCTTGATCAGATCTGGCTGATGCAGAAGAAAGAGGATGGCTCTTCTGAATTGTACTCTTTGGCAGACTTTGATGGCATTGATGAAGATACTACTATAAAAGAATGGTATATGGCCAAGCGTTTTGGCGGGCTTCCTAAAATTGAGTCGATTGAAAATTTGTTCGACCTGTACAGATAATGCCGTTGCTGGGAAAGCCTGCGATGGGGACAGATGCATTAATGGCTATGCCAGAAGGCATGGTTATTGGCAGAACATACGAAAGAAACCCCTATCTGGATACTTATAGACTAACATTAAGATTGTTGGGATTACATTCACTGGAACACGGAGAGCTTGTATCTCACAAGGTAGGAAATGGACAGTCCTGGAATCTGCAAAGGAAAGGAAATACGCTGATTTTTAAGAACGACTCCGAATTAACAATGTCTGTTCCTGAAAAGGCCATCTCTATTATGAAAGTTTTGCCAGACGGCAAGCCCTTGATTGATGTCGAGTGGCAAATAAATGACTACCCAGAAGAAATCAAGGTCTCTGCCGGCGAACAATTTATTATGACGATAGATGACTTGTTGGCTTCTGATAATCAATATCTGAAGATTCATTGGTTTGGCGACATCTATTTTTGTGCGAGGGAAGATGGTATAAATGATGATTTTGATATGACTTTGTTTGACCTCTCTACATGCTAAGAGGCATTCTTCCTGTTTTCTAAATAATTGTGACCTGTAAGGTCGAATAAGTACGACTGTTACGGTTCGGCAGATGTCCTATCACACCAATCATTGAGGTATGATAGGACATCGGTTGAACTGTAAGGTGCTGTGCCGTAGGGTAAAATTTTTACAATGCATCTTTTCGTGTTTGTATTTTGGAGGATTGTAAAGATATTTACTAATTATATCTGAATAAGGAAGTCCTGCCCTGCAGGGCTGGAATATTGGAAAAAGTAAGAAAGATTTACAGAAATCATTGTATCTCCCGCCGGGAGATGCTATAAAAGTGCATATAAGGCACGCTGTGAGATGTTAGAGAAAGAAGTTTTATTTCATTTTTTTAGTTTAATTAAATTCATTAATGTATGAACAAAAAGTTAAGTAGTGCATTGCTTTTCGGAGCTCTTCTGATGGCTTCGACAAGCGTGTTCGTGTCCTGTAAGGACTATGACGATGATGTCAAGGACCTGCAGACTCAGATCAACAACCTGACCTCGGCTGTTGGCCAGAAAGAGACCACAATCAACACCTCGATTGTGAACCTCCGCACAGCCATCACCGCCCTTGAGGCCATGGAAGAGGCTTACAAGAAGGCTGACGCAGCCGTTCTTGCTGAGGCCAAAGATGCCGTTGCCAAGGCAGAGGCAGCTCTGAAGGCTGCTTACGAGAGTGGCGACGCTGCTACACTCAATGCTGCAAAGGCTGCCCTGGCTGAGGCTGAGGCTGCCCTGAAGACTGCTTACCAGAATGCTGACGCTGAGGTACTTGCTGCTGCTCAGAAGGCTGTCAACGATGCCAAGTCCGCCCTTGAGGGTGAGATGTCGGCTGCCGACGCTGCCACACTGGCTTCTGCCTTAGAGGCTGTGAGCGACGCCAAGACGAGCCTGCAGTCGGAGATGGCTGCTGCCGATGCCAACACATTGGCTGCTGCTAAGGAGGCTGTGAACCAGGCCAAGGCTGCTCTTGAGGCTGCCATCAATGCCAACTATGAGACCCTCGTGGCCAAGGACGCCGAGCTGAGCGCTGCTATCCTGAGCGCACAGACCGCTGTTGACCAGGCTATGACTCTCTTAGGCTCCAAGGCCGACAAGACCGAGCTCGCCAGCGTGAACAACGAGCTGCAGAACACCATTCAGAGCCTGAACACTCTGAACAGCACCGTTAGCGGAGCCGTGACCGACATCAAGTCGCTGCAGACCGCCCTCGCTGCACAGGAGGCTGCCCTGAATGCTCAGAAAGCTGAGCTTCAGAACCAGATTGATGCCCAGAGTGCTGCCTTAGGCCAGACCAACGAGAAGATGGCTGCTGCCCTTGAGCAGATCAACACCCTGCAGACCACTCTGGCTGAGAAGGAAGCTGCCCTTCGTCAGGCTATCGCCGACGAGGCTGCCCGCATCAGCGCTGAACTGAACAATATGGGCGTTTCCATCGAGGAGCTCCGTGCTGCCCACGAGACCTTCACCCTGAAGGAGGAGACCGCTATCATCAGGACTGACGTGGCTAAGATTCAGCAGGACACTGAGGCTCTGGCTATGTCGATCGACGAGATTGATGCCAAGCTCGACATGCTGAGCAAGCTGCTGGCCCAGAACCTGCGTTCGCTGGTCTACATGCCCAAGCTCTACATGGACGGTATCGAGACCATCGAGTATCCCTGGCTGACTGACACTATCCTGATGAAGCAGACCCTTGCTCAGTATGTACGTGCTGCCGACGGCAAGACCATCAAGAGCGTGGAAGACTGGGTGAACACTGTTCCCATCAGAACCTTCACGGTTTCGCCCGTATGGCCCATCGACTACCACATGAATCCCTCTATCTCTGCTACCAAGGCTGAGGACGTAAAGGGCTTCTATGGCTACAAGGTGGAGACGATTACCCGTGCCACCAGCAACCAGGCTGGTTCACTCGGCATCACTTCGCCCGCTAAGTACCTTGACAACACCAATCTCTTCGCTAACAGCAATGGCATCCTGACCACTGGTCTGAAGATTAACAATGCTGCTAACATCAAGAACGAGAAGGATGGTACGGAGAACGTGATTGTTGCCCTGCAGGTTGAGTCGCGCACCAGCGCCGACAAGGACACCCTCATCACCTCTGACTACGCTATGATTTATCCCGAGAAGACTTGGGTGGAAGGTCTGGTTTGGACGAAGACTGGTCTGAACATCGGTTCTCCGATTAACAGTGACGAGGCTTGCACCATCAATGCTGCCCAGGTGGTTCACGTGTTTGACAATCCTGTGGAAGCTCTGGAGGACATCAAGGGCAATGCCGACGTACAGCTGATGTACAACAACCGCGCTGGCATCAACCTGAGCGAATACCTCGGTCTGCACTATGTGATTGAGGGTATCACGAAGAGTGCTAAGGCAAAGCGTCCCGGCACTTGGAAGTTCGGCGAGCAGACAAAGTGGGGTCTGTACTACTACTTTGACCTCGTTGACTATGAGGTTGACGGCAACGTTACCCGCGACAGCCGCTACCTGAAGATTAATGCTACCACCGGTAACATCGTTGCTCAGAACGTTGACGACAACGGCAATATCCTTGACGTGGAGTCGGCTACCTCTGTTGGCCGTGAGCCTCTGGTGCGTGTCCGCGTTTACTATGCTGACGCTCCTCAGACCTTCGCCAATGCAGCTGCTGCTGAGACCTATCTGGCCAACCACACCGTTGTTGACGGCTACATCCTGGTTCACATCACGCAGACCGCTCCTACTCCCGATCCCGCACAGCAGCTCATCATCCGCGACTTCTTCAACAAGGATGAGAACAATGTGTTCCACTTCAACCTCTGCGACGGCGACATGATTTGGGATAGCGACTGGGCCGAGTTCTCGTACTTCGTGCTGACCACGAACCTGAAGAACATGACCAAGGCACAGTTCGACCTCCAGTATGAGCCTGACTTCAGCGACGCTACCAACAACAAGCTGGCCATCTTCAAGAAGAGCGGCACTGGCTTCACCACCACTGGTGCATACGGCGACGCTATCTACTCGCCCAACAGCGACACCCAGACCAACCACTGCTTCGAACTGAACCTCAGCAACACCGAGATGGAGCAGCTGACTCAGCACCAGACTCCTTGGAACAATGTAGTTCGCGACTCACTGTTCATCCGCTACAAGGCTATTGCCGGCACCGGTGCCCAGTATGAGTACATCTACATCAAGATGCCTGTGACCATCGACCGCAAGCAGGGTCCGGAGTCTACTCTGAAGAACAAGAACGCCGAGTACTGGTACAAGATTGACGGTACTGACAACGGTTGGGATGCTATCATCTTCAACGTGAACCAGCCTGTCGACGGCCGCAACACCACCGTGTTCAACCGCAGCATCAAGTCGACCTTCCTCGGCCCGAACAACGTGACCTTCGGTGGCAACGCTCTGAACGCCTACAAGTTCTTCTTCGCTCCTATCGAGACCACCGTTGCTGGCTACACCATCACTCCGCAGAAGAGCGCAAGCGATGCTAACTACAACAGGTTCATCTGCAAGTACCACGTTGACGGAACTACCGTTCACAAGTGGGGTACTGCCGCTCAGAACAAGGAGATTATGCAGAAGTGCGCTATCGCTTACAACGAGGGTGTGTTCACCAACAAGGAACTGTATGCTAAGAAGGGTACCAGCTACACTAAGATTGCTGACATGAACCAGGTGACTGGCGAGATTAACCTCATCCAGAACGATGTGGCTAAGGAAGTACTCAATGCTATTGGCTATGTGGAGAACAACGCTAACGTCAACACTGAGCTCCGCACCTACGTGGCTGTCGTCGGTACAAGTGCAGCCTTCTGCAACGACCTCGCAGCTTACGTCTACGAGCAGAGCGATGACAAGAGTGAGGCATTCCTCGTATCTTGGGCACGTCCTATCAACATGGTGACCGAGGTTCCCGCTCCTATTGCCGACGCTACCACCAACGGCCAGACCATCTACGTGCTCGAACTGCTCAAGTTCTATGACTTCCGCGGTCCTGTGGCCGGCGACATGGAAGGTGCCAACAAGTGGATGTGGGCTTACTACAACATCAAGGGTCTCAAGATCGACACCCGTCTGGATCAGGTCTACACCAACATGGGTCAGGCTAACACCAACACCTTCGTCAAGCTGAGCACTGTGACCAACGACCTGAAGTTCGGTATCCTCACAGCTACCAACTCTTACAGCAACAGCGTGTTCTCTTGCAACTTCGCCACCATCCTGCCTGGCTACCGCAACAACTACAATGCTGCCTCTAAGAGTGCTGATCTGCTGGCCGACATGGGTCTTTCTCCTGTTGACCGCGTCAAGCAGGCTCCGTTCGGTGTCCTCTACTATGAGAACATGGGTGACAAGGTGACTCAGTTCGACGTGAAGGTTCCCGTCACCGTTGAATACGAATGGGGTAGCTTCACCACCAACCTGACTATCCACATTGATCGCACGCTGGGTAACTAATCCATCGTAGCAACCAATCAAGTAAACTCTTAATAAGGGAGTGCGCCTAAAGAGAGTGGCGCGCTCCCTTTATTAATTCTTACAAAATGAAGAAACTTACCTATTTTCTGTTCGCTACGCTTGCAATGCTTGCCATCGCCTCCTGCCAGAACAGCAAGGCACCCAAGGATGCCAGCACATCGCAGGGGTTCCAGGGCACCCTGGCAGAGACCGACACCACCGACATGCTGAAGCTATCCGAAGACTGCATGACCCTGTTGCAAGCATCGAAAATCGACGAGGCACTCGATATGCTGTATGAATATGATGACAGCACCCACAGCGTGACACCGCTGAGCGAAGAAACACGCAGTGCCTACAAAAAGAAGTTCACGATGTTTCCCGTCGTGAAGTACACACGCGCCTATTACTCCTTCAATGCAGAAGGATGCAACGACGTGAAATACAACGTCTCCTTTGGCGAAGATTTCGACGGCCAGTCGCCCAAGACGGCCTTCATGTTCAATCCGGTAAAGATCGACGGACAATGGTATCTCTCTGTGAAGAGGAGCGACCAGAGCCTCGACGAAATGAACCGATAGCTGCGTCCTTATACAAACCAACCACACATAGCAATGAGAAAAGCTTTTTCTTTCCTTCTCCTGCTTTTGTCGCTCGCTGCCGGGGCACAGCACAGGCAGTACGTCTTCGACTTTACAGAGCCAGGCAAACTCGACGGCCCGGTCATCCAGCAATCGCCCAGCGATGTGAAGGTGTTGGTGGTCGACAGCGTTTTCCGCAGTGACGACGGCCACCTGCAGCTTAGCTTCCAGCTTGGCGACACGCCAGGCGGATCATTCATGTACTTTTATCAAGAACAGCCCTCTTTCCTCGCCATTGAGCCGCCTGTCCGTTTTTTGGTGGATGCCATCGGCGCAGCGATTACAGAAATCAGAATCTCGGAAGACAGTCGTTGTGGCGACCTAAACATCCTGTCGCCTAATGTTCCGGAGGGTTACTACGACTATTTCGGCCACTACTGGTCGGGTGAACAAAGCCAGGTAAGAAACGTCACCTTTGTCAATATGGGTTCTCCCACCCTGCTCTACCAGTTAATCATTGACTATGACATTGACCGCGACGTGCTGGCCCCCACCGCTGCCATGCTGAACGACGTTACCTACGCTGAAGGAGCTGAAGTCTATGATTTCGCTTCGCTGAAGCTACAGTTCGGCCAGCAAGTGAAGTTAGGCAACGAAGCCGCCTTCACCCTGCATTGTCCCGACAACACTACACTGCCATTAGATGGCGTGCTCAATAATAACATGCTGGCCATTTCGCTGCCCGCCAACGTGCAGCAGCCCACAGAGCTGGGCGAATACACCATCGAAGTGGCAGTCCAGTCGGTTGTCACCGACGACGAAGTGGAGCAGTACAACAAGACGCTGACCTATAAGTTTAACAAGATTCAGAATTGCGCCACCTTCGAATATGCCACGGTGACGCCCTCCACGGAAGGCATCATCGATGTCCTGCCCAGTCAATTCTCCCTAACCTTCCCGTCCTACGCCCGTATCGTGGCCAATGCATTGCCACTTACCATCATACGAATGAGTGACGGAAGCCCGGAGCGTCAGGTGACGGCACGTCTTGATGATACCGACTATAAGAAGGTCATCTTCGATTTCCAGTCTGACATGCCCGCAGACATCGACCAAAAGGATGTCTACATCCTGGAGGTACCCGAGGGTTACTTCTGGAACAACGCCTATAAACCAGAAGCTGCCGACCAAGGGCGCGCCGATGGTGCCCGCTACAACCCGGCCTTCACGCTGGCTTGGAACGTGGGCGGCGTGAAGTTCGTCTCCGACGAGATGCTGGCCAAGGCCACGGAATGGATAGGCCATACGGGCGTGGGCTATCCCACGGCAACGAGTACGGCACGCTCGGCCTTAGCTGCACTGATAGCCAACCATAACGACAAGGACGATGCCGACATGCAGGCTGCCATCGATGCCTTCCTTGCCGAGACCGACGTCATGCTGCCAGAGAACAAAGTCTACTATGAGATTGCTGCGAAGAACAGCGAGGGCACCCTGCTCTACCTGAGCTTCGACGATGAGAACGGCATAGGACTTACCACCGACGAGACCGGCGCAGCCCGCTTCCGTGCCGAGACGAAGGATGGCGGCATGGCCTTCAAAATCAACGGCAACAAGTACTTGCACCAGTTAGTCAAGAACGATGACTATACAGGCACGTCGGCTTACGGCGTAACCAACGAATACACACCTCTGCTGAACGACCTGACACTGGCACGCGCCGACGTGGCCGATGCAGTGGAGGGCACCTTCGGCCTGCTGAGCATCTATGGCTGCATGGGCCATAACGACGACGAAGCAGAGGTTTATGAGTATGCCTACATAGACTTCAGCAACCAACGAATCAGCACCTCGGAATCGCACAACAAGAACCAGTACTTCGACGCCAAACGTTCGACCGCCTTCCAGTTTGTTGAAGTGGAGGCTCCCGAAATCAGCGTAGCCTACGAGCTGTCGCCTGCCGATGGCAGCGAGACCCTGTCGCTCAACCAGATTACGGTGACATTCCCCACGCTCGATGCCGTTACCTTGGTCGATAAGAACGTCATCAGTCTGACGGGCGCAACGAGCTACACTCCCGTTACGGTGACAGCCGTTTCAGGAAAGACCAATGCCTACAACCTGAACTTCAGCGGGGTCATGCCCACAGGCAACTACACGCTGACCATCGGCAAGGGTGCCTTCAGCTATCAGCTGGACGATGAGGTGAGGACGGTGCAGGCCATCACGGCCCATTACACACTGAACGAGCTGCAGTTCGTCTACGACTTCATGAGCATGGTGTATTTCTATGAAGGCTACAACGCCTGGGATCCCATCGCGCCCGAGGACGTGAACCACTGGACCTACTGGAATGAAGGCTCCTTCGGCGCAAAGGATACGGATGTGGTCATCATTGAGCGCAACCGCCGCAACCGCGTGCATGTGCATGGCAAGTTCGTGGTGAACAATAAATTCGTCAATGAATTTGGTGCCAAGCTGAAAGCCGTGCAGTTCAAGCCCGACCATACCATTACCGATGCCGAACTGCCCACGGGCAACTACCAGATGGTGATTCCCGCCGAGAGCTTTGGCGACGGTAACTATGCCAAGTATCTGGCCAATCCCAGTTCGATAGCCAAGAACCAGTGTCACGTGAACGCTGAGTACGTGAAGGATTTCTGCGTCGTGGACCTGGTAACGGGTATCAACATCACGCTGGACGATGACGCACAGCCGAAGGAGGTCTTCGACCTGCAGGGCCGTCGCGTGGAGGGCAAGGCGAAGTCGGGTGTGTACATCGTAAACGGACGTAAAGTAATCATCAAATAACAAACAAAACTGTAGTATTTATGAAATTCAAGAATGTTTTTCTCGCAGCACTGCTCTTCATGGGCGCAGCTGCTGTACAAGCCCAGGAAGAGGGCGCGGAGTATGAGTTTCAGAAGCATGCCTTTCTGAATGTCGAGGCAGGCGCACAGCACACGCTGGGCGAGGCCAAGTTCAAGGACCTGATGTCGCCCAACGTGCAGCTCGGCCTGGGCTACCAGTTCAGCCCCGTACTCGCTGCCCGCCTGCAGGCCAATGCCTGGCAGTCGAAGGGCGGCTGGAGCAACTTCCGCAAGAACGCCGGCGACCCTCCCTACACGGGCAAGTACAAGTTCAACTACGTGGCACCGGGCGTTGACGTGATGGTGAACCTGTCGAACCTGATTTGCGGCTGGAACCCGAAGCGCGTGTTCAACGTGACGGCCTTTGTGGGTGGCGGTGCCAACATCGCCTGGGGCAACGACGAAGTGAACGACATTGCCAAGACGCTGAAGTCGCTCGACAACTATGACCTACAAAATCTCTGGGACGGCTCGAAGGTGAACCTCTTCGGACGTGGCGGCGTGGAGTTAGGCTTCCGCCTGAGCGATGCCGTGAGCCTGCTGGTCGAGGGTAACGCCAACATCCTCAGCGACAAGTACAACTCGAAGAAGGCCGATAATGCCGACTGGTACTTCAACGGTCTGGTGGGCGTGCGCGTGAACTTAGGCAAGAGCTACCGCAAGATTGAGAAGGTGGTGGAAGCTCCTGTTGCCGAGCCTGAGCCTGTGATTGAGGTGGCTCCCGTGGTGGAAGAGAAGAAGCCCGTGGTGGTGGAGAAGCAGCCCGTAACACCGAAGGTGGGCAAGATTCAGCGCGACGTGACCTTCGAACTGAACAAGGCCGTGGTGCGTTCCTCCGAGATGAACAAGATCAAGGAGGTGGCCGACTACATGAAGAAGTACCCGAAGTCGAAGGTGAGCGTGATTGGCTATGCCGATGCCGGCACGGGCAACGACCGCATCAACGACAAGCTGGCCGCCCAGCGTGCCGACGCCGTGGTGAAGGTGCTGCGCGAGCAGTATGGCATCAGTGACGACCGTATCGAGTACGACTCGAAGGGTTCGCGCGTGCAGCCGTATCAGGTGAACGACATGAACCGCGTCTGCATCTGCATCGCCGAGTAACAGTCCTTCTCGCTAACTAAGGCACATTAAACACAACGGATTTCCTATTAACTACAACGGATTTCACGGATTAAACGGATTTTCTAAGCTGCTGACTATCAGTTAAGCTTAAATCCGTTTAATCCGTGAAATCCGTTGTTTTAAAAAAAAAGATGATTTTTCTTTGTTTTGCACTTGTTTTTTCGTAACTTTGCAAAAATTATATCTATTAACACTATGATGAAGAAAGTTACTATTAAGGACAAAACGTTCGGCGTGTCTATGCCAGAGGCACAAATCAAGGAGCGCGTAAAGGAACTGGCACAGCAAATCAGCAAGGACATGGAGGGGAAGACCCCGCTGTTCCTGGCCGTGCTGAACGGTGCATTCATCTTCGCCGCTGACCTGATGCGCGAGATGACCATCCCCTGTGAAATATCGTTCGTGAAGCTGGCCTCCTACCAGGGCACCACCTCGACAGGAAAAATCAAGGAGGTGCTGGGCATCAACGAGAACCTGGCCGGGCGCACGGTCATCATCCTGGAAGATATTGTGGAGACGGGCCTGACCATCAAGCAGATGATAGAGTCGCTCGGCACCCGCAACCCCGCATCCGTGCATGTGTGTACGCTCTTCTTCAAGCCCGAACGGCTAAAGGAAGACCTGAAACTGGACTACGTGGCTTTCGAGATTCCCAACGACTTCATCCTTGGCTACGGACTGGACTACGACCAGCTGGGACGCGGCCTGAAAGACTTGTACACTCTGGTCGATGAATAAGCGTGCAGACTGTGCCCGCACCTCTGAATGAACCCATGTTATTATTAAACTATTACTAAACTTATCAATATGAAGAACATCGTGATTTTCGGTGCTCCCGGCTCAGGCAAGGGCACCCAGAGCGACAAGCTCATTGAGAAATATGGACTGGAGCACATCTCCACGGGCGACGTGCTGCGTGCAGAGATCAAGAAAGGTTCGGAACTTGGCAAGACTGCCAAGCAGTTTATCGACAATGGCCAGCTCATCCCCGACGACCTGATGGTGAGCATCCTCGCTTCGGTCTACGACTCGTTCGGCCGCGAGCATGCGGGCGTCATCTTCGACGGGTTCCCCCGCACCATCCCGCAGGCCGAGGCCCTGAAGACCATGCTGGCCGAGCGCGGCGACTGCGTGGCCGCCATGCTGGAGTTAGACGTGCCCGAGGACGAGCTGATGAAGCGCCTGCTGCTGCGCGGACAGATGAGCGGACGCGCCGACGACAACGAGGAGACCATCAAGAAGCGCCTCGTGGTCTATCACTCACAGACCCAGCCCCTCATCGAGTGGTACAAGCAGGAAGGCGTACACCACCACATCAACGGCCTGGGCGAGCTGGACCGCATCTTCGCAGATATATGTACTGTTATTGACAACATTTAAAAAAACCTAAAGAGCCTACCCAAGCCCTCCCAAAGGGAGGGATGTTTAGATAGATAATTAACACATAAATCATTTCATCATATCATGTAACCAAACATCCCTCCCTTTGGGAGGGCTTGGGTAGGCTATTGAAATCAAATATGTAACTAAACATCCCTCCCTTTGGGAGGGCTTGGGTAGGCTTTTTTTTAT
Organism: uncultured Prevotellaceae bacterium; assembly: GCA_900318815.1. GTDB lineage: Bacteria > Bacteroidota > Bacteroidia > Bacteroidales > Bacteroidaceae > Prevotella. Next base: position 30,631 of record ONMA01000002.1, read on the forward strand.
TAATATGGAATCGAATTTCGTAGACTATGTGAAGATTGTGTGTCGCTCGGGCAAGGGCGGGCGCGGGTCTATGCACCTGCGCCATGTGAAGTACAACCCCAACGGCGGCCCCGACGGCGGGGACGGCGGCAAGGGCGGCAGCATCATCCTGCGCGGCAACCACAACTACTGGACGCTGCTGCACCTGAAATATGAGCGCCACATCTTTGCGGAGCACGGGGGCAACGGCGGCAAGGACAAGTGCCACGGCACCGACGGCAAAGACATCTATATTGACGTGCCGCCGGGTACGGTGGTGTATAATGCCGAGACGGGCAAGTTCGTGTGCGACGTGGCCTACGACGGTCAGGAGGTGCTGCTACTAAAAGGCGGACGCGGCGGGCTGGGCAACTTCCAGTTCCGCACCGCTACCAACCAGGCACCCCGCTACGCCCAGCCCGGCGAGCCCATGCAGGAGATGACCATCATCATGGAGCTGAAGCTGCTGGCCGATGTGGGACTGGTAGGTTTCCCCAATGCAGGCAAGTCGACGCTGGTCTCAGCCCTATCGAACGCCAAGCCAAAGATAGCCAACTACCCGTTCACCACGATGGAGCCTTCATTAGGCATCGTAGGCTATCGCGACGGGAAATCGTTTGTCATGGCCGACATACCGGGCATCATCGAGGGGGCCAGCGAAGGGCGCGGACTGGGGCTGCGCTTCCTGCGGCACATAGAGCGCAACTCGCTGCTGCTCTTCATGGTGCCCGGCGACACCGACAACATCAGGCACGAATATGAGGTGCTGCTCAACGAGCTACGCAAGTTCAACCCCGAGATGCTCGACAAGCACCGCGTGCTGGCCGTGACGAAGTGCGACCTATTGGACGACGAGCTGATCGAGATGCTACGGGAAGAACTGTCGGCCCCTACCGAAAAGACCGAAGAGGCCCCCTCGGGGACAGTTGGTGGCACGCCGGTCGTCTTCATCTCTGCTGCCACGGGCTACGGCTTAGAAGAGCTAAAAGATGTTTTATGGCGAGAGTTAAATTCCGAAAGTAACAAACTACAGGCCGCCATGGCCGAGGACACGCTCGTACACCGCGACAAGGACATGAGCAAGCTGGCCAAGGAGATGGAAGATGAGGGTGCGACAGACGACATCGAGTACATCGACGAAGATGAGATTGAGGACGTAGAAGAACTCGACGATTACGAATATGAGGAGTGAAAAAATTGATTTTCACTCCTTATTTCATGTTTCTTGCATTTTTCTCGCGAAAAAATGCGAATCTTTCAAAAATTTTATTTAAATTTGCGCCGTAAACTGTATTTAGCAAGGGAACATTCCCAAGCAAGCATTTATTAATTAAAAATTTTTTAATTTCTTATGCAGAAAAGATTTATCTTTCTGATGGCTATGCTGTTGACAATTTCGCTAACAGCTGTGGCACAAATCACAACTTCAAGTTTGGCAGGTCAGGTGACCTTCGAGGGCAGCGACGAGGCTATCATCGGAGCTACGGTGCAGGCCGTACACGAGCCTTCGGGTACCCGCTACAATGCCGTGACCAACGTCAACGGACGCTTCTCCATCCAGGGTATGCGTACCGGCGGCCCGTATGCTGTGACCGTGAGTTATGTGGGTTATCAGCCCAAGGTGCTGAAGAACATCATCCTTCAGCTGGGCGAAACCTATCACCTGGATCTCTGGCTGTCGGAAAATGCCACCGAGCTGACTGAGGTCGTGGTCAGCGGCAAGGCCTCGAAGTTCACCGCAGAAAAGACGGGTGCTTCTACCAACATCACCGCCGCACAGATTACCAACCTACCCACGGTGAGCCGTTCGATTACCGACGTGACACGCCTCTCTCCCTACGGCGGCAACGGCATGAGCTTTGCCGGCAGCGACGGACGCACGGCCAACTTCACGGTGGACGGTGCCAACTTCAACAACAACTTCGGCCTGAGCGACAAGCTGCCCGGCGGCGGCAACCCCATCTCGCTCGATGCCATTGAGGAGTTGCAGGTGGTCATCTCGCCCTTCGACGTGCGCCAGACCAACTTCATCGGCGGCGGCGTGAACGCCATCACCAAGTCGGGTACGAACACGTTCCGTGGCACGGCCTACCTCTATCACCAGAACGAGAACCTGCGCGGCGACGCCGTGGAACGCGAACAGCTCAGCGGTGCCCGCGAGAAGGACCAGAAGACCACCTACGGATTCACCTTAGGCGGCCCGATTTTGAAGGACAAGCTGTTCTTCTTCGTCAACGGCGAAATGTCGAAGATTCCCTCGGTGGTCAACCGCTGGCGCGGCTCTGAGGACGGCGTGGCCGACGAAGACCTGAACATCTCGCGCACCACAAACAGCGACCTGCAGGCCGTTTCGCAGTACATGGCCAACAAGTATGGCTACAACACAGGCTCTTGGACCAGCTTCCCTGCCGACGAGGACAACTACAAGATCCTGGCCCGCTTAGACTGGAACATTACCGACCAGCACCACCTGGCCCTGCGCTACAACTACACGAAGAACCGCTACTGGAGCTCGCCCAACGCCACCTCGATGGACGGCGGCACCCGCATGAGCGGCGCACGTATGAGCCAGTACTCCATGTCGTATGCCAACTCCATGTATGCCATGGACAACCTGGTACACTCCTTCACCCTCGACCTGAACAGCCGTCTGACAGAGAACCTCTCTAACCAGTTGCTGGCCACCTACTCTAAACTCGACGACATCCGCGCCACCGACTCTTCACAGTTCCCCTTCATCGACATTACCAAGGACGGCAACAACTACATGGCCCTCGGCTTGGAGCTCTTCACATGGAACAATGCCGTACACAACACCATCTGGAACGTGAAGGACGACGTGACCTACTACATGGGCAAGCACAAGATTACAGGCGGAGTGACCTTTGAGCACCAGATGGCCGACAACCAGTACATGCGCAATGGTACGGGCTATTACCGCTACAACTGGGAAGACGGCATGACCGTTGACCAGCTGTTCAGCCAGACTCCCGAAATATTCTGCCTGACCTACGGCTACGACGGCGAGTCGGAGCCTGCTGCCCGCGTGCAGTTCAACAAGGCCGGCATCTATGCCCAGGACGACTGGAACATCACCGAGAAGTTCAAGCTGACCTACGGCATCCGCTTCGACGGCCTGTTCTTCAACAACAGCGACCTGCTGACCAACAATGCCATCTACGACATTGACTATGACGGTCGTCACATCGACACCGGCAAGTGGCCTGCCAACAGCCTCACCGTGTCGCCTCGCGTGGGCTTCACCTACGACGTCTTTGGCGACAAGTCGCTCAAGGTGCGCGGTGGTACCGGCCTCTTCTCGGGCCGTCTGCCCTTGGTGTTCTTCACCAACATGCCCACCAACGGCGGTCTGGTGCAGTATCAGGCACAGCTCAACAGCAAGACAAAGGTGTGGGACGGCAAGAGCAACAAGGCTGCTAAGGGCTACGAGAACTATACCGGCACCTACACCTCCGACAACAACGGCAACCGCTATATCGACATGAGTCAGTTTGCCGGCGGCCCGATGACCTCTATCGCCCAGATGCAGGAGAAACTGTTCGGCATGGGCTTCCCCTCGACCGTTACGTCCGACATGGGTACTGTTCCTTCGGCCATCTCGGCTGTCGATCCCGACTTCAAGATGCCGCAGGTGTGGAAGTCGAGCATCGCTGTGGACTACCAGATTCCCGTCTCGTTCCCCTTCACGGCTACGGGCGAGTTCATCTTCAACAAGACCCTCAACGGCGTGTGCATCTCCGACTGGAGCATTCCTTCGGTGGCAGGCTTCTCGCGCTTCAACGGCGTGGACAACCGCCCCATCTATCCCGCAGGATTCCGCACGGGCACCAAGGCCTTCGTGCTTGAGAACACCTCGAAGGGCTACGGCTGGAGTGCCAACGTGACGCTGAACGCCCAGCCCGCTGAGTGGATCAGCCTGATGGCTGCCTACACCCACACGGTGTCGAAGGAAATCACGGGTATGCCTGGTTCGGCTGCCGAGAGTGCCTTCACCTACGTGCCCACGAGCCAGGGTCCGAACAACATCCCCCTGCACAACTCGCAGTATGTCACTCCCGACCGTATCGTGGCCAATGCCACCATCCACGACAAGAGCGGCAACCACTACTCGTTCATCTATGAGACCTGGCGCGGAGGCTACAACTACTCGTATATGATGGTCAACGACATCAACAGCGACGGCTACAACTACGATGCCATCTACGTGCCCACCGACGGCGAGGTGGCCTCGAACCAGTTCCGCTTCGTCAGCGAGGACGACAAGACCCGCTTCATGGACTATGTACACAAGGACAGCTATCTGAAGAATCATCAGGGCGAATATGCCGAGGCCTACAGCGTCTACTCTCCCTGGGTACACCGCATTGACTTCAGCTACAAGCACGACTTCAAGCTGGCCGTGGGCAACACCAAGCACACCCTGCAGCTGAGCTGCGACATCAAGAACGTGCTCAACCTCTTCAACTCGGCTTGGGGCGTCAGCAAGTACCTGAATCCTGCCATCGGCTCTGAGGCACGCATCCTGAAATATGAAGGCGTCGATGCCGACGGCTATGCCACCTTCTCTACTCCGGCTGCCATCAGCGGCGACACCAAGACCTACGTGCCCAACCACAGCCTCGGCCAGTGCTGGTACGCATCGGTGGGCGTGAAGTACTTCTTTAATTGATAAGTCGTGTTATCAGTCGCAATAAACAAAAAATGAACATTATGAACAAGATAACGAAAATTTTCTGCGGACTGGCCTGCTGCGCCATCGCCGCAACCATGACCAGCTGCTCTGCCGATGACGATCCCGTCTATCTGGGCGAGGTGCATGTATCATCGTCCTACGTGGGCATTCCCCAGAGCGGTGGTTCCACAGAAATCACCCTGAATGCCACCACCGACTGGGCTTTCGCTACGCAGACCTGGATTGCCGGTAAGGACACCACGAAGGCCGCTGCCCCCAAATGGCTCACAATCAATGCCACGTCGGGCACTGCCGGCGAGACCACCATCAAGTTCAGTGCTGAGAACACACTCGACGGCCGCACCTGCGAACTGCTGCTGGAATGTGGCGGCAAGGTACAGCACATCAACGTCATCCAGGGACTCTCCACGGTCTCGAATGCCACTTGTGCCGAAGTCATCGCCGGACCCGACTCGAAGACCTATCGCGTCACGGGTACGGTGACCTCTATCGCCAACACGACCTACGGCAACTGGTATCTGGACGACGGTACGGGCCAAATATATATCTATGGTACGCTCGATGCCAAGGGCAATGAGAAGAACTTCCTCAGCTTAGGTCTTGAGGTGGGCGACGAGGTGACCGTCGAAGGTCCAAAGACCACCTACAACACGACCGTTGAGCTGGTGAACGTCACGGTAATCAAGATCAACAAGTCGCTCATCAAGTGCGACTCGCTCTCCACCAACGAGGCGCTGCCCGTTGAGGGCGGCGACATCATGGCCTACGTCACCTGCAAAGGCGACGGCATGAATGTCGAGATTGCCGAGGATGCCAAGGACTGGCTCTTCATGTCGGCCCTCACCGCCAACACGGTGACCTTCCACGCCCTGCCCAACGAGGGCGGCGACCGCTCTACCACCGTCGTCTTCAAGACCTCTAAAGATGGCAAAAACTACACCTCCGAGGTCAGCATCTCGCAGAAGGGTGCCATTGTTACGGCTTCTGTGGCTGAGTTCTTAGACGCAGCAGTGGGCAACACGCAGTATCGCATTACGGGCATCATCACACAGGTGGCCAAGCCTGCCTACGGCAATATCTACATCCGCGACTACAGCGGCGAGGTCTACGTCTATGGCGTTGGTGCCAAGGGCGACTTCGAGAAGCTGGGTCTGAAGGAGGGCGATGTCATTACGCTGGTGGGTAAGCGCGGCGAGTACAACGGTACTGCCCAGATGACGGGTGCCGTGTGCGAGGAGTCCATCTCGGTGACTAAGGTGACGATTGCCGAGTTCCTGGCCAAGGAAGACAACCCCAACGTCTACTACAAGGTGTCTGGCACGGTCGACGAGATTGCCCATGCCACCTACGGCAACCTTTACATAAAGGATGGCGACAACAGGCTTTACGTCTATGGCTGCTATCCCGGCTGGGGTGCCACGGGCGATGCCCGCAAGAACTGCGTGGCCGATAAGGACATTGCCGTCGGCGACAAGCTCACGGTTATCGGTGTCAAGTCGACTTACAATAACACGCCGCAGGTGAACGGCGGCATCTACTTCTCGCACGAGAAGGCCGAGTAAGACATAGCAATTAAGTTGTCCCAAGTTGTTTGAGTTGTCTCTTTAATACGTTTTGTATGACAACTGAAACAACTTGGGGCAACTTTTTTACAGAATCCTATTTATAACAGTTGTCTTGCAGGAATGCGCTGGATATTATTGTTATCGTCACAGACGATAACATCTTGACCTCTCAAAGCCTTTTCTTCCAGCATCTCCCTCTCGGCTATCTCCAGGCCATCCCTAATTCTCTCAGCTAATGCCAGCACTTCTTTATTTGACATAGTTCTGTATTTCTTGATATAATGTATTATTGAAAACAATAGTATCAGCCTCTCTACCACCCAATGCAATTTGTATGCGCGGTTTCTGACCTATACATAAAAAAAGTGATAGAGGCTTCAAAGTCCCGTTCTTTCAAGTTGTTGTTGCCCATATCGTATTTCTTTCTATTCAATGTTTACTTTCCAATATCCAGTCTTGTTGCTGCCTACACGGGTTATTATTCCCAATGATTTCAGCAAAGAAATGTGTTTGTACACTTGTCGTTCCTTGATAGACAGTTGTTCACATATATCATTTACAGTTGATTTGGGGTTCTGGTGAATAATGTCGTATACAGCCCAAGTAGATTCAGACACCTCAGGAAATTTATCCTGCACTTTAACCTGCACTTTATCCTGCACTTCTTCATCTTCCTGCGGTTCGTAGTTTACCATCGCATCGAGGAGACAATCCAGCATGAACTCGACGAATACGGTACTTTCGCCAGCTGCATCGCTATTTGCAATGGCATTGTAATAGTCCTGCTGATGATCTTTGACGATAGTCTCTACAGGGAGCCACGAAAACAGCCCTTTCCACCGTGAAAGAAGCATTGTCTGCCAGTAGCGCCCCATGCGTCCGTTGCCATCTACAAAAGGATGGATAAACTCAAACTCATAATGGAACACACATGAATGAATCAAAGGGTGAACGTCCGTAGATTTCACCCACTGAAAGAGGTCGCCCATCAGACGCGGCACCTGGTCGGCTGGTGGAGCCATGTGCAACAGCTGCTCACCATTGAATACGCCAACTCCTTCCTGGCGGTAGTGGCCTGCAGTCCTAACCAAGTCCTTCATCATCAGTCCGTGAGCCTTCAGCAGGTCTTTCTCCTTGAAAGCATCTAACTCTGGCATCAGTCTGTACACCTCAATAGCATTCTTCACCTCCTGTATCTCATCAGGGGCACCTAAAACCCGTTTGCCGTCAATGATGTCAGTTACCTGCTTCAGCGACAAACTGTTGTGTTCGATAGCCAGTGACGAGTGAATGGTCTTTATCTGGTTCTTCTTCCTTAGCATCGGCGAAGGTGCATTCTCTCCTAACTGAGCGATAAGGATGCCCAGTTGTTCTGAAATGTCTGCAATCTGATGCAGCATTCTCGCCGTTATATTGAATGGTGGTTTGTACATGATGCTTTGTTTTTACTCGATGTTACCTTTATACCTTATTATAATAATGGGCAAATATACGAAAAATCCATGAATATTTGCTACCTTTGTAGCCAATTATTACTTATCCACACGAACATTACAGACCGGCTGGCAGAGATTGCTCCACATGGGCCACATCAATACGCCATCCTTTAAACTCAGTTAAACAATCGGGGGCCTTTGGGAAAATCCCCATGAAAGTTTAGGGATTCTGGAATCACAGAATAGGACTTACACTGCATTCTGCGTCTTGCAGTTGATGAATGCACGAACATTGTCTGTAGCTATCTGAATCAATCTTACACGCGCTTCGGTGGATGCCCATGCAATGTGAGGAGTGATAAAGGCATTCGGTTGCGAGAGCAGGGGATTGTTGCTGGCGGGCGGCTCTGTGGTGAGCACATCGGCGCAGAATGCCCCTAACCGTCCTTCCTGCAAAGCATTGGCCACTGCCTGGTCGTCAATCAATGGTCCTCGGCCTGTGTTGATGAGGATTGCTGTGGGTTTCATCTTCAGTAGCGTTTCAGCATCGATGAGGTGGCGTGTCTTGTCGGTCAGCGGACAATGAAGCGACAGCACGTCCGAAGAAGACAGTAACGTCTGGATGTCGGCCTTCTCAATGCCGGTGGGTAGCTGGTCTTGGCTCTTGCTGGTCAAGGCTTTCACCTTCATGCCGAAGGCGAGGGCTATCTCAGCCACACGTCGACCGATATTGCCCAGTCCAACGATGCCGAAGGTCTTTCCTGCCAGTTCCATGTGGGGAAAGTCCCAATAGCAGAAGTCTGGATTGCTGCTCCATCGTCCCTTTCTGTTCTGTATCGCATAATGCTCCGTGCGGTTCGTAACGGTCAGCAGATGGGCGAAAACCATCTGTGCTACACTCTCCGTACTATAGGCAGGTACGTTGGTCACGATGACGCCGCGCTGGTGGGCAGCCTCTATGTCAACCACGTTATAGCCCGTTGCCAGCACACCTATATATTTAAGACGTGGCAGCTGGGCAATCTTTTCACGATCGAGCACGACCTTGTTGGTCAACACGATGTCTGCATCAGCAGCTCTCTGAATAGTCTCACTCGGGCTGGTACGGTCGTACACCGTCACCTCGCCCATCTGCTCCAGCTCCTTCCACGAGAGGTCGCCTGGATTGGCTGAATAGCCGTCAAGAATAACAATCTTCAAAATCATAGGGCAAAGATAGTCAAAAAGCCTATATTTCCTGTATATTTGCAGCGAATATTAGGATAGTTTAGGATTTATGGCAAAACGAGGTCAGCGAAGAACTAAATATCGAAATACTATGACTGATTGCCTCTCAAAATGTTAAAAAGTGGCGATACCACTTCCGTTTCTGCAAAAAAAATGGTGTTTCGGAAGTGGTATCGCGATTTTTTTGTATTTTTGCAGCAAATATCAAAGATAATGGACTATAAGACAACGATCATAGGACGTCGGCATGAGCAGGATTTGATAAGGGAGTACTATGACTCTCCCAAAGCTGAACTTGTAGCTGTCTATGGGCGCAGACGTGTCGGCAAGACTTATCTCATCAAACAGTGTTTCGATGAAACGTTCGACTTCTACTTCACTGGTTCTTTCGAGACCTCACGAAGTACCCAGCTGGGTCTATTCAAAAAAGAGCTGGAGAGATACTCTGGATGCAAACAGCGTAAGCCCAAGGACTGGCACGAAGCATTCGATGCTTTGCGGGAGTATATATCTTCGCTTCATAAAGAACGCATCGTGGTGTTTCTTGACGAGTTACCCTGGATGGACACTCCCAAGTCTGGCTTCCTCTCTGCTTTCAGTTACTTCTGGAACAGTTGGGCATCCTCTGTTCCTGGATTGAAACTGTTCGTCTGCGGCTCTGCCACGACATGGATGCTCTCCAAGTTCATCGGTGACAAGGGAGGTATGCATGGCCGTGTGAACCGTCAGATATATCTTCGTCCGTTCACACTCTACGAGACTCAGCAGTTCCTGAGGAGCAAGAATATTGACTGGGAGATGTATCAAGTCACAGAGGCTTATATGACGATGGGAGGCATACCTTATTATATAGATATGCTAGAAAGAAATCTGTCACTCAACGAGAATATAGACCACCTGTTCTTTCAGGAAGGGGCCGCCCTGCGTGCAGAATATGACTTCATCTTCAGGTCGCTGTTCCGTAACTCCAAAGTTTACCGTTCTGTCGTAGAGTTGCTTGCCAATAGCTCCGTTGGTATGAGCCGACAGGAGATACAGGAAACGATGAAGATGGAAGATGGCGGTTTTCTGACAGAGGTGCTTGACAATCTGTGCAAGTGCGACTTCCTGCGACAGTATGCTGCATTCGGGAAGAAAGAACAAGGCAAGATGTACCAGTTGATAGACCTCTTCTCGCTGTTCCACCTACAGTTCGTCAGTAAGTTCAGTGGTCAGGATAGCCATTACTGGAGCAATATGCAGGACAATCCGCGTCGGATGACATGGCAGGGATATGCGTTCGAACAGGTCTGTCTGCATCATATCCCGCAAATCAAACTGAAGTTGGGAATCAGCGGTGTATTGAGCGAAGTCTGTTCATGGTCTTGCAAAGCATTCACAGACAAAGATGGTACACGGCACAAAGGCACGCAGATAGATTTGATTATTGACCGTCGTGACGAGACTGTCAACCTCTGTGAGTGTAAGTTCTCCACAGATGCATATATCATCAGCCAGGACTATGCCGAACGGCTGAACTCACGCAAGGAAACTTTCCGTGCTTTGACAGGGACACGTAAGTCGCTTCACACTACGATGGTTACCACATACGGGCTGAAACGCAACAAATATAGCGATGTTGTTCAGCGTGAGGTGACAATGGACGACCTGTTCAGAGATGTGGAATAGAGCAGACAATAGAATAAAAGGTGTATGTAGGGTGTATGTAAAATGAAACCCAAGCTATTGAAAGTCAATAACTTGGGTTTTCTTTCTGTCGGGATTACTGGACTCGAACCAGCGACCTCGCGCCCCCCAGACGTGTGCGCTACCAACTGCGCTAAATCCCGAACACTTGCATCAGCTGTTTTGCTTTTGCGGGTGCAAAGGTACAGACTATTTGTGAAATATGCAAATTTTTCGGTAAGTTTTTTTGCCAAGAACAAAAAAAAGTGCCAAAAGAGCCGTAAAACGAAAAGTTATTTGTAAATTTGCACCATACTTTTAAGAACATTACTGTTACCAAGAAACAACAGAAGAATTGTGAAAAAACATTTTATTTGTCTATTTGTCTCGATGCTGTGTACATGGACATTTGCACAGCAGCATCATACATTTGAGAAAGGCACACTGGGTCCGGAATGGTGCTTCATTGGCGAACCCGACTCGTCGAAGTACACCTTCATGGACGGACGACTGAGACTCTTCGGCAGCATCTATGAGCTTTACGAAGATAAGCCCGTCACGTTCACCGGTTTCCGTCAGCAATCGACCCAGTTTGAAGCCACCACCAAGCTGACGCTCTTAGACACCGAATACGGCGACGAGGCAGGCCTCTGTGTCTATCGTTCGCCCAAAGGCTATATACAGCTCTGCATTGAGGGCCTGCAGAGCGGACACCGGCTGAAGCTCAAGATGCGGCTACTAAGTCACAATATGCAGATGGCCGAGCAGTACATAGGCAGCAACAAGGATGTGTGGCTGCGCGTGAAGTCGGACAGCGAGAAGATAGCGTTCCTCTATTCAACCAACGGCACCAATTTCCGTCAGATAGGCTTCGTGGAGCAACGGCTGATAGCTCCCGACATCGTTGGCGGCGAACAGTATACCTACACTGGCATGTATGCCTATACGGGCAGCACAAAATACAGCGCAGGCTACACTTTTGCCGACTTTGACTTCTTCGACTACGACGAAACAAAATGATACTTCGGTCTTGACACAGCGGGTGTGACATAATAAACCACAACGGATTTCACGGATTAAACGGATTTAGCCCAACTGATAATCAGCAGCTTATAAAATCCGTTTAATCCGTGAAATCCGTTGTTTTAAAATTGCCCTGCAGGTTAGCTGCGACGGTCGCCAAAGAGGCGCAACAGATAGAGGAACAGGTTAATGAAGTCGAGATAGAGAGTCAGGGCACCCAACAGAGCCATCTTCTGTCCCACCTCGCCCGCATCAGGAGCCATCAGCAGCATCTCCTTAATCTTCTGCGAGTCGTAGGCCGTCAGTCCCACGAAGACCAGCACGCCCAAGTAGTTCAGAATCATGGCCAGGCCAGAACTCTGCATGAAGATATTGACCACCGTGGCAATAATAATGCCGATGAGAGCCATAAAGAGAATCTTGCCCAAGGACGAAAGGTCGGTCTTGGTGAAATAGCCAAAAGCAGCCATAGCAGCAAACGTGCCTGCAGTAATGAAGAACACGCTCGCAATGCTCGATTCCGAATAAATCAAGCAGATACTGGACAGCGTGGCACCATTGACAACCGAATAGAGTACGAACATCAGTGTGGCCATGGTCAGCGACAGACGGTTGATGGCTGCCGTGACACCCACCACAAGGGCAAACTCTGCGATAAGCAAGCCCCAGAACACCACTTTGTTAGCAAAGATAAGTCCCATGAGGGCAGGACTCGTAGCCACATAATAAGCCGTAAAACCCGTGATAATCAGTGCGAGTGTCATCCACGTGTAGACTTTACGCATCAGTATCGGAAAAGCCTCCGAGATTTCAAATTCACGCTCACGAGACCTACTTCCCGACAACCCATAATTGAGGTCGGAAGACGAATAATCTCCAAATTTCTTCAAATCCATATTACAATCTTTATTAATTAAAAGTTGAACATTCAGATGAATATGGGGGCAAAGGTACGAAAAAAATAAATAACAGGTGCGTTAAGAGTGAAAAATTAACTACAGTCAATAATTTTTCACTTTTCCTCTTCATCCTTCTTCTTGTCAGCAGACACTTTCTGTTTCTTTTCCTTGCCAAACGTCTCTGACGACAGTTCAGCAAAGAAATCGTGTTCAAGGATAATGGAAATATTGGTGAGCAGATTGACACTGATGTCACTCCGCCTGAATATATCATAGACATTAGTGCGCTCGCATTTCAACTGTTCTGCAAGCCACATCGCCGTATGTCCCTTGCTGAAAAGCACATTCTTTATTCGCTGCCCAATTTTCATATCTCCCACGACTGATTTGTGTGTGCAAAATTACTCAGAATTTTGCACACGCACAACCCCGGAAAATGTCACAAACGAACAGGATGGCTTTTCCGACGTACAAAAGGGATAAAAAGGTGAATAAGCGGGTAAAAAAAATCAAGTAAATTACGAGTTACAGGCTTTCACCTGATAGTATTTATCTCGAAAAGGACAACAGGGAGACTGAAGGATGACAGGCTAACAGAGGAAGTAAGCTGGATGCGACTCAATTCTCTCGAGAATTGAGCAGTAAGTATGCCATTTTGCATAGGAAAAGATGTGCATTACGCCTCAATTCTCTCGAGAATTTAAGTGCAAACAGGCTTGATTCCTGTCACCCTTCTGTCACCCTTGTCACCCTTTAAATAGGGTGCAAACGCCCTATTTATCGGCATTCTGTCACCCTGTCACCCTTAAAGAAGAAAATTCCTATATATATAACGATTTCTTTTCTATCGGAAACGAATTGCCTTCGCTCGACCTTTGGTCGCTTTGCTCGCAAAGAATTGACCGTAATTTTATCCACAAATTTTCTTTTTTTGGAAACGAATTGCCTTAATTGGCCTTAATTTTTTCCAAGTGCCGAGCGCGTGATAAAAATTAGATTCAATTAGAATAATTCGTTTCCAGAAGAAGAAGAATTACGGGAGATTCCACTCGTAGGTGTCGTAGCAAATGGTACGACCGCCGTAGCCCTCCTTATGGGCAATAAGCCCTTCATTGAGGATGCGTCCGCCCTCTTCGTTCGACGTTCCGAAATCCAGGTAGCGGCAATGAGTAAAGTCATGGTACATCACCTGTTCGTAGATGGCTTCCATAGCACCCGACTGTTTGCCCTCGTCGGTGGTTCCGCTATATTGGCCATGAAGCACATGGCCCATGACGTAGAAGGTAATGCCGCCCACAATCTTGTCGCCTAAATAGGCGTTATACTGAACAATCTCATTGGGGAAACGCGACTTCAACAGCTCTATTTCCTCCAGCGTATGTACCGACTGTGCCTGAAACTTGCGCTGGAGGTTATCGTTGAGTACTGGCCAGAACTCGGCAAGGCTGGCATTGCGCTCCACCCGAATGGCTGCTGCCTGTGCCTGCCGCAAGCGTCGCCGATGGTCTTTCCGCCAGCGCAGGTGTTCGTCCATGAAGATGACGGTGCCCGACATGCGCTGCTGTAACCGTGCCCCGCACTTCCAGAACATGGCATACAGGTCTTCCTCAGCAGGCAGACGATGATAGACCCACGGAATGGCACGATAGAGCACCCGACGGAAGCCCTGCTGACGCAGATAGACGTTCAGCTCCTCAAAGAGCGTGAGCACATCGGCCGTGGTAACGTCATTGTCCATCAGCAAGCCGCCGTATGTCAGGCCGCGATGCGAACAGAATATCTCGCCCACCTCATGGGCAGGAAGGACGGAATGCAGATGGTTGCCCACGAAGAAGAGGAGCGAATGGTCATGGAACCTATCTGCATGATAGTCCATGTAGTCACGACGGAAGAGGAACGTGGCATTGCGGGCCTTGGCCACATAGCGGTCCCAAAGCGGCTTGTCGGCTGGTGTGTATCGTCTTATCTCAAACATCGCACGTCCTCCAAGAACTCGTCGTAGTCGTACCAATAATCGTCCTCGTCGAAAAGGTCGCTGGCCAGCACCAAGCAGACGGCACCCGAAGAGAAGTCATCGAGCGTGCGCCAGATGCGGGTCTCGACGAGCAGGCCCTGATAGGGATGGTTCAGATGGAAAGTCTCGCGGGTGCCGCGTCCGTTGTCGAGCGTCACGTCGAACGAGCCGCTCACGGCGATGATAAACTCGCGGCAATGCTTATGGGCATGCCCGCCACGGCTCTCGCCCGAAGGCACGTCGTAGGTCCAGTACACCCGCGACACCTTGAAGGGAATGTTCTTCATCTCCTCGGCCACCGTCAGGTTGCCCCGTGGGTCAACCAGCTTGGGCAGGTCTATCAGTCTTGCTTCATCTGGATTCATATCAATAGAACGTGTAAAGGGCGGTTTTTATTATCTTTTACGCTCAATTAGTTGCAAAAACAGGCGGTCGGCACACCAACTGAGCAGCACCACGGCCATGAAGCAGGCCGCAAGCATCAGGGGATAAGGCAGCACGGGGAGGTGGTGCATCAGCACCTCGAAGGTCATGGGGTGCAGCAGGAACACGGGCATGCTCAGCGACCCAAGCCAGAGCAACGGCCTCTTCCTCAGCAGGCTTGACAGCGGGCCGTCCTCCTTGGCAAAGACCAGTATCAACGGCATGAGTACCAGCCAGAAGAGCGGTGCATTGCGCCATTTCTCGTCGGCGTAAGGATAAGCCGCCAAAGCCAGTACTAACAGCAATGCCAACAACGGCTCTGCCCATCGGGGAAAGGACATCCCGGGCCGCCGTTCATAGAAGCGGGCCAGCATCACGCCGAGATAGAAATCGACAGAGCGTAGCAGCGGATTGACGTACAGGATGCTGTTCACGCGGTCGTAGGGCACCACCCAGTAGACAACACCGCATGCGACGAGCATAATGACCAACAATGACCGCGAGGCATGCCGGTAGAGCCACGGAAAGACGGCATAGCAGAAGAGCAGGCACGAGAGGAACCACGACACGCCGTTGCAAGAGAAATAGTAGACCCTATCAGGCACCCACGACTGCAACAGCAAAGCATTGAGCAACGCCCGGAGGTCGAACGCCTGCCTACTGAGGACAAGGAACACGGCCAGACAAAGCAGATGCAGCGGATAGACCTTGAGCAGCCTGCGGCGCAGGAAACGCCAATAACTGAAGGTGCCCTGACGCAACTGCCGTCCGTAGCCCAGCGAAAGGCCAAAGCCGCTCAACAGGAAAAAGAAGGCAACGCCGCAATCACCCCCGGCATCGAATGCGCCCACCCCCTGATAGGTGAAATGCGACATGAAAATCATCATCACAAAGATGAAGCGGAGTGATTGCAGCGTTGCTATCATCAGCACGGATATTCGTACAACTCAGTCGAAAAGCAAAAGAAACTAATGTTTCAAGATGGCGTAGGGGTCGGTGCCTAAGACGGTCTTCGCCAGCCGCTTGGCCTTGTCGCGCAGAGCCGTCGTGTCGTCGGTCACGTCGCCGTAGCAGAGCACCACACCCATGCGGCGGCCCTTGTGGGCCTCGGGCTTGCCGAAGATGCGGATGCGGGTACGGTCTTCCTTCAATGCATCCTCCAGGTTGTAGGGCAGCAGCGAACGGTCGACGGGCGTGTTGGCCTCAACGGGCGAAAGGATGACCGCCGAGGCACCGGCATGCTCTAAGTGAATACCGGCAATGGGCAGGCCAAGCACGGCACGCAGATGTAACTCGAACTCAGAGAGGTTAGTGGTATGACCCAGCGTCACCATGCCCGTGTCGTGCGGACGGGGCGACAGTTCGCTGAAAATGACCTCGCCCTGCTTGGTCAGGAAGAACTCCACGCCCCAGATACCGGCACCCGTCAAGGCACGAGTCACCTTGTCGGCCATCGCCTGTGCCTGCTTCAGGGCCTCATCGCTGATCTTGTACGGCTGCCACGACTCGCGGTAGTCGCCACTCTTCTGCACATGCCCGATGGGCGGGCAGAACAGCGTGGGCCAGCCATGCTGCTGGGTCACGGTGAGCAGGGTGAACTCGGAGTCGAAGTCGATGAACTCCTCAATGATGACTTCCTTCACGTCGCCACGCGAGCCTTCCATGGCCTCGCGGAAGGCCTGTTCCAGCTCGCCGTCGTTGTGTACGTAGCTCTGGCCGTGGCCGGAAGACGACATCAAGGGCTTTACCACACAGGGGAAGCCAATCTCGTCGGCAGCCTTCTTAAACTCGTCGAAGGTCTTGGCATAGAAATACTTGGCTGTACGTAGTCCGAGTTCCTTTGCAGCCAGGTCGCGAATGGCGCGGCGGTTCATGGTGTAGTTCACGGCACGGGCACTCGGCACCACCTGGATGCCCTCTTCCTCAAACTTAAACAACCGCTCGGTGCGGATGGCCTCAATCTCCGGCACGATGATGTCGGGCTGGTGCTTCTTGACGACGGCCTCGAGGGCATCGCCGTCCAGCATGTTAAACACTTCGCGCTCGTCGGCCACCTGCATAGCCGGTGCATTGTCATAACGGTCGCAGGCTATCACATACTGTCCTGCACGCATGGCGGCAATCACGAACTCCTTGCCCAGTTCGCCTGAGCCTAATAATAAAATCTTTTTCATTTTAAAGCCTCCCCAAGCCCCTCCAAAGGAGGGGATGTTTGGTTACATAATTTATTTATATGGCCCATCCAAGCCCCTCCAAAGGAGGGGATGTTTGGTTACATAATTTATTTATATAGCCCACCCAAGCCCCTCCAAAGGAGGGGATGTTTGGTTTCATAATTTATTTATATTGGCCTACCCAAGCCCCTCCAAAGGAGGGGATGTTTGGTTACATAATTTATTTATATGGCCCACCCAAGCCCTCCCAAAGGGAGGGATGTTTGGTTTCATAATTTATTTATATGGCCTACCCAAGCCCTCCCAAAGGGAGGGATGTTTGGTTACATAATACTACTTATTCTATTAATGACTTAATGATAATTGACATGACAGATTCTATGTCTGTCTCTACTTGATGATTTGTAAAACGCAAGATGCGATAGCCTTTTCCCCGTAGATAGTCTGAGCGATATTGGTCTGCCAACTGCTGCGCTGACTCACAATGGTATTCGCCATCCACTTCGACGACAAGATGATTTTTAAGAGATACGAAATCTGCAATATACATTCCAATGACATGCTGACGACGGAAATGAACTCCAAGTTTGTTTCCCTTTAGTTCTTCCCATAACCTCTTTTCAGCCGATGTCATAGCATGCCGATTTTTCACCGCATTGTTTTCTACTGTTGTATATGCCAATGCGTCGGCGGTTTCCCAGCCCATTCTCTTTGAATCCTCTTCCATCGACCATTATCTATCTAAACACCCCCTCCTTTGGAGGGGCTTGGGGAGGCTCTTTATCCGTACATTTTCTCGTAGTACTTCTGGTAGTCGCCCGAGGTGACGTTGTCCAGCCACTCCTGGTTGTCGAGATACCAGCGGACGGTCTTCTCGATGCCTTCCTCGAACTGGAGTGAAGGCTCCCAGCCAAGTTCGCGCTGCAACTTCGACGAGTCGATGGCGTAGCGCAGGTCGTGGCCAGCACGGTCGGTGACATAGGTAATCAAGTCCATGTCCTCGCCCTCCTTGCGGCCTAAGAGACGGTCAACGGTGTTGATGAGCACCTTGATGATGTCAATGTTCTTCCATTCGTTGAAGCCGCCAATGTTGTAGGTGTCGGCAATCTTGCCCTCATGGAAAATCAGGTCGATGGCACGGGCATGATCTACCACATAGAGCCAGTCGCGCACGTTCTCGCCCTTGCCGTAGACGGGCAGCGGCTTGCGGTGACGGATGTTATTAATAAATAAAGGTATCAGCTTCTCGGGGAACTGGTAGGGGCCGTAGTTGTTCGAGCAGTTGGTCACCACGACAGGCATGCCGTAGGTGTCGTGGAAGGCACGCACGAAGTGGTCGCTACTGGCCTTCGAAGCCGAATAAGGTGAGTGGGGATTATACTTTGTGGTCTCGAGGAAGAACTTGTCGCCGTAGGCCAGATGGTGCTCGGCACTCGATGCGGTCGTGGTGAACGGCGGCTCAATACCTTCGGGATGCGTCAGCTCCAAGGCGCCATATACCTCATCGGTCGAGATGTGGTAGAAGCGCTTGCCCTCGTACTTCTCGGGCAGGCTCTCCCAATAGAGCTTGGCGGCCTGCAGGAGCGACAGCGTGCCCATGACATTGGTCTTGGCAAACGTAAACGGATCCTTGATGCTGCGGTCCACATGCGATTCAGCAGCGAGATGAATGATGCCGTCGACCTTCCTGTCCTGCATCAGCTGGTAGAAGGCTTCGAAGTCGCAGATGTCCATCTTCACGAACTCGTAGTTGGGTTTGTCCTCAATGTCCTTCAGGTTTGCCAGGTTGCCGGCATACGTCAGTTTGTCGAGGTTGATGATGTGATACTCGGGATATTTGTTCACAAACAGGCGCACCACGTGACTTCCTATGAAGCCTGCGCCACCAGTAATAACGATTGTTCTCTTCATAACTTCTATGATTTATTCTTTTGATTTCTTATTCTTCAGGAAGATTCCCACCACAAACATGGTAAGAAAGGCAATGCCAAAAGTATTGGCTGCCGACTGCCACGACTCTTCAAGCCCCAGCAGGTAACTGACCAGCGTGCAGAGGGCTGCCACCACGGTACAAAGAGCCAGTTCTATGAGATAATCCTTCATTCTTTGCGCGGGTCTGAGAGGGTGATTACTTCCAGGTCTTTAAACGTAGCGCCATCGATGACGAGTCGCATCAGCGTGCGCTCCTTATGCCACCCCTGCAGTCCTGCGGCACCGGGGTTCAGGTGCAGCAGGTTCAGCGTGCGGTCATACTTCACCTTTAATATATGGGAGTGGCCTGCAACGAAGAGCTGGGGCGGATTGGCAAAGAGCGTGGAGCGCACCGACGCATCGTAGTTGCCGGGATAGCCGCCAATATGCTTGATAAGCACGTCGACGTCCTCGCACTTGAAGCGGTTCAGCTCGCGGTACATCAGGCGCAGGTCGCCGCCGTCGCAGTTGCCGCAGACGGCACGCAGCGGGCGGAACTCGGCCAGCCGCTCGGCCACCTCCACCGAACCGATGTCGCCTGCGTGCCATATCTCGTCGCAAGGCTCAAAGTAATGCAGATATTTCGGATCCCAGTAGGAATGCGTGTCGCTGATAATGCCTATTTTCTTCATGTCATGTGCGGAATACTATTGCTTGAGGTCGGTATGGGCTAAGCGTCGGCGGATGAAGTCGGCAATGAAATGCCCGGTCTCTGCGATGCCCAACAACGAAGAGTCGATGCAGAGGTCGTAGCTGGAGGCCTGCCCCCACTTCTTGCCCGTATAATAATTATAATAGGTGGCGCGGCGGTGTTCCACCTGTTCAATACGCCTGATGGCTTCCTCGCGAGAGACATTCTTCTCCTTCATGAACAACTGGACACGGTCGTCCATCGAGGCGGTGACGAACACATTGACCACGTTGGGGAAGTCGCGCAGCACATAGTCGGCACAACGGCCCACGAACACACAAGACCCCTGTGAGGCCACCTTGCGAATGACGTCGCTCTGAATCTTGAACAGCGACTCCTGCGTGAAGTTGTTCTGATAGAAGCTGGTATTCGAGGTAACGTGGTTGATGGGGAGCTGCAAGAACGAACGCCAGAAGCCTTTCTTCTCGTCGCTCTGTTTCAGGAACTCTTTCGAGAAACCACTCTCCTCGGCAGCCAGCCCGAGTAGTTCGCGGTCGTAGTAGGTGGCATGGAACTCATCGGCCAGCATCCGGCCTATCTCCAGTCCGCCGGCGCATACTTGCCGGCCAATGTTAATGATGACGTGGTTGTTGTTCATTGTTTCTTTAGTTTCTTCAAATACCACATAAGCACCGGGATGGTTAGCACAAATGCTATAAAGTCGCTGGCAGGCATGGAATACCACACGCCGTCAAGACCGTATGCAAGCGGAAAGAGGTAGGCCATGGGCAGCAGGAGGAACAACTGTCGCGAGAGCGAAAGGAAGATGCTGATGCGCACCTTGCCTATGCACTGGAAGAAGTTGGTGATGATGGCCTGCGAAGCCACGACGAAGAACACCAGCATGTCGATCTTCAGACCGCGTGCCGAGAGTTCAAGAAGTGTCTCGTCGGTAGTGAAGATGCGGGCAATCTCGCGCGGGAACAGCATGCTGAGCGCCCATCCCATCAAGAGAATGGCCGTGCCTACGGCAATGGAGAGCCACACACAGCGCAACATGCGGTCGTACTTCCGTGCCCCGTAGTTATAGCCCACGATGGGCTGCATGCCCTGCGTGACACCCATCACGAACATGAAGAACACCATCACCATCGAGTTGGCTATAGAGTAGGCCCCGACGGCCATGTCTCCGCCATAGCGCACGAACTGATTATTCATGAAGATGACGATGACGCACGAGGTGGTCTGCATCAGGAAGGGCGAGATGCCGATGGCAACGATGTTGCGCACGAGGTCGGACTCCAGCCGGTAGATGCCGCGCTCCAAATGAAGCAGCTCCTGCGGACGGCTGAACAGCCACATCTGCCAGCACAGGGCAAGCGACTGTGAGGTAACGGTGGCCAGTGCCGCCCCCCTGATTCCCCAATGGAACCACCAGACAAAGGCTATGACCAGCACGATGTTGCACCCCACGGTGAAGAGCACCGAGTACATGGCATGCCGGGGCTTGCCGCTGGCACGCAGCACGGCGTTCATGCCAAAGTACATGTGGGTGACCATGTTGCCGGCCAGGATGACCTGCATAAACTCGCGGGCGTAGGGCAGCGTCACGTCGCTGGCTCCGAAGAAACGGAGAATGGGGTCAAGGAAGATGAGGCACACCACCATGAACACAAAACCGACAATCAGGTTCAGCGTCACGGTGTTGCCCAACAGGTGCTGCGCCGTCGTGTAGTCCCTCTGGCCCAGCTTCACCGAGATGCACGTCGAGGCTCCCACACCCACGGCTGCACCGAAGGCCGCGCTCAGGTTCATGAAGGGGAAGGTGATGCCCAGGCCGGCAATGGCCTCGGGGCCTACTACCTGCCCGATGACCGAGCGGTCGATGATATTATACAGGGAGTTGGCCACCATGGCTACCATGGCAGGCAAGGCATACTGCCAAAGCAATGCGCCTACGGGCTTCGTGCCCAGTTCCAAAGCTGCTTTCTTATTATCCATACTAATATGGCGCAAAGATACAAACAATTTCCGATTTAACCAAATAGACATCGCCCTTGATGCAAATTTTGGCCAAAATCATATAAATTTTAGTCAAAATAAAATGAAAAGATACTGTTTTTCACGATAATTCACTATCTTTGCCCTGTGCAAACAGCATGTTTACTGAATGCAAGTAGCATGTTTACCTCATGTAAGTATCATGTTTACCTAATGAAAGAATATTGTTTCCTAATACTATGTGCCGTCCTATGGGCTGGCGACGCCTGTGCTGCCAAGGTGAAATACCCTGGTGGTCGGCAATACATTTTCCGTTACTACCTGCACGACAAGCAGGGATGTGGCCGTTCGCTTGACCGCCCGTCGCAGTTTCTCTCGCCGAAAGCCATTGAGCGCCGCAAGCACCAGCGGCTGAAGGTTGACTCGACCGACCTGCCCGTCAGTTCCCGCTATATCGAACTGCTACAGACGGAAAAGACCGAGATACTGGGCACCAGCCGGTGGAACAACACCGTGGTAGTGCGCTCGCACGACTCCCTGCACCTGAAACTGCTGGCCAGTCTGCCTTGCGTGCGCGAGGCAAGGATGGTGTGGCAGTCGCCCGACTCGGTGGAACAGAAGGAAGACGTGCGATGGAACGTGCGCGAGCACTTTCAGCGGTGGGACTCGGTGAAGTACGACCCCTACGGCATGAGTCGCCCGCAGGTAGAGATGCTGGGCGGCGAGCGACTGCACGAGATAGGACTGCGCGGCGAGGGCATGACCATCGCCGTACTCGACGGCGGATTCCAGAGTGTCGACCGAATACCCTGCCTGCAACGAACCAAAATCGTGGGGGTACACAACTTCGTGCCTGCACGCAACAGCAAGGGAACAGCTACCGATGAACACTTCTTCGACGGCATTGACCACGGGACAAAGGTGCTATCGGTGCTGTCGGCCGATGCGCCCGAGGTCATCTTAGGCACAGCCCCCGAAGCCTGCTACTGGCTGCTGCGGTGTGAAGACACGGAGACGGAGATGCCCGTAGAGGAAGACTACTGGGCCATGGCAGCCGAGTTTGCCGACTCCGTAGGGGCAGACATCATCAGCTCGTCGCTGGGCTACACAGAATATGACAATGACTTAGGCAGCTACCGGCTGCAAGACCTTGACGGACAGACAGCCATGATTTCGCACACCGCCTCGATGCTGGCCCGCAAAGGTATCGTACTCTGCAACTCGGCGGGCAATTCGGGCATGGGCACCTGGAAGAAGATTGGCGTGCCCGCCGACGCCCGTGACATCCTTACCGTAGGGGCCGTGAGCCAGAACGGAAGGATTTCGGCCTTCTCCAGCGTAGGCCCGTCGCAGGACGGACGGGTAAAACCCGACGTGGTGGCCATGGGGGCACCCACCACCCTGCTCAACGGCAAGGGCATGCTGGCCCGCGACATGGGCACGTCGTTCTCCACGCCGCTCATCTCGGGCCTCGTGGCCTGCCTGTGGCAGGGACTGCGCCAGAAGACAGCTCTCGAAATCATGGAGCTGGTGCGGCAGAGTACCCTGCAATTCGAAAATCCCGACAACGTCTACGGCTACGGCACGCCCGACTTCTGGAGGGCCTACATGGTAGGACTGTCGCAATAATCCACTCACCACTATGCCATCACCCACCCTATCCCTCTTCGAACTGAACAACCTCGTGCGTCAGGTCATTGAGCAAGACTTGGCACGCGAATACTGGGTAGAAGCCGAACTGGCCGAATGTCGCGAGAGCCGCGGCCATTGCTACATGGAACTGATCCAGAAGGACGAGCAGAACAACACGCCCATCGCCCGGGCATCGGCCAAGTGCTGGCGGTCGGCATGGGCCATGCTCCAGCCCTATTTCGAGCGCACCACGGGCCAGCGACTGCATGCGGGCCTGAAAGTGAGGCTGAAAGTCTATGCACAGTTCCATGAGGCCTACGGTTTCTCATGGATAGTGACCGACATCGACCCGACCTTCACGCTGGGCGACATGGCCCGCCGCCGACAGGAGATTATCCGTCAACTGAAGGAAGAGGGGGTGTTCGACTTGCAGCGCGAGCTCTCGCTGCCCTTGTTCTGCCAGCGCATCGCCGTGATTTCGGCTCCCACGGCAGCAGGCTACGGCGATTTCGTCAACCAGTTGACCGACAACGAATACGGTTTCAAGTTCCAGGTACAGCTCTTTCCCGCCATCATGCAGGGCGAGCAGGTGGAGCCGAGCATCATCCATGCGCTGAATGAGATATACTCTTCACTCCCTTTCGACTGTGTGGTTATTATTCGCGGCGGCGGCTCCACCAGCGACCTCTCCGGCTTCGACACACTGGCACTGGCCGAGAACGTGGCGCAGTTCCCGCTGCCCATCATCACCGGCATAGGGCACGACCGTGACGAGAGCGTACTCGACATGGTGAGCCACACCCGTGTCAAGACCCCCACGGCGGCGGCGGCCTTCCTCATTGCCCACCTGAAGCAGACGCTCGACCGCGTTGAGACGTGCGAAGAACGCATCGGACGACATGTACAGACCACGATGGAGGTGGAGCGACTGCGGTTAGCACGTCTTTCGGAACGCATACCCACCCTCTTCTCGTTAGTCAGCACCCGGCAGCAGGCTCGCCTCGACTCGCTGTCGCAACGCCTCTCCACCGCTATCCTCCGGCAACTGGAACGCGAGCAGTCGCGCTTCCCCATCCTGCAGTCCCGCCTGTCGGCTTCCATCGAGCGTCAACTGCTCAAGAACCGACACCTGATTGAACTTCTTGAACAGCGGGCCTCGTCGCTCGACCCTGCCCTATTGCTCCAACGCGGCTACAGCATCACGCTACACGAAGGCAAGGCCGTGCGCAACGCCGCCCTCCTAAAGCCCGGCGACCAGATTGAGACCCGCCTGCAGGAAGGCACTATCCACTCGCAAGTAATCCCAACCCCATAACACCTAACCCCCAACACCTATGAAATACGAAGAAGCACTCCAACAGCTCGAAACCATCGTCCGCAAAATGGAAGCCGGCGAATACGACATCGACGAACTCTCTGAACAGCTGAAGCAATCGCAGAAGCTCATCAAGCTCTGCAAGGACAAGCTGACAAAGACCGATGCAGACATCAAAAAACTGCTTGACAAAGAATAACTGCAAGTTTATGCGCACCTTTATGCACTTTACACATAATTGTGTAGGGAAATATTTGGTGGTTTCGCAATTTTGCCGTAATTTTGCGCGTTGAATCAGTAGAAACAACTCAATTAATAGCAACTTAGTAACATGCAAAAAATAAAAATGGTACGATTTCGGAGGTACGAAGGTACGAGGGTACGGAGGTACGAGGATAGACTCTTCGCGAAAATTGGGCGTGAAAACTATTCTCGAACCCCCGTACCTCCGTACCCCCGCACCCCCGAAATATCCCAAATTATTATTTAACGATTACTTAACAATATGAAAAATTTAGATTGGGCTAACCTTTCCTTCGGCTACATGCCGACCGACTACAACGTCCGTTGCTACTACCGCGACGGCAAGTGGGGTGAAATTGAAGTCTGTTCAGACGAGTACATCAAGATGCACATGGCAGCCGTATGCCTGCACTACGGCCAAGAGGCTTTCGAGGGCCTGAAGGCCTACCGCTGTCCCGACGGCAAGGTGCGCCTGTTCCGCGTGAAGGACAACGCCGAGCGCCTGCAGTCTACCAGCCGCGGCATCATGATGCCCGAAGTGCCCACCGAGCTGTTCGTCGAGATGGCCAAGAAGGTGGTACGCCTGAACCAGGAATGGATTCCCACCTACGAGAGCGGTGCCACGCTCTATCTGCGTCCGCTGCTCATCGGCACCAGCCCACAGGTGGGCGTGCATCCGTCGAAGGAGTACTTGTTCCTTATCTTCGTCACACCCGTAGGCCCCTACTTCAAGGGCGGATTCGCCTCTAACCCCTACGTCATCGTGCGCGACCATGACCGTTCGGCTCCCCTCGGCACGGGCTGCTACAAGGTGGGTGGCAACTACGCAGCCAGCCTCTTTGCCAACAACCTGGCTCACGAGAAGGGCTATGCCTGCGAGTTCTACTTGGATGCCAAGGAGAAGAAGTACATCGACGAATGCGGTGCCGCCAACTTCTTCGGTATCAAGGACAACACCTACGTCACGCCAAAGTCGACCTCTATCCTGCCCTCCATCACCAACCGCTCACTGATGCAGGTGGCCGAGGACTTGGGCCTGAAGGTGGAGCGCCGCCCCATCCCCGAGGAAGAGTTGGAGACCTTCGAGGAGGCAGGTGCCTGCGGAACGGCAGCCGTCATCAGCCCCATCAGCTACATCGATGACTTGGAGACCGGCAAGCGCTACTCGTTCGGCGAGAAGCCCGGCCCCATCTCGAAGAAGCTCTTCGACACGCTGCGCGGCATACAGTACGGCGAGATTGAGGACAAGCATGGCTGGACAACAGTTGTCATTGAATAAAACAAAGCTTACACCATGGATACATCATCTGGATATAAAGACAGGGCACTCTCTTCGCTGAACGGCAACTGGGGCAATGGGGCCATTGCCTGCTTAGTGACCTATTTAATTATGCTGGCACCCTCGTATGGCATCGTAGCGGTTATCCCAGGTGACCCAATCTGGGGCAATCTGAGTAATCTTTGGTCGATAGCCATGCTGCCGTTGGCATGGGGACTGGCCATCTTCTTCTTGACCATTGCACGAGGACAGAAAGCCGACATAGGACAGCTGTTCGATGGCTTCAAGGACTATTGGCACATCTTTGCCACCATGTTCCTCCGGCAAATCTTCACTTTCCTGTGGACATTGCTGTTCATCGTGCCGGGCATCATCAAGTACTATTCGTATTCCATGACCGACTACATCCTGAAGGACGAGCCGGAGGTAGGAGCCAACGAGGCCATTGAGAAGAGCATGAAAATGATGGAAGGCCACAAGATGGACCTGTTCCTCCTGCACCTGAGTTTCATTGGCTGGGCCATCCTCGCAATATGTACGCTGGGATTGGGATTCCTGTTGCTCATTCCCTACGTCTGCACAGCCGAAGCCCACTTCTACGAGGACTTGAAAGCTGAGAAGGCTGAGAGACTGGCGTAATAGCTATACGAGCCGCATTAGGATTAAAAACAGAATCATCATCGAACCTGGAAAGAGGTGGAAATGGAGAGTCATTTCCACCTCTTTATTAATTAAACCAAAATATCAATATCATTTTTTGTTCAATCGGAAAGTATTCATTATCTTTGCAACAAATACGTATTTTGACAAGAAATGAGTAAAGGAAAACTGGCAAAGTTTGCCGATTTGGATACCTACGAGAACGTTTTCCAGTATCCCTACCACGCGATGGAGAACGTTGAGTTCGCTATGCGTGGCCACTGGAACGAACAATACTTCCACAACGACCACCCCATCGTCTTGGAACTTGGCTGCGGCAAGGGTGAATATGCCGTGGAGCTGGCCAAGCAACACCCCGACAAGAACTTCATTGGCGTCGACATCAAGGGCGCACGCCTCTGGACGGGTGCCACGCTGGCCCTGCGCGAAAGTCTGAAAAACGTGGCCTTCCTGCGTACCAACATCGAGATTATCGACCGCTTCTTCGGCCCTGGCGAGGTCAGCGAGCTTTGGCTCACCTTCAGCGACCCGCAGATGAAGAATCCCCGCAAGCGGCTTACCTCCACCTTCTTCTTAGAACGCTATCGACACTTCCTGACCGATGGCGGCATCATCCACCTGAAGACCGACTCCAACTTCCTTTTCACCTATACCACTTACATGGTGGAAAAGAACGGCCTGCCCCTCGACATCCGCACCGAAGACCTGTACCACGCACCATGTACTGCCGACATAGCAGAGGCGAGCGCTATACAGACCTACTACGAGCAGATGTGGCTGGCCCGTGGCCTCAACATCCGCTACATGAAGTTCCGCCTGCCCCACGAAGGCCAGCTACAGGAGCCAGACATTGAGATTGAACTCGACGACTACCGCAGCTATCACCGCACCAAGCGCAGTTCGCTGGAAACAAGGAAGTGAAAGCCTACCCAAGCCCTCCCAAAGGGAGGGATGTTTGGATAGATAATGCAAAGTGAAGAGTGAAGAGTGAAGAGTGAAGAGTGAAGAGTGAAGAGTGAAGAATGAAGAGTGAAGAATTAAATTAAGAACTATGCATACAAAACGCTTACTGATAACCTTATCGTTTATCATCTTTCATTTGTCAGTTTGTCTGGCACAACAGCTTACGATTACGGTCGACTCCGTTGGGACACTCGCCCGTCAGCTGAACGACAACGTTAAGAACGCTATCTCTGAACTGAAGATCAGCGGCCCCTTGAACAGCGCCGACATCAAGGTGCTGCAACAGTTTGTCGGTCGTTCGAAAGGCAAGAACAACGCAGAGATGCTATTGACCGAACTGGATCTTTCGGAAGTCAGGATGCAGGAGTCGAAGGGTATCTACCGCAACATGGCCAATCAGTTGCCCGTCTCGGTCTTTGCCAACTGCAAGACATTAGAGGTGGTCATCCTGCCCGACAGCCTTGAGGCCATCAGCAAGAGCTGCTTCAGCGGATGCGCCAATCTCCGAGAGATTACCATCCCCGAGAGCGTCGCCCTCATCGACGACTATGCCTTCAACGGCTGCAAGGCACTCACGTCTATCAAGTTGCCATCGGGACTCAGAAAGATTGAGAACCACGCCTTCGACGGCTGTTCCTCCCTCACCGAGATAGAAGTGCCCAGTCTGGTGGACGTTATCAACAGCCACGCCTTCGCCGATTGCACCAACCTCGAGGAAATCAGCCTTGACTGCAACATCGACCGCATAGCAAGCTCCGTCTTCGCCCAATGCGAACGGCTCGGCTCCATCAAGCTCCCGGCCACCATCAGCAGTATTGCCACCGATGCCTTCAACGGCTGCCGCAGCCTCAGCACGGTGACGTTTCCCGAGACCCTTTCCAAGATTGAGCACAGGGCCTTCCTGGACTGTGCATCCCTTAAAAGTGTGACCATCGACCATGTAGGCACGCTGGGCAACGACGTGTTCAAAGGATGCACCATGCTCAGTAGCGTCAGCCTCGGCGAAGTGGCCAAGATGGGCGAAAGCACCTTCGAGAAATGCACCAGCCTGTCGACGGTCGTCATCAGCGGCACGCTCACCGAACTGGACGAGAAGACTTTTTCCGAATGCGTCAGCCTGACCTCCGTCAGTCTGCCATCGTCCATCAAGACGTTGGGCGACTATGCGTTCTTCAACTGCAAGCTCCTGCCCAAGATAGAGCTGCCGTCGTCGCTGACAAAGATAGGCGAGCACGTGTTCCAGAACTGTGGGAACCTACAGAACATACGGGTGCCGAACCTGGTGAAGCAGATAGGCAACGACACCTTCAACGGTTGCATCAGCCTTGACAGCGTACTCATCAGCGGATTCGTGGAAAAGATAGAGAGCAACCTCTTCCGCTATTGCCACTCGCTGCGCACCGTCACGCTGCCCGTCTCGGTGAAGAGCATTGGCAGCAACGTCTTCGAGCAATGCTCCCTGTTGCGCGAAATCACGCTCCCCATCTCCGTCACGAGCATTGGCGACAATGCCTTCGAGAAGTGCGTCAGCCTGACGAGCATCGTCATCCCGCCAGCCTGCACCAACATCGGCAGTTCGGCCTTCCGCGAGTGCAATAGCATCAACCGCGTCGAACTGCCCTCCTCGCTGAAGAAGGTAGGCGGCAATGCCTTCGCACGCTGCACCTCGCTGGGCGAAGTGGTGTGCAGCTCACCCACCCCATGCAACATCACCAACAGCACTTTCAAAGGCACCAACCTGGGCACCTGCAAGCTCATCGTGCCCAAAGGGGCAAAGGACAACTACCGGAACCATAAGGCGTGGGGGAAGTTCGTTGTCATCGTAGACCAATTTTAAACAAAAGACATTATGACGAACGGACAGCTACTCTGGGTCGACGACGAGATAGAACTGCTACGCGCCCACATCATCTTCCTCCAGAAAAAAGGCTATGAGGTAACGACGGTTTCCAATGGCACCGATGCCATTGACCTCTGCCGCGAACACTCGTTCGACCTGGTCTTGCTCGACGAGCAGATGCCGGGCCTCAGCGGACTGGAGACCTTGCAGCAAATCAAGGAGGTTTCGCCCTCTACCCCCATCGTCATGGTGACCAAGAGCGAAGAGGAAGACATCATGGAAGAGGCCATCGGCCAGAAGATTGCCGACTACCTCATCAAGCCCGTCAACCCCAATCAGATCCTGCTCACGCTGAAGAAGAATATACACCGCCGCGAAATCGAGACCGAGGTCACGCAGACCAAGTATCAGCAGAACTTCTCGCAGATAAGCATGCAAATCATGGACTGCAAGACTTGGCAGGACTGGATTGACCTCTACAAGCGGCTCGTACACTGGGAGTTGCAGCTCAGCTCCACCGACTCGCAGATGACCGACATGCTGGCCATGCAGAAGGAAGAAGCCAACCTGGGCTTTGCCAAGTTCGTGAAAAAGAACTACCTGAGCAGCCTCAACCCCGCCGGCGCTGAGGCCCCTATGTTTTCCCACCAACTCTTCAAGCGCAAGGTGTTCCCCTTGCTCAGCGAAGGCAAGAAGGTGTTCCTCGTCGTCCTGGACAACTTCCGCTACGACCAGTGGCGCATGCTCAGCCAGGAGATTGGCGACCAGTTCGACATGGACGAAGACCTGTACTTCTCCATCCTGCCCACGGCTACGCAATATGCCCGCAATGCCATCTTCAGCGGTCTCATGCCCGACCAGATAGCCCACATGTTCCCGGAGCTATGGGTCGACGAGGACGAGGACGAAGGCAAGAACCTGAACGAGGGGCCGCTCATTGCCACGCAGTTAGAGCGATACCGCCGCAAGGTGGATTTCTCTTACCACAAAGTGAACAACTCGACCGAGGCCGACCACCTGATGCAGCAACTGAACACGCTACAACGCAACCCACTGAACGTCGTGGTGTTCAACTTCATCGACATGCTCTCGCATGCCCGCACGGAGAGCCGCATGGTGCGCGAGCTGGCCAACAACGAGTCGGCCTACCGCAGCATCACGCTCTCCTGGTTCCGTCACTCGGTCATCGCCGACTTCTTCCGCTGGTTGGCACAGACCGACTACAGCATCATCGTCACCACCGACCACGGCTCCATTCGCTGCACCAAGCCCGTGAAAATCATTGGCGACCGCAACACCAACACCAACCTGCGATACAAATTAGGCAAGAACCTGAGCTACGACTCCAAGGACCTTTTCGTCATCCGCGACCCCAAACAGGCTCAGCTGCCCTCGCCCAACCTGTCGACGAGCTACGTCTTTGCCACAGGCGACTCGTTTTTCGCCTACCCCAACAACTACAACTATTACGTCAGCTACTACAAAGACACCTTCCAGCACGGAGGCATTTCCATGGAAGAGATGATTATCCCCTTAGTAACGCTGACACCCAAGAAAAGATAAACAACCCCTTCCGCTCCCAAAAGGAGGGGATAATAAAGACAAAAATATGGAAATCGTAATCAAGAACTTAGAAAGCATCCACGAAACCGCCCGCGAGTTCATCAACCATATCGGCAAGCACACGGTCTTCGCCTTCTACGGGAAGATGGGGGCAGGCAAGACCACCCTCATCAAGGCCATCTGCGAGGAGTTGGGGGTAAAGGATGTTATCACCTCACCCACCTTCGCCATCGTCAACGAATACGAAGTGAAAAAAACAGAAACAGAAGCTCCTCTATCCTCTCTCCCCTCTCCTCTCTCCACTCTCCACTCTTCCCTCATCTACCACTTCGACTTCTACCGCATCAAGAAGCTGGAAGAGGTCTACGACATGGGCTACGAGGACTACTTCTACAGTGGTGCCCTCTGCTTCATCGAGTGGCCTGAACTCATTGAGGAACTCCTACCCGACGATGCCGTGCGCGTCAACATCGACGAACTCCCCGACGGCACCCGCCGCCTCGCTTGGGAGTAATCGTCTAAGGATTCAGGGATTTTAGGAAGATTCCGCTTCGCGGGCTGAAAAAAAACAAAACAAAACCATTGTTTTTTGCGGTTTTGTTTTGTTTTTTTTCAGCCCGCGAAGCGGAAATAATCAGTCACAGATAAGACATTTGCCCGTCATGTCCTTCGGCTGCTCCAGTCCCATGATGTGCAGGATGCTGGGAGCCACGTCGGCCAGGCGTCCGTCCTTCACCGTGGCCGAGTTGTTGTTGGTCACGTAGATGAAAGGCACGGGATTCAGCGAGTGAGCCGTGTTGGGCGTGCCGTCGGGGTTGATGGCATTGTCGGCATTGCCGTGGTCGGCAATGATGATGGCCTCATAGTCATTCTTCTTGGCTGCCTCAATCACCTCGCGCACGCAGTTGTCCACAGCATGCACGGCCTTGGCGATGGCATTGTAGACACCCGTATGGCCCACCATGTCGCCGTTAGCGAAGTTCACCACGATGAAGTCATACTGCTGAGTGCCGATGGCAGCCACCAGCTTGTCCTTCACCTCGTAGGCACTCATCTCGGGCTTCAGGTCGTAGGTAGCCACCTTGGGGCTGGCCACGAGGATGCGGTCCTCATTGTCGAAGGGAGCCTCGCGTCCGCCATTGAAGAAGAAGGTCACATGGGCATACTTCTCTGTCTCAGCCGTATGCAGCTGCTTCTTTCCCTGGCGCGAGAGATATTCGCCCAGCGTGTCCTCGACATTCTCCTTGGGGAAGAGGATATGTACGCCCGTGAACTTGGCATCGTAGGGTGTCATGCAGTAGTACTGCAGGCCGGGGATGGTCGCCATTCCCTGCTCGGGCATATCCTCCTGCGTCAGCGCGATGGTCAGCTCCTTGGCACGGTCGTTGCGGAAGTTGATGAAGATGACCACGTCGCCCTCCTCAATGCAGCCGTTTACCGTAGCGTTGTGGATAGGCTTGATAAACTCGTCGGTCACACCCTCTTCGTAGCTTTCCTGCATGGCCTGCACCATGTCGGTGGCCTGCTTGCCCTCGCCTTTCACAATCAGGTCGTAGCCCTCCTTCACGCGCTCCCAGCGCTTGTCGCGGTCCATGGCGTAGAAGCGGCCCACGATAGAGGCAATGGCAGCGTCGTTGGCGGCACATACCTCCGTGACCTGCTCAATGAAGCCCTTTCCGCTGTGCGGGTCGGTGTCGCGACCGTCCATGAAGCAATGTACGAACGTCTGGTTCTTCAGCCCGTAGTGCTTGCCCACCTCTATCAGCTTGAACAGGTGGTCCAGGCTGGAGTGTACGCCGCCGTCGCTGCACAAGCCCATTAGGTGCAGTTTCTTGCCTTTCTCCTTGGCGTAGGTGTAGGCTGCCTTCACCTGCGGGTTCTCCACAATCGATCCATCCTTGCAGGCACGATTAATCTTCACCAGGTCCTGATAGACGATGCGGCCGGCACCGATATTCAGATGTCCCACTTCCGAATTACCCATCTGTCCGTCGGGTAGGCCCACGTCCTCGCCGCTGGCCTGCAGCTGCGAGTGAGCCGATACGGCTGTCAGGTAGTCGAGATAAGGTGTAGGCGTATTGAAAATCACGTCGCCTCGTCCGTGCTGTCCGATTCCCCATCCGTCGAGAATCATCAATAATGCTTTCTTTGCCATAAGTATTCGTATATAAATTAATGTATATTTTGCTTACAGGGCGCAAATATACACATTTTTGGCCAGTTCCCTGCATGGTAAGACAAAAATAATGTTTTTTTATCAATCGTTTAACATTAATACAAGTCCGGACAACGAATAGCATGCCTGCCGCAACTTCGCAAAAAACATTAAAAACGTTAAATAACAGGCTGATTCGTCGAAAATGATTGGTAAATTGAATAAAAACAACTATTTTTGTGCCCAAAAATTCATATTTCTTATTTTATTTCCCAAATCACTAATAATTTGTAACAAAAAATTAAAATCGTGAACAAAACAACAAAAGGACAACTACTGTCTATGGCAATGGCTGCATGCTGCAGCCTTGCTGCCAGCGCACAAAGCGTAAAGCTCAATGGCGTCTACCAGAACAATCGCTACACCGATTCTGAGAAAAACCACTCTGAGTACGTAGGATGGAACACAGAATTGGGAAAATCCATCTTCATCGTGGACAATGGTCTCTACACCATGACATGGGATGGCAATTCTCTTACCACCCCCGAGAAGGAGCCTCCCGTGGTGAAGGCAGACATCAAAGGCGACACCGAGAAAGAGCTCTGGGCTAATAACTTCAACCTGATGTATGGCAACTCCGGTGCCGTCTATGTAGACGGAAAGATTGTCACCGTGACGTCGCGCGACGAGCAGTCAACCACCGACGAGGAACTCTTCAGAGTGTGCAAGTGGGATGCTACCACTGGCAACCTGCTCGACAGCAGGACTTTCCCCAAGGGTGCCATGATCGAATCGGCCGGCATGAGCTATAACCCCGTAGACGGCAAGGTCTATGGCCTATTTTACATCACAGAAGCTCAGCTTCCTGAAGAAATCACTGGCGACGAGGAGTACTTCACCGACGAGGACGACGCAGATTTCGGCCGTGAAGGAATGGATGCCGGCTACTGTCTCTGCACCATCGACCTCAGCACCATGACAGTGACCCCCATCACACCGGGTCTTTACTACTACAACTTCGTCACCTTCGCCATCAACAGCGAGGGTCGCGCCTTTGCCCTCACCAGCGGTGGTACCAACGGAACCATCGACAGCGATGGAAAGATACGCGACATCAACGGCAACCTTTCCGGAGCCCAGCTCTACGAATTTGACCTGAATTCGGGCATGATGTATGTCAACGCCATTGCCAAGACCGATGAGGAAGGCGAAGAGTACTTTGACTACGTCAGCACATTCCCCGCAACGGGCTACTGCTCGCAATACAAGCGACAGAGTGCCTGCTTCAGCAAGAGCAACCCCAACATCATGTACTGGAACGGCTACTTCAACAGCGGCAAGGGCATCAACGACTGGGGCTCGTGGGGCACGCTCAGCGACAAGGAATGGCGCACCAACGGCAAGTACGACACCTCGCTCTATGCCATCGACATCACCACAGGCGAAGCCACACGACTCAGCAACATCAACGAACGCTATACCTTCTCCTGCCTCTGGGCTTCTGGCGACGACCCCAGCGACGGGGCAGGCATCGACATCATCAACCCCGACATTAACCCCGACAATGCCGCATTTATTGACCTGTCGACCAGCGACAACGGCGGCATCAGCCAACTCGTCGAACTCGGCATGCAATACACCTATATCCTGAGACCTGCCGTGGGATGGAAGGTGAACAGCGTCACCTTCAACAACGTTGACGTTACCGCCGAACTCAACGAGAAGAACATGTACACCACGCCCACCATCACGCAGCCTGCCAACGTGCTCTTCGTCACCTTCGAGCAGGACACCATCGAACCCTACAACCCCGACGACGAAATCATCACTGGCGTGCGCCAGCAGAAGGCTCCCTCTAACGTGAAAATCCTGGGCATGCAGGGTGGCATCCGCGTGGAAGGTACCACCGCAGGCGACCAGCTACAGATCTTTGCTGCCGATGGCCGTCAGCTCCTTACCCAGAAGCTCCACGCTACCCAGACCAACATCGAGCTGCCCGCCAATGCCCTCTACATCATCAAAGTGGCTGGCAAGACCCTGAAGGTAAGGCTCTAAATACGCGCATCTGATACGCTTCGCGTCTGAAAAAAAACAAAATAAAACCAGAGAAAACAGGAAAAAACAGAATAATGAAACCGGGAAAAACAGTTGTTTTATTATGTTTTTCCCGGTTTTATTTTGTTTTTTCTCAGACGCGAAGCGTATCTTCCACCCTTTTGCTTACAAATTGCAACTTTTTAACCTTTTTACTTTTAACTTTTCACATATCGCTCCGTCTAATAGGGCATTATGAATCGATTTGTAATTTTTATCATGTTATTGCTTTGTACTGCGGGCATGCAGGCACAAGGTATTGTCAGGGGCAAGGTACTCGACCGCCAGAAGGACGAGGCCTTGCAGTTCGTAAACATCAGGGTGACCGATGCCCAGGGCCGTGTGGTGGGCGGAGGCATGAGCGACGTGAAAGGCTCGTTCCAGGTAAAAGGGCTGAAGAGCGGAAGCTACCATCTCGAAGTGTCGTTCATGGGCTACAAGACCGTGACCCGACAGTTCAGCATCACACCGGAGAAGCCCACCGTACACTATAACGCCATCTACCTGCACGAGGACACGAAGACGCTGAGCGAGGTGACCGTGACGGGCCAGCGTTCGCAGATGAAGTTAGAGGTAGACCGCAAGTCGTTCACCGTCGACGAGGTGATTTCCGCTGCGGGCGGCTCGGCCAGTGACCTGTTAGAGAACATTCCAAGCATAGAGGTAACCACCGACGGCGAGATCTCCCTGCGCGGCAACTCCAGCGTGGAGGTGTGGATCAACGGCAAGGCCAGCGGGCTCACCACCGACAACCGTGGCGAGATACTGCAGCAGATACCCGCCGAGAGCATCGAGCGCATCGAGGTCATCGACAACCCCTCGGCCAAGTACTCGCCCGAGGGCACCGCCGGCATCATCAACATCGTGCTGAAGCGCAACCGCAAGGCAGGCTACTACGGTTCGCTGCAGGCGGGAGCCAACAACCAGAAAGGCTGGAACGTGGGCGGAAACATCAACTACAGCAGCGGTGTCATCGATGCTTACGCCAACCTGGGCCTGCGCCGTCGTCGCGGCAACGGCACCAACATGAGCGACCAGCGCTATCCGTTAGACGACACTTTCCTGCGCAGCGAGGGCGATAACAGCAACAAGGGTCGCGGACTCTTCGGACGCGCCGGTATCACCTGGCATGCCACCGCCAGCGACGACCTCTCCCTCTCGGGCATGTTCCTGCGCGGCACCCCGTCGCACGACAACGTCACCGAATATGACTACGGCATGCTCTCGACGGGAACCGTCACCAAGCACATGACGCGCACGGCCACCTCGGAAGACGGCAGCCACCGCATGCTCAACGGCGAATTGGCCTATACGCACCGCTTCAACGAGCAGGGCACGCACAAGCTCGACGTGTCGGTGGAGTTCAACAAATGGAAGATGAACAACTCGAACATCTACCAGAACGATACCGTCTTCATGGACGGCTCGCCCAAGACATGGAGCCGCCAGAACCGCCCCATCTTCATGAACAACCGGGCATGGGAGGTGAAGGTGGACTACGAGAACCAGCTTTCAGACCAGATGAAGTTAGAGGCCGGCTACGACGGACGCTTTTCCCACGAGAACACCCCGCAGGAGTCGCAGGACTGGGATCATGCTAAAAACCAGTATATAGACGATCCCTACTTCTACAACCGCTTCCTCTACGACAGCGACATCCACGCCCTCTATGCCACGGCCAACATGAAGTTCGGCAAGCTCGGCGTCATGGCCGGCCTACGCGGCGAATACTGGAAAGTGGACACGAAGAGCTACACCTGGGAACATGACCACCCGGCACCCGGCGCATCGTCGCCCAGCTCCCCCACCCCCTTCCAGAAGGACTACTTCCAGCTCTTCCCCTCGCTCTTCCTGAACTACGCGCTCACCGAGACCTCTCAGCTGCAGCTGAACTACACACGCCGCCTGCGCCGTCCGTGGGGCGGACAGCTCAACTCGTTCAAGAACACGCGCGATGCCTCGATGATCGAGTTCGGCAACCCGGAGCTGACACCTGAGTTTACCAATGCCTTCTCGCTGAACTACCTGAAGACGTGGCCCGAGCACACGCTCTCCGTGGGCACTTACTATCGCCCCACCACCGACGTGATGCAGCGCATACGCTATCAGGGCACCTACAACGGACAGGCCACGATGTTCATGACCAACCTGAACGTGGCCAAGAGCCAGAGCGCAGGCGCCGAACTCATCCTGAAGGACAAGCTCTGGCGCATCCTCGACCTGACCACCACGCTCAACGCCTACTACTACAAGCTCGACGGCTTCGAGACCACCGTCGAGGGACAGCGCGTCACGGGCGAACCCGACGAGAACTTTGCCTGGACAGGACGCCTCCTGGCCTCCGTCATCCTTCCCTACAACATATCCATCCAAGCCACAGGCAACTACAACTCCCGGCAGGTTATCACCCAGGGCTACCGCAAGGCCAATGGCTCGCTCGACCTCGGCCTTCGCAAGACGTTCCTCAACAAGACCTTCGCCCTGGCCATCAACTGGCGCGACGTGTTCGATTCGCGCTCCTGGGAGAACTACACCGAGGGTCCCACTTTCTGGCGGCACCAGAAGAATCACCGCGACCCGCGCATCAACATGCAACTCACGTGGAACTTCGGCAACATGATGGCCAAGAAAAAGCCCCAGCGCGACGACGACGGCCAAGGCAGCGATGACGACCAGCAAAGCTTCGGGGGCTACGAGCAGTAGGAACCCTGCATGATTATGCAGTTACCTTTTCGCTTTTTATGACAAATGAAATTTGCGAAATAGAGTCAGGGAGTGAAAGGCTACGGGTAGGCGAGCTTCGCTCGGGAATGGAATGAAGAGTGAAGAGTGAAGAATTTGCTACCGCATCAAAGCGCAAAGAATCTGTTGCGGTAGCAAATTCTTCACTCTTCATTCTTCACTCTTCACTTTTTCACTCTTCACACCTTGGAAAATGCTCTCTCACACCTTCACGCAACGGACTTCACACCGTCATGTCATACTAATTACACCGTGATTAATATGACATGACGGTGTGATTAATGCTCCGTCAGGGTGTAACGAATGCTCCGTCAGGGTGAGACGGATGTTTCGTCAGGGTGTAATAGATTATCGAACAACGGTGCAAACTGGCATCTCCAATGAAAGAAAAATGCAAAATATTGAATATCAAGTACTTATGCAAAATTCTCAAAACTCGCATATTTCCGTCCAAATCCCGCCTTGCTGATTTCCATTCGATTCTCGCGTTTTTTCGACGGATAATTATGCCGAATTTTCATGCAGGCAACCTGTGCTGGGGCATTTGTACCACGTTATTCTTAATTGACAATCAATTCAAATTTGACCATATCCTACATAATAATTGGCGAAATTGCATGCTATTTCACAAATTCTTTGTACTTTTGCAAGCGCAAAAGGTATTATTTCACTTACAGATAACACATAATTCTATATCATTATGCAAACAAATATGATCAATTCCTCGCGACAACGGCTGTGGTTATGGCCGCAGGGTCGCAGTGGCTCCCCCAATGGGGGCTTCGTGAGATGGTTCCTCCTTCTGACACTGCTCGTGACGGCAGTGACGGGGGTTAGGGCCGACGGCTATGTCACCGACATCATGGTTGTTGGTTATTCGAGTGGTGGCTGGAATTCCGTGAAACAATACACCTCCCAAGGGTGGGTAAACGTCGGTAAAGATTTGAATGACAATGCAGGTGGCTGGGATATTTTCCTGCTCTACAAGACAAGTACAACTGCCAATCCTGAGACGGGCTACATCACTGACATTGTAGTATCTACCACCAAATGGGAAACTGGTTTTGACTACGATGGCAGGCATTATGAATGGGCCCCACGCAACACTGGCTTTAATGGTGACCTGAACAGAGATGCCGGCGGTGCAGACATTTTCATGTATTACACACGCGACCGTGCCAACTTGAGTACTTGCGGAGGCACGAAACGTGTTATCGAAACGATAGGTTGGTCAAAAAGCTGGAGTAACGCAAATAATAATCAGATAAATGTACAATGGTATTCAAGTAAGTATAGCGGTGGTGCTGATATGAATAAGGATGCTGGTGGTGATGACATCTATATTAAGTTGAATTTCACTACACAGACGCTAAGTATCAAGAATGAACCCACCTTATTCGAAAATATCATTTACACGGGTTCACCATTGAACCTGGTTTCGGCAGAGGCTACGGGGAACTATGGTACGATGAAATATCGCGTGGATGGAGGTGCATGGACCACAAACCCCACAGCTACCACCGTGGGTAGCCACAGCGTGGACTACAGGCTCGAAGCCACCTTTGCCAACAGCTCATCGATTTCAAGTGGGAGGAGCGTCAATATCTATCCCGTGGTACAGGCCAGCAACCTGCAGGCGGAATTCAACCAGATAGCAAAGACTGTTACACTGAATTGGAACGTCGGTGACATCCCTGGCAACTATACCGATTACCAGTGGACCGTCTATCGCGGCGATGTTAGGATTGCGACGCTCGACCCTGGCGTAACTACCTATACTGACAACGGATTTGAGAACGAACAAGATGTCAGCTACAGCGTTTATTTCATTCCTGCACTGCGGTCTGTCGAAGAAAGGTACGATGATGCCAAGGCCACCGCGACGGTGAACACCAAACGTTCCGTGCCAGTGAACAACCTGCAGGCCGTGAGCAGCGAGAACAAGGTGACACTCACATGGACATCGGTTGACTTCCCCGCATCGGCAGACATGAACAATAAGTTCGATGTATATATCGATAACAACAAGGTTGCTACTATCACGCCAGCCACAGGGCAGACATCCTTCAAGTGGGAGCACCGTGATGACAACCAAGCCACCGGGCGTACCGACTATACAGACAAAGCGGCGTTCAGCCAAGAAGACATAGATGCCAATATCGATGCTTACACGGTAGAAGACCTTGATGCCTGTAATGTGCATACTTACCGCGTGGTGGGTCAAATTGACGACACAGAACTGAACAGTGCCGAACAGCGCGACAAAGCCATCGGCGGCGGTACGACCTTTGAAAACTTCGTGTGCTCGAAGGGTGACAACCAAGGTTCTGTGTTGCTCACCTGGAATGTGAAGCGACTGAAGAATCAGGCAGCCGAGAACTACGTCATTGAGCGTCGTGTGCTGAGTCAGGAAAACAACGAGGATAGCTGGCAGAAGCTGACCACCTTAGACAGCGACAAGACCTTCATGACGTGGGAGGACAAGACCACGCTGCCCGGCGTGTTCTATGAATACCGCATCACGTGCTACAACTATTGCGAGAATGGCAACCGTCCTACCACCACGACCACGGACACTGGCTTTGCCCTGTCCTCGGGTGTCATCAGCGGCCGCATTACCTACGGCACAGGCACTGCCGTAGAAAACGTGAAGGTGACACTGCGCCAGAACAACGACGACGGCGAGACCGTGAACCACCTGCGCTCGTTGCAGTTCAGAGGTACTGGCACCGGCATGCTCTGCACCACCACAGCCAAGGAACTGAAGAAACTGACAGGCGGCGACTTCTCCATTCAGGCATACGTAAACCCCAGCAATGCGCAGATGAACGCCGACGGCACGGCCTACATGCTCTACGACATTTCCGGCCTCTTCGCCATCGTGCTTAAATACAATGCCGCGCAGCAGACCTACCAGCTTGGTGCCTTCATCAACGGCGAAAACCGCTTCGCCGACCAATACATCCCCGCCAACCAGTGGAGCCACGTGAGCTGCGTCTATAGCAAGTCGGCACAGACCACCACATTCTACGTCACCACCGATGCCGACCACATTGCCTCCGGCTCCATCACGGGCCAGACAGTGGCAACCGCTACCAGTGAGACAGAGCTGGCATTGGGTAACAGCGTGACACTCGACAACGCCCACAACTTCGGTGGCTATCTTGACGAGTTCCGCTTCTTCAAGCGCGCCCTCACGCAGAATGATATTCGCAAGAACTTCAACCGCCCCATGGGCGGCACCGAGAGCGGTCTGGCCATCTACTACCCGATGGACGAGAACATGGGCGTGCAGAACATCGTCTATGACTTCTCCAAGAGCAATAACACCAGCAACGGCCACCACGCCACCGCTCATGTGCCCGCACTGAGCAGCGACTTCGTACCCACTGAAGAGCAGCTGAGCCTGATGGGCCTGACCGACGGCCAGGGCAACTATGTCATCCGTGGCGTGCCTTTCAGCGGCGAGGGAACCAACTACACCGTCATCCCGACGATGGGCATCCACGAATTCTCGCCTGCCTACGCGTCGCGCTACGTCAGTGCCTCGTCGCTGGTACACAACGGCGTTGACTTCGGGGACGTGTCATCATTCCCCGTGAGCGGTTCTGTGCGCTATGCCGGCACCGACCACCCCGTTGAGGGCTGCAACATCTATGTCGATGGTCAGATAAGTTCCAAGAACGGCGAACCCATTACGACCAATGTTGATGGTGCGTTCACGGTGAGCGTGCCCATCGGCGAACACTTCATCGAAGTCAGAAAGAACGGCCATACCTTTACTAATGCCGGCCGCTATCCGGCAGACCCCAATGGAACAGGCAAACCCGAGAACTTCCAAAAGAAGCTAACGGGTCTGGAGTTCATCGACGAGACGCTGGTCAACTTCACTGGCCGCGTGGTGGGTGGCAGCATTGAGGGCGACAAGCCCGTCGGCTTCGGACTCAGCAAGAACAACATCGGTGTCGTAGAACTGGTGCTGTCGCCTCTGAACGAGCTTTATCGCATGAACGTGGTGAAGAATGTCACGGAGACTACCAGCAGCCTCGACACCAACAATGAGGAAGTGACCGTGCCATCGGCTACGACGGCCATCAACAGCACCTCCTTCCGCGGTGCCACCGCCAACTACTGCAAGAACTTCTACATCTGGACCGACCCCAACACGGGTGAGTTTTCGGCCATGCTGCCCCCGTTACAATACAAGGTGGAGAGCGTCAAGGTGAAAAAGAGTGAACTGGACTTGGGCGTGTCAACTACCATCGACCTGACGAACCCGCTGGAAGTATCCCAGGATTCTGTTCGCACTGAGGACGACGAACTGCTGACATACGACTATGTTGCCATGTTGAAGCATACCTATCACAGCACCCCAACCTTCACCGTGGAGCAGGAGGGACGCAACGATGGATCTTTCGGCATCAACAGTTTCAAGCTGAAAGATTTGGACGGCGAACTTGTGATAAGCGACATCTACAGCGTGAGCAATGGCGTGGTAACCTACAACTATCGCGGTCCGCTGTTTGTGAAGAGCGACCCTTACACTTTCTTACTGAAAGGCTTTGAGGAGTACACCAACAACGACGAGGAGCAGGCGGTAACATCACGTGTGCCGCTGGCTGGCGTTGTCGTGACTATCGACAATGCTCTGTCCGACGGTCAGAGCGTTTATGTGGACGACGGCACCGTAGATGGTGAAGCTGTGAAGGCAGGAGATGTCGTCGAACTGCAGAGCAACCAGATAGAACTCAACGACGAGGGTGAGGCAATCTACAACTGGAGAGCCGGATTCCCCAACATTTCCGAGCCTTACACCCGCACCATCAACATCAACTATGACATCGAAGGACGTGTCTATGCATGGAGCGGCAATGGCATGGAGGGTGTTGTACTGGGCGATCTGCCCACTGGCAACAACTTCGTCACTTCCGGCCCTGACCAACTGCTGATGATTCTGCGTGACCCCCCAGGCTCTGCCTCCAATGCCGAGTGGTCAACTGGTACCGTCAGTGCCAAGACCAAGACGGTGAGCAACGGAGCCACCGAGGATGGAAGCCTGACGTTTGAGCATAAGTTTGGCGTGGATGTTGAAACCATCACAGGCGCCCTTCCCGGAGCAGCCGTGGTGAACCAAGTCGCAGTGAAGAACGACTCAGAGGTAGGTTTCACGTTCGAGAGTTCACAGGATGATTCCGACTCGTTCAGCACCACGACCTCCATTACCAAAGCTTGGGCCACAAAGGGTGAGCCTGAGTATGTGGGCGCTCAAGGCGATGTGTTCATAGGCAATGCCACCAACATCATATTCGGCAAGGCCCGCAACTTGGGCTTCAGGCGCGACCCCAACACCAATACTGCTTCGCTACAGGTGTTTGACATTATGACCAGTGGCATGAGGTTTGGTACGCTCTTCAGTTACACGCAAAAGTATATTGAGGATACGCTCTTCCCCAACCTGCTGGGCATTCGTGACAATTTCCTCCAAACGGTAAGCGAATCAACCTACAATAATTATGTGAACGAAGGAAACGACCCTGTCTATGTAACCAAACTTGACAAAGACGATGAGAATTTCGGTAAACCCGGAACCTACAAGGTCGTCATGCCTCAGACTATGTCTGCTGAATTGATCAAGAAACTGAATGAAGAAGGCATGGGCGACACCATCCAGTGGGTGAACAACCAGTTAGAGAACTGGACGCGCTATCTGGAACTCAACGAGAAGGAGAAGGTGGAAGCCGTTACCAAGGGCAAGCTCCTTGACAACTACTCGTTTGATTCGGGTTCCGATGTGAGCTATTCTGTAGAGACAGACACCACAAGGACGAGTTCGTTTGAATGGACGGTGTCGCCGGGCATTCACATTGCCAATACAACAGGTACTGAGATCAATCACTTCGGTCTGGACATTTCATTCGAGGTCAATGCGTCATACTCTCATACAGAATCGAAAGAGTCGGAGACATCCAATGTCAACAGCTTCGCCTTCACCTTGTCAGAGACAGGCGATGCCGATGCCTTGAGCGTTGATGTCTATCAGTATGGCATTTTCAGCCCTATCTTCCGCACACGTGGTGGACAGACCAGTGCACCATACGAGGGAGAGGTAAGGACAGAGTACTATGAAGACGAAAACGGCAATCATCCCATCATCATGGAGGCTACCATGCAGATTGAGGTG
Organism: uncultured Prevotellaceae bacterium; assembly: GCA_900318815.1. Lineage (GTDB taxonomy): Bacteria > Bacteroidota > Bacteroidia > Bacteroidales > Bacteroidaceae > Prevotella. The sequence goes on from ONMA01000002.1 coordinate 75,059, forward strand.
CCTCAGATTGACGTGGAGGTGCCCGTGGTGAGCGACATCCCCAGTGGCTCGGCTGCCAACTATGTGCTGAAACTGTCGAACGCCTCAGAGGTAGGTGCCGACGTGGCCTATCGTCTGATGATGCTCGACGACACTAACTCGCAGGGGGTGCAGCTGACGATGGACGGCATGCCGCTGACAGGCGAGGGCCGACTCATCAAGGTGCCCGGCAACCAGACACTGACCAAAGCCTTGCAGCTGCGCCAGACAGATACGGGCGTGCTCGACTATGAGAATATCGGCATAGTCTTCGCCTCAGACTCCGAGCCTGACGACATCTTCGACGTTGTCTATATCTCAGCACACTTCACACCGTCATCATCGGCTGTTGATTTGGCTTTGAGCAACAACATCGTAAACACGCAGACGGGCACTAACCTGAAACTGACGTTCAACCACTTCGACCGCAACTACAAGAACCTGAAGGCATTCCGCCTGCAGTACAAGAAGCAGGGCAGCACCGACTGGACGCTGCTGCACGAATATGTGCTGGACGAGAAGAACAAGACTCAGAACAACGAGCTGCTGCCCGCAGGTGCAAGCATCGACTACATGCTCAACATGAACCAGTTCACCGACGGCGACTATCTGTTCCGTGTGCTCTCCGTGGCCACTTACGGCACGGACGAGGTGTATCGTTCGAGCGAGGAACTGGCTCTGACGAAGGACATGCAGCGTCCGCGTCCGCTCGGACAGCCTGAGCCTGCCGACGGCATCCTCTCTGCTGGCGACGAACTGAGCGTGACCTTCAACGAGACCATCCTGAAGGGCGAACTGACCCAGGCCGCCAACTTCAAGGTGACAGGCGTGCTGAATGGCGCGGAAGTTGCCCATGAAACGGCTCTCTCCATGCAGAGCACCGAGGCCGCGGCAAAGACCGAGGCCGACATCCTGCTAGCAGGTAAGGACTTCTCCATCGACGCATGGGTCAACCTGAACGGTGGTGCAGGCACACTGCTGAACCACGGCAAGGGTAACGCCAAGATGACGGTGGGCACCGATGCCGACAACCACATGGTGATGAAGATAGGCTCTGAGACCTATACTTCCGACACCCCCGTTCCCACAGGCTCATGGGTGTTCCTGACGCTAAACTACAGGAATGAGAACGGCGCATATAAAATGAGTGCCACTGCGGCAAAGGATGCCGACATGACGCAGCTCTTTGTGGCCAAGGAAGTGGCCAAGTACGAGGGCAACGGCCCGTTGAGTGTAGGCTGCGGCTCTGCCGGAGCTATGCACGAGCTGCTGCTCTGGGACGAGGCCCACGACATGACCGAGGCCCTGCTGCAGCGCAGCCGCACGAAGAACCCCGCCACCCGCCACCTCATCGGCTACTGGAAGATGGACGAGGGCGAGGGTAAAACCATCCGCGACTACTCGCGCAACCGCCACATGACCATGCCCGCCGAGACCTGGTATATGAATAACGAGAACAAGGCCGTGAGTCTGGCTGGCGGCAACTATCTGAGCATTGACGCCTCTGACCTGCCTGCCTACGGCGAGGACGACTACGCCCTGGAGTTCTGGGTACGCGGCGACCAGCAGACAGCTGACGCACAGCTGCTGCAGATGGGCGAAATAGGCTTGTGGGTGAACACTAACGGTGAGCTGCAACTTACCGGCAAGGGTGCCTACAACGCCGTTGCCAACCAGACCAGCATCGCTACGTCGAGCGGCAACATCATGGACAACGCATGGCACCACATTGCCCTGAACGTGCTGCGCCAGGGAGCCGCCGCCATCTATGTGGACGGTGTGCGCCGACTCAGCACCAACGCCGCCAACGTGGGTGGCATCGCCACCAACCAGCTGCTGATGGGTAAGCACCGCGAGTCGGTGGCCTCGGAGAACGGCGTCTACACCTACGACCGTCCGTTCACCGGACAGGTGGACGAGGTGCGCGTATGGAACGCCACGCTCAACGCCGACAAGCTGCTGTCGAACCGCAAGCAGCGTCTGACGGGCACGGAGGACGGCCTCGTGGCCTACTATCCCTTCGAGACGAAACAACTCGACCAGTACAGCCAAGTAGTAACCACCGCCTCCGCTGAAGACCTCGCCCGCAAGGGTCACACCGCGGTCGCTATCGGCGGTTCTCCCGCCGAGTCTCCCGCCGAGATAGCCTTCACCGACGATGCTCCTGCCCTGCGCCAGAAGAAGACGGAGACCAACGTGCCCTTCACCTTCGTGGCCAGCGACGAGAAGGTGGTAATCACCATCGACGAGGATCCCGCCATGATTGAGGGCTGCACCCTGAACTTCACCGTGCGCGACGTGCGCGACGAGAACGGCAACTACTCCGTGCCCGCCGTGTGGAGTGCCTTCGTCAACCAGAACCAGCTCGTCTGGGCAGAAAACGCCCTGAGCGTGGAACAGCCGCTGAACACCACCAGCACTTTGCAGGCCACCATCGTGAACAAGGGCGGCCAGCAGCAGATGTGGACGCTGACTGGCATGCCAGCATGGCTCGTGCCCAGCGTAGAGAATGGCGAGACCAACCCGCTGGCTGAGACCAAGGTCGACTTCACCATCATGCCGTCGGCTCCCGTAGGCCGCAACGAGGTGACCGTCTACCTGACGGGCAACAACAACATCGACGTCCCCCTGACGCTGAACATCAAGGTGAACGGCGACACACCCGACTGGGCCGTGAACCCCAACGACTTCGATGGGTCCATGAACATCATCGGACAGCTGTACGTGGGCAACGTCATCAGCAACGACCCCGATGACATCATTGCCGCCTTCATCGGCGAAGAGTGCCGAGGTGTGGCTAACCTGGAGTACTCACCCCGCTACGACAGCTACTTCGCAACCATGGATATCTATGGCAGTACCGATGACGTGAAAAAGGCTGTGACTTTCCGAGCCTACGATGCTTCAACGGGCACGCTCTATCCTGTGGTCAATCCAACTTCGGCAGTCAGCTATGCACCCTTAGCACTCAAAGGAAGCTATGCCGAACCAGAACTATTGACCACAGCCGACTACATAGAGCAACAAACAAATCTGAGGAAAGGTTGGAACTGGATTTCACTCTATGTCAATATGAGCGACATGTCACCGCAGACTATCTTTAATGCTATTGCCGATGACGTACTGACGGTGAAGAGCAAGAGCGACGGCTTTGTTGAGAACAGCGAAAACGGCCTGCAAGGTGAACTCACAGCACTGGCCAACGGCAAGATGTATGCCGTGCAGATGAGTAACGACCGCACGCTGCGCCTCGTCGGCAACCGCGCCAGTGAAACTGTGAGCGTCGATGAAGGTTGGAACTGGTTGGGCTACGGACAGTACTTTGCCAGCGTGACAGATGCCTTGGCAAGCATGAGTCCTGCAAACGGTGACGTGCTGAAAGGACAGCAAGGAGTCACCTACTACGATAGCTACGCCTGGGCCGGCTCGCTGCTCACCATGCAGCCTGGCAAGGGCTATCAGCTGAAGAGCAGTAAGGCCGCAACCATCACCTATCCCAGTGCGGTGACAGGTGTGGCCGGCAGCCGTATGGCCTCAGCGGAAGCAAATTCTTCACTCTTCACTCTGCACTCTTCACTCTTCGCGCCCGTTGACCATCACTTGTTTGCCGACAACATGGTTATGACGGCACAAGTAATAAAGGACGGAACGGTGCTGACCGACGCAGAGATTGGCGTGTTTGCCGACGGTGACGAATGCCGTGCCACCGCCTTCACACGTGAAGACGGTCGTGCCTACATGACCATCCCTGGTGACGAGGAGTGCCAGCTGACAATCCAAGTGGCTGTGGCTGGCAAACTCTACAGCACCAAGCAAACCGTCGACTACGCTGTAGATGCCGTTTGCGGCTCTTATAGCCAGCCATTCGTCATCAACCTCGGCGATGCCTTAGGTATTAATGAAGTAGAAAACGGATTAAGTATTGATAGTTCTGTCTATGACCTGCAGGGACGCAAGATCTTGACAGGTAAGGCTGTAAACCGCAAGGTGAGCAAGGGTGTTTATGTAAAGAATGGCAAAAAGAAAGTAATGAAATAATGAATACAATGATTTTGAAAAGAATCCAGACGGTACTGGCACTCCTCCTCGTGGGGAGTGTCAGTATGTTGGCTGACGGAAGCGACCCGTTTCCCGAAGTCCCTCATGCCAAGTATCAGGCCAATATGACATTGACCGCACAGGTCGTACTTAATGGCGTGACTCTCACTTCAGAGGCCATCGTGGCGGTATATCACGACGACCAGATACGTGGAAAAGGAAGACCAAATGCATCCAACGTCCTGTCGATAACTGTCGACGGCGACATTGACGACGAGGACATCTATTTCAGGGTATTTACAGGCGGGCGCATCATTGAAGTAGATCAGGGCGCACAATACACATACTATGGTAAAATAGGTTCTGCCGACTCCCCCTACCTCATCAACCTGACAACTATCACCACCAACACGAGTGCCGAGGGATGGGCCACCACATGCCTGCCCTTCAACGCCGCCGTGCCCGAGGGCGTAACGGTCTATGCCGCCAAGAGCATAGAAGACGGTGCGGTGAAGATTGAACCCGTCAGTTGTAGTATCTTGCCTAAGAAAACGCCCGTACTGCTGAAGACCGAGACCCAGGCCAGTTATGAATGGCTGTCGCGCGTGGCCGACGGAGATGCAACGATCGAAACCAACCTGTTCAAGGGCACTACCGAAGAAATCGAGGTGGAGGCCGAGAGCGTGCTGACGTTAGGTCATGGAACAATCAACAAGGCCATAGGTTTCTGGCTCTTCACCGGCACCACTATCCCCGCCAACCGTGCCTACCTGGAAAAGCCTGCTGAGGGCGTGCGCGGCTATACCCTCGACTGGACGGACGAGGTAACTGGCATCGAAGCCATTGACATGAACGGAGACAGCGCGAATGCTTCGCCAAAGAGCGGTGATAAACAGTATGCACGCGGCTACGACCTGCTGGGCAGGAGCCTGACAGGAAAGTCCCATCTGATGATTATTAACGGCAAAAAGATAATGGTGAGATGAAGAAGAGATACATAAAACCCACGACACACTGCCTACAGACAGACACAGGCGAAAGCCTGCTCGCTGACAGCATACGAACATCGACAGAACAGACCACCGATGAGGTGTTCAGCCGAGAGTCGAATGCTAACATCTGGGATGACGACGTGCATGACTGGTAATGCAATAAGAGCATCGTTTCCTTGAAAACTCAAAAAGCGTATTCATAACAACAGGCAATCCCCCTTACTACGTTTTTCCTTGGAAGAAGGGAGACAGGCATGATTTTTACTGGAAGCACCGTGGATGTCGCAAGAGATGACAAAGGTACTGACGTCACCCTGTCACCCTTTTTTAAAAAAAATCATAGTATGTAATAATTAAAAAACAACTTATCACTCGCTTGTATTTCTTTTTGTTGCACGATTGTTTGTTTTTCCGTTTTTTATTCGTAAATTTGCAAACGGTAATCCAAAGACAGCAAGACTATGACCAACGAAACGAGACGCATACCCTACGGCATCAGCGACTTCAAGCAGCTGCGCCGGGAGAATCTTTACTATGTAGACAAGACCATGTACATCGAGCGGATGGAGCAGGCAGGACACTTCCTGTTCCTCATACGCCCGCGACGCTTCGGCAAGAGCCTGTTCCTGAACATGCTCTCGGCCTACTACGACATTGAGGGGAAGAAAGAATGGGACAAGCTGTTCAGCGGGCTCTATGTGCATGATCGCCCCACAAGGGAGCAGGGCATATACCAGGTGCTGAAGTTCGACTACTCGCAGGCAGGAGGCTCACTGGAGACGCTCTACGAGAACTTCGACACCTACTGCTGCGCACAGATAGACCAATTTGTCATCAAGTACGAGAAATACTACGAGCCTGGGTTCAAGGACCGGATCCTCGGCATGAAGAACTTCAATGCGAAGCTCGACAACACCTGCTCGGCGGCCCGCCGGCAGGGAATACGCCTGTACCTCATCATCGACGAGTACGACAACTTCACCAACGACATACTGGCCGAGCACGGCGAGCGCATCTACCACTCGCTGACCCACGCCACGGGCTTCTACCGCGACCTGTTCAAGAAGTTCAAGCCTAACTTCGACCGCATCCTGATGCTGGGGGTGAGCCCCGTGACGATGGACGACCTGACCTCTGGCTACAACATCGCGCTGGCCATCAGCATGGATGCCCGCTTCAACATGATGCTGGGATTCTCAGAGACCGAGGTGCGCCAGATGATACGCTACTACCAGCAGCAGGGCTGCATCGCGCTGGGCGAGGACGAGCTGTTGGACGACATGAGGCCGTGGTACGACAACTACTGCTTTGCTATGGAGTCGGTGGGCACCGACCCGAAGATGTTCAACAGCGACATGGTTCTCTACTACCTGAACCACGTCATAGCACACGGCAAACGCCCCAAGCAGCTCATCGACCCGAACACGCGCACCGACTACAAGAAGATGAAGAAGCTCATAGCCCTCGACGGCACGGGCACCTACCGCATGGGCATCATCAACAAGATTGCCGAGCAGGGATTTATCGTCGGCAATGTAGAAGAGTCGTTCCCCGCCGAGCACCTCACCGACAAGGAGATGTTCGTCTCCCTATTATATTATTATGGTATGCTGACCATAGGCGACATCTACGGCACACGACTGAAGCTCGTCATACCGAACAACAACGTGCGGCAGCAGTACTACGGCTACCTGCTTGAAGAATACCAGCGCATACACCCCGTGGACATTTCGAGCCTTGCCGACACCTACGACCAAGCTGCCCTCGACGGCGACTGGCGCCCGCTGCTCGACTACATCGGCCAGGCCTACTACGACGCCACCGCCGTGCGCAGCCTCATTGAGGGCGAGCGCAACCTGCAGGGCTTCATGAACGCCTACCTCACGCTGACGCCCTACTACATGACGCAGCCCGAGACTGAGCTGGCTCACGGCTACTGCGACTTCTTCCTCATGCCCGAGCTGGCGCGCTACCCCATGATTGGCCACTCCTACATTCTGGAACTGAAGTACCTTAGGCAGGACGCCACCGAGCAGGAGGCACAGGTGCAGTGGCAGGAGGCCGTGGAGCAGATAAAGAAATACGCCCAGGACCGCCGCGTGCAGCACTACATAGGCCACACACAGCTGCACCTCATTGTGGCACAGGTGCGCGGCTACCAGTGGCAGCGGGTAGAGGAAATCTGCTAACCACTGATTTCGCAGATTCCACAGATTATGGCTATGGTGAAATAGTTACCGAACGTTTACACCTAATTGAAATATTTAGTAAGATTTTCTTCATCTGTTTGATGTGTTGTTGGAATGATGGGTACAAAAGTAATATTTTTTTGAAAAAAAAGCTTTTTGCGGGAAAAATCGGGGGGGAAATTCTTTTTCCCTAAAAAAGTCTTGGACTTTTCGAACAATTTGCATACCTTTGCACGAAATTTTAGACAACTTCAAGTTAACTTAACACTTTTTTCCAAAATTTATTTCATTATGAACAATTACTTTAAAAATCTGCGACGGCGGGCTGGCACCGGGCCAGGCTGCACACGGCATCGTGGTCGCTACGGGAGTCCCGGTAGCAGTGGGGGAGGCAATTTCCTCCTGCGGATGAAGGGAGCAGCCATCCTGGTGATGCTCCTGATGTGCTTACTGCCCCAGAAGGCGGCGGCGGCAACGGGTGTTGACTGGAAACGAGATTACATGTTTCAGGCCTACTACGCCAATAACGCTGGAGCTCTTCAGTTTGTGGTCACTATCTTCAACAAGAGTGGGACTGATGAGGGCTTTGTCAATGATGGAGGTGTGACAGTCTACGCAAGCAAAGACGGTGGCTCCAACTGGACGAAACTTGTCTCAATCAGGGCTGACAAAAATGGCTCTGTTGGTTCTGCGCAGTTCTGGAACGGAACAGAACGCGAAAATGATTGGTGGAGTGGTGATGACCATCATTATCGTGTCACCTGGAATCTTCCCTTAGAATGGCGTAACTGCAACATCAAGTTCAAGAGCGAAGGCTACTGGGCCGACTATGACGGGGCAACAGATGGCGATGACTGGCACTCAGATATTTTCGGCCCCTATGCGAACAACTACACCTTCTCCGTGCGCTCCATCAGCTGGAACGGCGACCTGGGCATATCACCCGACGGCACGCTGACGCTCCCCTACAGCTTTGGCGAGTCCAAAGAAACCGACGGACACACCCGGATTTCCACTCACATTAATGGCAACTGGTCAAGCCAAATCGCATACCATACCCCCAGCAGCAATTACGCGAGTGGTAACTACTCATTCAACTTGAGCAAAATCAACAAAAACCTGCGCTCGCCGAGCTTCACCATCCGGATGGATCATGAGTTTCCGCATGAGAACGACCTTAACGGTGGTACGCAATATTTCAAGGCCCAGAGTAGCCTAAAGACCTTCTACCCGCTGCCCCTGGCCACCCTCAACACCCCCGTGTTCAACAAGCTTAACCGCACGGTGTCGCTCAGCTGGACGGCCGACAACACGAACTACGGCGACGGCTCCTGGGCCATCTACCGCAACGACCAGCGGATCGACGTGGTGCCGCAGGGCACCTACTCCTACACCGACGATGAACCCCTCTTCGAGGCCAACGTGAAGTACTACATCTACTATGTACACAGCAGCTGGTCCAACGATACGAAGGCCGACCTGCTGAAGTCGAACGAACAGACGGTGGATGCCAGACTCTCGCTGCCCATCGCCAACCTCAGCCCCGTGTGCGAGGACGACCGCATCATCTTCAGCTGGACGTCCGACGGCTATCCCGCCGACTATGGCCACTCGTTCAAGATTTATGTGGACGACGAGACCAACCCCATCTACACCATCGAGCCGACAGACAACCAGACGAGCTTCCGGTGGGAGCACCGCACCACCGACCAGCACACCGATCGGCAGGACTTCATGGACGGCAACATCCCCTATACCGAGGAGCCGCTGAACGCCTGTGCCCCGCACAACTACCGCATCGATGCCGTCATCGGCTCTACGGTAGTCAACTCCATGACTTTGACAAAGAAGGCCATCGGCAAGGGCACGAGCTTCTACTCCATCGAAGCCACGAAGGGCGTCTATCCCGGCACGGTGAAGCTGCAGTGGCACGTCAACCTGCAGGGCTCCACGGTGGCCAAGACCTACATCGTGGAGCGCCGTCGCGCCGAGAAGAGCGGCGAGAGCTGGACGACGCTCAACCGCATGTCGAGCACAGAGGAGTACCTGATGTACACCGACGACACGCCGCTGCCCGGCGTGTTCTATGAATACCGCGTGACGGTGCAGGACAAGTGCCCCGACGGTGCCATCATCGCCAACGAGGCTACCGACATCGGCTTCGCCCAGACCTCGGGCACCATCAGCGGCCGCATCACCTTCGGCGCATCGGGCAGCGCGGTGGCCAACGTCGATGTGGAGGCCAAGCGCACCGGTGCATCGAGCGACGATGCCGAGCAGTATCATGCCATGCGCTTCACCGGCACCAACGGCGCCGTGACCTGGACCTACCCCACGGCGAGCTACGCCGCCGACATGCTGTCATCAGGCAACTTCACCATCCAGATGTGGATACAGCCCGACGAGCTGGCCGAGGCCAAGATTGTGCGACTGAACGGTGAGGACTGCTACGTGGGCATGAACGCCAACGGTGAGCTGACCTTCTCCAACAACGGTACGACCTACACCTTCACCGAGGCCGTGCTGACCGCCGGCAAGTACCACCACGTGGTGCTGACGCGCAACGGCGGCAACGTGACCGCCAGCGTGATGAGCACCGACAGCGAAGGCCTGCCACAGCTGCTGTGCGGCACACAGGCCGTGGGCAGCAGCCTGACGATGACGGGCAACACCCAACTGACGGTGGGCCACTTCAAGGGCTACGTCGACGAGTTCCGCCTCTGGACCAAGGTTCTCACCGAGGCCGAGATCATAGAGAACTACGGCCACCTGTTGGTGGGCAACGAGGTGGGCTTAGAGACCTATTGGACCTTCGACGAGGGCCTGCGCACCCAGTTCTTCGACTACTCGCGCGACGGCACCGTCTACCACCAGCACCACGGCAAGATAGGCAGCAACGCCGAGCCTTCGAACCTGACTCCGACGGATCTGAAGCTGAAGGCCAAGACCGATGACGACGGCAACTACATCATCCAGGGCGTGCCGTTCACCGGTGAGGGAACAACCTACGCCATCATCCCGAAGCTGGGCGTCCACCAGTTCAACCCGACGCAGCAACTGCGCTTCGTGGGCAACAACTCGCTGGTACACAACGGCACCGACTTCACCGACATCTCGGCCTTCAGCGTGAAGGGCACCATCCGCTATGCCGGCACCGACTATCCCGTGGAGGGCGTGAACCTCTACGTCGATAACCAGATCTGTGCCAAGGACGGTGCCCCCATCACGACGAATGCCTACGGCCAGTACGAAATATCCGTGCCCATCGGCGAGCACTACATCACCGTGGTGAAGAACGGCCATGAGTTCAACAACAGCGGCCGTTATCCCGCCGACCCCGACGGCGTGGGCACCTTGGTGAACTTCAAGAATCCCGTGACCAGCCTCGACTTTGAGGATCAGACGCTGGTCAACTTCACCGGCCGTGTGGTGGGTGGCAGCATCGAGGGCGAGAAGCCCGTGGGCTTCGGCCTGAGCGAGAACAACATCGGCGTGGTGGAGCTGGTCGTGTCGCCCATGAACGAGCTGTACCGCATGAACGTGGTGAAGAACGTCAGCGAGACCACCATCAGCTATGACACCAACGAGGAGGTGGTGGCCGTGGCATCGGCCACCGAGGCCATCAAGAGCACCTCCTACCGCGGCGCCACTGCCGACTACTGCAAGAAGATATTCATCCACACCGACCCGCAGACGGGCGAGTTCTCGGCCATGCTGCCCCCGCTGCAGTACAAGGTGGAGAGCATGAAGGTGGTGAAGACCGAGCAGGATCTTGACGTCTCGACCACTTTCGACCTGACCAACCCGCTGCAAGTTTCGCAGGATTCCGTTCGCACCGAGTCAGACGAACTGCTGACCTACGACTACGTAGCAATGCTGAAGCATACCTATCACAGCACCCCCAGCTTCACGGTGAAGCAGAAGGGACGCGACGACGGCTCTTTCGGCATCAACAGTTTCAAACTGAAAGACCAGTACGGCGACCTTACGATAAACGACATCTACAGCGTGACCAATGGCGAAATAACCTATAACTATAGCAGTCCACTGTTTGTGAAGAGCGACCCTTATACCTTCCAGCTGAGTGGCTTCGAGGAGTACACCAATTATGATGGTACAAAGAACGTAACTTCACATGTGCCACTGTCTGGCGTTATCGTGACGATTAACAATGCCCTCTCCGACGGCCAGAGCGTCTATGTGGAAAATGGCACCGTAGATGGCAAAGAGGTGAAGGCTGGCGATGTGGCTTCGCTGAGGAGCAACCAGATAGTTCTCGACGACAAGGGTGAGGCCACCTATAAATGGACGGCAGGCTTCCCCAACATTACTGAACCTTTCACTCGCACCATCAATATTAACTATGACATCGATGGTCGTTCCTATGCGTGGAGCGGCAATGGCATGAACGGTATCGTGCTGGGCGACCTGCCTTCAGGCAACAACTTTGTCACCTCTGGCCCCGACCAGCTGCTCATGATTCTGCGCGACCCCCCAGGCTCGGCCTCTAATGCTGAGTGGTCGACTGGTACTGTCAACTCTACGAGCACGACCATCAGCAACGGAGCTTCAGAGGACGGCAGTACGACTTTTGAGCATAAGTTTGGCGTGGATGTGGAAACCATCTCAGGCATTCTGCCTGGTGTTGCCACGGTTAATCAGGTGTCGGTGAAGAACGATTCAGAAATAGGTGTCACCTTCGAGAGTTCACAGGATGATTCCGACTCGTACAGCACCACAACTACAATCACGAAATCATGGGCTACCAAGGGTGAGCCAGAATATGTTGGTGCAGATGGCGATGTATTCATTGGCAATGCCACCAATGTCGTGTTCGGCAAGGCCCGCAACCTGGGCTTCAGGCGCGCCTCCAGTACCGACCCTGTTTCGCTGAATGTGTATGAAATCATGACCAGTGGCATGAGGTTTGGTACGCTCTTCAGCTACACACAAAAGTATATTGAGGAGACACTCTTCCCCAATTTGCTGGGCATTCGTGACTATTACCTCAAGACTGTTAATCAGGCTGAATACGACAACCCTGTGAACAATCTCACAGAGCCTATCTATGTGACAACTCTTGACAAAAACGACGAGAATTACGGCAAGCCCGAAACGTATAAGATTGTATTGCCTGACAATATGTCTGAATCATTGAGGAAGAAACTGAATGAAGAAGGCATAGGCGACACCATCCGATGGGTGAACAACCAGATAGAGAACTGGACGCGCTATCTGGCACTCAACGAGAAGGAGAAAGTGGAAGCTGTCACAAAAGGCAAGCTCCTTGACAACTATTCGTTCGACTCGGGTAGCGATGTGAGCTATTCAGTAGAGAAAGACTCCACCCATACAAGTTCGTTTGAATGGTCGGTGTCGCCGGGCATTCACATTGCCAATACAACAGGTACTGAGATCAATCGCTTCGGTCTGGACATTTCATTCGAGGTCAATGCGTCATACTCTCATACAGAATCGGAAGAGTCGGAGACATCCAATGTCAGCAGCTTCGCCTTCACCTTGTCAGAGACCGGCGATGCCGATGCCTTGAGCGTTGATGTCTATCAGTATGGTATCTACAGCCCCATCTTCCGCACACGTGGCGGACAGACAAGCGCACCCTACGAGGGAGAGGTACGCACGTCGTACTATGAGCCCGGCGAGCATGTACTGATGGCGGCCACCATGCAGATTGAGGTGCCGCAGATTGACGTGGAGGTACCCGTGGTGAGCGACATCCCCAGCGGACAGGCCGCCAACTACGTGCTGAAGCTCTCGAACGCCTCGGAGGTGGGTGCCGACGTGGCTTACCGCCTCGGCATTCTCGACGAGACCAATCCTGATGGTGCAGAACTGACTATGGACGGCAAGGTGATTCCTGGACTGGATCAGGGACGACTGATCAAGGTGCCCGGCAACCAGACGCTGACCAAGGCCCTGCAGCTGCGCCAAACCAACCCCGGCGTGCTTGACTATGAGGGCATGAACGACGATCGACTGGAAGATGACCCGCTTTATAAGAGAGGTATCGCCATCGTCTTCGCCTCGGACAACGACCCAGAAGATATTGCCGACACCATCTATATCTCTGCACACTTCGTGCCATCGGCCTCAACCGTTGACCTGAAGCTGGCCAACAACATCGTAAACACGCAGACGGGCACTAACCTGAAGCTGACGTTCAACAACTTCGACCGCAACTACCACAACCAGAAGGCCTTCCGCCTGCAGTACAAGAAGCAGGGCAACACCGACTGGACGCTGCTGCGCGAGTATGTGCTGGACGAGAAGAACCTGACGGAGAACAACGAGCTGCTGCCTGCTACCGGCGCCAACATCGACTACATGCTCGACATGAACCAGTTCACCGACGGCGACTACCAGTTCCGTGTGCTCTCCGTGGCCACCTACGGCAACGACGAGGTGAGCCGCTCCAGCGAGGAGCTGGCACTGACGAAGGACATGCAGCGTCCGCGCCCGCTCGGCCAGCCTGAGCCTGCCGACGGCATCCTAAGCGCCGGCGACGAGCTGAGCGTGACCTTCAACGAGCTGATCCTGAAGGGCGAGCTGACACAGGCCGCCAACTTCAAGGTGACGGGCGTGCTGAACGGCGCAGAGGTGGCCCACGAGACCGCCCTCTCGCTGCAGAGCGCAGAGACCACGGCAAAGACCGAGGCCGACATCCTGCTCGGAGGCAAGGACTTCAGCATCGACACGTGGATTAACCTGACCGGCGGCGCAGGTACACTGCTCAGTCACGGCATCGGAACGGCCAAACTGACCGTGGGCACCGACACCGATAACCACCTCGTGGTGAAGATAGGCTCGGAGACCTACACGTCGGCCAACCCCCTTCCTACGGGTAACTGGGCCTTCCTGACCCTGAGCTACAAGAACGAGAACGGTACGTATAAGCTGACCGCCACCGTGGCCAATGACGCCTTCGAGACCCCGCTCTTCAACGCCCAAGAAGTGGCCAAGTACGAAGGCAACGGCCCGTTGAGTGTAGGCTGCGGCTCTGCCGGAGCCATGCACGAGCTGCTGCTCTGGGACGAGGCACACGACATGACCACCGCCCTGGCACAGCGCGGCCGCACGAAGAACCCGGCAACGCGCCACCTCATTGGCTACTGGAAGATGGACGAGGGCGAGGGCAAGACCATCCGCGACTACTCGCGCAACCGCCACATGACCATGGCCGACGAGACCTGGTACATGAACAATGAGAACAAGGCCGTAAGTCTCACTGACGGCAACTTCCTGAGCATCGATGCCGGCGACCTGCCCTCCTTCAGCGAGGACGACTACGCCGTGGAGTTCTGGGTGCGCGGTGGCGCACAGACGGGCGAAGCCCAGCTGCTGCAGATGGGTGAGGTAGGCCTGTGGGTGAACACTAACGGTGAGTTGCAACTCACCGGCAAGGGCGCCTACAAACCCGTCGCCGAGCAGACCGGCATCGCTACGTCGAGCGGCAACATCATGGACAACGCCTGGCACCACGTGGCCCTGAACGTGCTACGCCAGGGAGCCGCCGCCGTCTATGTAGATGGTGTGCGCCGCCTGAGCACCAACGCCGCCAATGTGGGTGGCATTGCCACCAACAACCTGCTGCTGGGTACACACCGCAGAATGGTGATGAACGACGAGGAGGGCGTCTATGCCTACGACCGCAAGTTCACCGGACAAGTCGATGAGGTGCGCGTGTGGAACGCCACGCTCAACGCCGACAAACTGCTGTCGAACCGCAAGCAGCGCCTCACGGGCACGGAGGACGGCCTCTCGGCCTACTATCCCTTCGAGACCAAAACAATTGGCGACGGCAACCAAGTGGTGACCACCGCCTCTGCCGAGGACCTCGCCCGCACTGGCCACACAGCGGTCGCGCTCGGCGGTTCTTCCGCCGAGATGCCTGCCTTCACTGACAACGCTCCCGCCCTGCGCCAGAAGAAGACGGAGACCAACGTGCCCTTCACCTTCGTGGCCAGCAACGAGAAGGTGGTGATCACCATCGACGAGGAGCCTGCCATGATTGAGGGCTGCACGCTGAACTTCACCGTGCGCGACGTGCGCGACGAGAACGGCAACTACTCGCTGCCCGCCGTATGGTCGGCATTCGTGAACCAGAACCAGCTCGTCTGGGCTGAGAACAGCCTGGCCTTGGAGCAGCCGCAGAACACCACCGGCACCCTGCAGGCCACCGTCGTGAACAAGGGCGGCCAGCAGCAGATGTGGACGCTGAGCGGCATGCCCGCATGGCTCGTGCCAAGCACAGAGAGCGGCGAAACGAACCCGCTGAGCGAGACCAAGGTCGATTTCACCGTGATGCCGTCGGCTCCTCTGGGCCGCAGCGAGGTGACCGTCTATCTGACGGGCAACGACAATATCGACGTGCCTCTGACCTTCAATATCAAGGTGACAGGCGACAAACCCGCCTGGGCCGTGAACCCTCACAACTTCGAAGGCTCGATGAACGTCATCGGACAGCTCTATGTCGATGGCCTTGTCAGTGAGGATGCCGACGACGTAGTGGCCGCCTTCATCGGTGAGGAATGCCGTGGCGTGGCCAACCTACAGTACTCGCCCCGCTACGACGGCTACTTCGTGACGATGAGCATCTATGGTAACGACGGTGAAAGCGGCGACGTGACCTTCCGCGCCTACGATGCCTCGACGGGCACCGTCTATCCCGTGGTGAATCCTAACGAATCCATCAGCTATACGGCACAGATGCTGAAGGGCACCTACGCCAAGCCTGTGGTGCTCAGCACTGCCGACTACATCGAGCAGCAGACCGAGCTTGGCAAGGGTTGGAACTGGATGTCGCTCTACGTGACGAATACTGATGGAATGACCCCGCAAGCCGTCTTCGAGAAGATTGCCGACGACGTGCTGATTGTGAAGAGCCAGAATGGCTTCGTAGAGAAGACAGTGAATGGGCTGAAGGGCGATCTCGCCTCCCTGGCATACGGCAAGATGTATGCCGTGCAGATGGCTAACGACCGCACCCTGCGACTCGTAGGCAACCGCGCCAGCGGCGAGATAAGCGTGGCTGAAGGCTGGAACTGGCTTGGCTACGGCCAGAAACTGGCCAGCGTGGGCGATGCCATGGCTAATTTGAATCCCGAGGACGGCGACATCGTGAGAGACCAGGAGGGCGTGGCCTATTTCGACGACTACGCCTGGGCTGGCTCGCTGCTCACCATGCAGCCCGGATGGGGCTATCAGGTCTATAGCAACAAGGCCGTGGACAACTTCAGCTATCCGAACAGCGTGACCGGTGCCGCCGCCAGCCGCAGGGCCAATAGTCAATCGTCAATGGTCAATGGTCAATTGTCACTTTTCGCTCCCGTTGACTACCACCTCTTTGCCGACAACATGGTCATGACGGCCCAGGTGATGAAGGACGGTGTGATGCTGACCGATGCAGAGATTGGCGTGTTTGCCGACGGTGACGAATGCCGTGCCACGGCAACTACCGACGAGGAGGGCCGTGCCTACATCACCATCCCCGGCGACGAGGCCTGCCAGCTGACGTTCATGGTGGCTGTTGACGGCAAGGTGTACAGTACCAAGCAGACCGCCGACTATGCCGTGGATGCCGTGTGCGGCTCCTACAGCCAGCCGTTTGTCATCAACCTCGGCGATGCTACAGGCATCGAGGAGATTGAAAATGGAACATTGAAGATTGGAAATGCTGTCTACGACCTACAGGGACGCAAAGTCGTGGCCGACAAGGCTGCAAACTGCAAGATGAGCAAGGGCGTCTATATAGTAGATGGCAAAAAGAAAGTAATGAAGTAATGAACGTAATGTTTTTAAAAAGAATCCAGATGATGCTGGCACTCCTCTTCGTGGGGAGCGCCAGCATGCTGGCTGACGATTTGTTTCCAGGCGATCCGGAGCACAAATACCAGAATTATAAAAGGCTTGTTGGCAAAGTCTTGCTGAATGGCGAGGAACTGACCTCGGAAGCCGTCATAGCTGCCTACGCAGGTGATGAGCTAAGAGGGAAAAAAAGTCCAGACGACGAGAATATGGTATGGCTGCAACTATGGGGTGATGACCATGTCGTTCCCATTCATTTCAAGGTCTATACGGGTGGCCGCATCATCGAAGTTGACCAAGGGCTTAAATATACGCCTTACAACGATTACGGCTCCTACGACAACCCCTACCTCATCAACCTGACAACCGTCACCACCAACACCAGCGCCGAGGGCTGGGCCACCACGTGTCTGCCCTTCAACGGCGCCGTACCTGATGGCGTAACGGTCTATGCCGCCAAGAGCATAGAAGGCGGGGTGGTGAAGATTGAACCCGTCAGTTGTAGCATCCTGCCCAACAACACGCCCGTGCTGCTGAAGACCGAGACTCAGGCCAGTTATGAATGGCTGTCGCGCGTGGCCGACGGAGATGCTACGATTGTAACCAACCTGTTCAAGGGCACTACCGAAGCCACCGATGTAGGGGCCAGGAGCGTGCTGACACTCGGCCATGCCACCGACGGTAACAAGGCCATAGGCTTCTGGCTCTTCAACGGCACCACCATTCCCGCTAACCGAGCCTACCTGGAAAAACCTGCTGAGGGCGTGCGCGGCTATGCCCTCGACTGGACGGACGAGGTAATAACTGGCATCGAGTCCATTAACATGAACGGAGACAGCGCGAATGCTTCGCCAAAGAGCGGTGATAAACAGTATGCACGCGGCTACGACCTGCTGGGCCGAAGCCAGACGGGAAAGAGCCACCTAATGATTATTAACGGCAAAAAGATAATGGTGAGATGAAAAAGAAATACATATCCCCCCTTACGCGTAAAATTCGGATAGGTTCACGCACCCGCTTGCTCCAAAGCAGTATACCTTTCTCCATCATCATGTATACCGACGAGTCGTTCAGCCGAGGCAATGATTCCTCCTGGGATAACGATGACGACGTGGACGACGACGAAGGCTGGTAAAGCCCGTAGGACTACAACAACGCACAATGAGGGCAGACGCCCTTCACCACGTACTCGGTCTCTTCCACCCGAAAGCCTTCGGGCAAGGATACGGAAGGGATCCTGACGTGGGGGAGGCAATAGGTGCGGTGGCACACCCGACAGGTGAGGTGTACATGCCCCTCGCAGTGGCGCGTGTCGTCATGGTGGCACACGCAGTACTTCTGCGAGCCAGAACCATCGTCTATCTCGTGCAGCAGGTGTGCCTCCGACAGCGTGGTCAGCGTGCGGAACAGCGTAGAGCGGTCTACAGTAGGCAAGGCACTCTCCAGGTCGGCCAGGCTGAAAGCATCGCTGAAGCCGTGACGCACCTGACGCCACACCAAGAGACGCACTGCCGTGACACGCACCCCGGCATTGTCGAGCGACTGTTCATCGGATATGGTCATGCTCATCGTTTCGCGGTTTTAACTTACTAACTAAGGGCAAAGGTAGAAAAATACTGGCACAATCGAGTAAAGCCAAGAAGAAAAGAACACTGATTTAACAAATTTTTCAGTCTTCTTTTTTCCATCTTCAATATTATTAGCTAACTTTGCACCGCAATTTACGGGCCCTGATAGTTAAATGGATATAACAAGGCTCTCCTAAAGCTTAGTTCCGAGTTCGATTCTCGGTCGGGGTACAAAGACATTTTTACAAATTGTGTTATACAAGCGGGGTATAACAACAATCTCTTTACGATGACAAATGAAAAGCCAGACAAAATGCGTAAGACTATATTATTCATCATTGTAGTTGCTGCTATGCTTGCCTCGTGCGCTGGAGGCAAAGTAAAATACCGTATCGGCGTGTCGCAGTGTTCGGATGACATCTGGCGCGACAAGCAGAATGCGGAGCTGAGGATGGGCGCTTACTTCCACGACAATGTTGAACTGAAATTTGCTGCGGCATACGATAGTGACGAGCGACAAGTACAGCAGATAGACAGCCTGGTACACGAAGGCATTGACTTGCTCATTGTAGCCCCGAACCAAGTAAAGACCATCTCTCCTGCCATCGACCGTGCCTACGATAAGGGCATCCCCGTGATTGTTTTTGAGCGCAAGACCAATTCACAGAAATATACCGCCTTTATCAGTGCCGACAACTATGAGATGGGACATGTGATGGGTGAATACATTGTCTCACGGCTTCATGGGCAGGGCAATGTCCTGGAGATAAAGGGTTTGGAAGGCTCTTCGCCTGCCATCGAGCGCCACAACGGTTTCATGGATGCTATCAAGGATGCCTCTGGTATCAAGGTAGTCGCCTCACTACAGGGCGACTGGACAGAGCCGACGGCCTACGAGAACACAAGGCAGTGGCTCAATAAGAATAAAGACGTACGGGTAGACTTAGTGTTCGGTGCCAACGACCGCACGGCGATGGGAGCAAGAAAGGCACTTGGGGCTGGGGTGTTATATTGCGGCATTGACGGTTTACCAGGTGAGAACGGCGGCATACAGTTAGTGCGCGACTCTTTACTCGACGCTTCATACATCTATCCCACCCACGGTGACCAGATTATCGACTTGGCCATACGCATACTCGATGGCAGGCCATACGAGAAAGAGACGATGCTGATGTCGGCCCTCGTCACTCGCGACAATGCCAAGGTGTTGCTGATGGAGAGTGAGGAAATCATGCGACAGGCCGACCAGCTGGACTCATTGCACAAGAAGGCCGACAACTACCTGCATAAGCTTGACACGCAGCGTGTCATCAACTGGCTGGCTATTGGTATCATCGTGCTATTGGTTCTCGTGTTCGTACTCTTCTACCTCTATCACCTCCGCAAGATTGCCTTGCAGAGAGAACGTGTGGTCAATACGTTGTGGAACCTCAAGCCAGAAGTTGCCCCAGCTGCTACTGATTTAGGAGCTAATACGAATCTGAAATCCGTATCTCTTGAGCCGGGAACTTCAAATTCCTCCCAACCTCAATCCGAAGGCTCCGCTATTACTGAGGAGAACGAACCAGAAGCAGTTTCCCTGTTTATCACCCGCTTCAAGGAGGTCATAGAGGCTCGTCTGGAGGACAGCAATGTGAGTGTGGAGGTGCTTGCAGCCGACATGAACCTGAGCCGTGTGCAGCTCTATCGCAAGGTGAAGGCCGTTACAGGCTCCTCGCCCGTTGAGCTGTTGCGCAACGCCCGTCTGAACCGCGCCTATCAGTTGCTGCTTACCACCGACAAGAGCGTCTCGGAGGTGGCCTACGCCGTAGGTTTCACCGCTCCATCTTACTTCACTAAATGTTTCAAGGAAGAATACGGCATAGTGCCGGGCGACGTGAGGAAATAAGGACAAGGACTGTGAAATATCGTTCATTCCTTCGCAAAAATAGGTGTTCTCCTCTGCCTGGACCAACAACCTCTCGGCCAGCGTCTCCAACAGCAGCGAGAAGGGTTCGTTCATGCTCTCGGGCAACTACATCAATCAGAACGGCTTGATGAACAACACCTTCTACCGCCGCTATACCGCCCGTCTGAACTCCACCTATAATATAAGTAAGGTGTTCAGCGTGGGCGAGAACCTCATGATAGCCCAGTGGAACGACCGTGGCTATGGCACGGGCGACGACCGCGGCATCCCCTACACCGCCATGCGCCAGCACCCCGCCATCC
This sequence comes from uncultured Prevotellaceae bacterium, assembly GCA_900318815.1. Classification (GTDB taxonomy): domain Bacteria; phylum Bacteroidota; class Bacteroidia; order Bacteroidales; family Bacteroidaceae; genus Prevotella. Next base: position 95,900 of record ONMA01000002.1, read on the forward strand.
CCGTGAAGGACAGCGACGGCAACTGGACCAACCCCATGCAGCTCTCGGGCAGCGACATCGCCAACCCCGCGCACGAGCTGTATAACGGACGCGACAACTCGAACGAGTCGTGGCGTATTTTCGGCAATGCCTACATCGACATCAAGCCCATCGACGGCCTGGTCATCAAGAGCAACCTCGGCATCGAGCACACCCAGTTCTTCAACAAGAACCTGGGCCGCCGCATCCAACCCAGCGACATGAACAGCGTCTCGCGTGCCTACGGCCAGGGCGACACCTATACCTGGACCAACACGGCCAACTATATGAAGACCTTCAAGGGCGTGCATCATCTGAATGCCCTCATCGGCTCAGAGTATATCAAGTACCGCTCCGAAGACCTGAACGGTGCCAACCGCGACTACGCCTTCGAGGACGTGGACTACATGCAGATAGGTGCCGGCGGCGGCGAGCAGACCGTGGGCGGCGGCAAGGCCGAGTGGGCACTGTTCTCGCTCTTCGGCAAGGTGGACTACAACTTCGCCGACCGCTACCTGCTCTCAGCCACCCTGCGCCGCGACCAGACCTCACGCCTGCACAAGGACAACAACAGCGGCGTGTTCCCCGCCTTCTCAGCCGCCTGGCGTGCCAGCGAGGAGAAGTTCTTCCCCCAGAACAAGGTGGTGACCGACCTGAAAATCCGTGCCGCCTGGGGCCAGAACGGCAACTCAGCCATCAGCGACAACTACGCCTACTACACCCGCTACGCCTACAACCTGCGCCACGGCTCCTACGACCTCAACGGCACCAACAACTCGGTCGTTCCCGGTATCGTGGCCGCCTCGTCGGGCAACCGCGACCTGAAGTGGGAGACCACCACGCAGACCAACATCGGTCTCGATGCCCAGCTCTTCAACGGGGCGCTCAGCCTCTCGTTCGACTACTACTGGAAGAACACCAAGGACATGCTCACCATCCCACCGACGCTCTCCGTCGAGGGTGAGGGTGCAGCCATGTGGATGAACACCGGCGAGATGAAGAACAACGGTTGGGAGCTGACCATGACCTACCGCTCGCCCCAGTACGGCGACTTCTCGTGGAACGGCACGCTGAACCTCTCGCAATACAAGAATGAGCTGGTGAAATTCAACGACGTGGTGACCTCGCAGGGCGGCGACTACCGCCTGATGGTGGGCGAGCCGATGGGCGTGTACTACGGCTACGTTTGCGACGGCATCTTCCAGGACGAGGACCAGGTGTCTAACCATGCCATCCAGCAGGGCAAGGGCGTGGGCCGACTCATCTTCCGCGACATCGACGGCGACGGCGTGGTGAACGATAACGACCGCTGCATCATCGGCGACCCCAACCCCGACTTCGCCCTTGGCCTGAACCTCGACCTTAATTATAAGGACTTCACGCTCTCGGCCTTCTTCAGCGGTGAGTTCGGCTTCGACATCTACAACACCACCCGCCGGCAGTTAGAGTTCATGCACTATGGCGGCGGCTCCTCGACCAACCACGGCGTGGACATTCTCGATGCCTGGAGCCCCACCAATACCGGAGCGAGCATCCCCGCCCTGACGATGGTTGACAACAACAACGAGACGCGCATGAGCACCTACTTCATCGAGGACGGTTCCTACCTGAAGCTGAAGTACCTCAAACTCGGCTACCAGCTGCCGAAGGCCATCGCCCAGAAAGTCTTTGCCTCGAACATCAGCGTCTTCGGACAGGTGGAGAACATCTTTACCATCACGAGCTACAAGGGTCTTGACCCCGAAGTCATCCTCGGCGGCTATGGTGCCCGTGTCGACAGCGGTCTCTATCCCCGTGCAAGAACCTTCACCCTCGGTCTCAACATTACTTTCTAACATGAACAATAAATAAAGACAATTATGACAACCAAGATATATAAAGCAATCATTGCCTGTTCTGTATGTTGCTGTATCACAGCAACCACCACGAGCTGCAGCGACCAGCTCGACCTGGCCCCGCAGGGCGAGTTCACCGCCGAGCAGATCACCGACGAGAGCATCGAGGGTCTGATGTCCTCGGCCTACCAAGGCTTGGAGGCCCATTTCTTCGACGACAACAACGCTGCCTTCGCCGGCCCCATCACCAACTGGGTCTTCGACGTTCGCTCCGACGATGCCTACAAGGGCGGCGAGGGCGTGTCAATGGAGGCCAACATCCACCAGTTAGAGATTCAGAACATCGCCAGCGACAACGCCACCTGCCTGAACAAGTGGGAGAACAACTACCTCGGCATCGCCCGCGTCCACAAGGCCATGCAGGCCATCAACGATGCCTCGAACGTCAACGAGAAGGAGGCCCTGCTCGGCGAACTGAAGACCCTCCGCGCCTGGTTCTACTTCGACCTGAACCGCATCTTCAAGAGCATCCCCTACTTCACCGAAAGCGACGACCCGAAGACCGTGCCCAACGGCAACAAGAGCCGCGACGAGATCTATACCGCCATCAAGGCCGACCTTGAAGAGGCCTACGCCGCCATGAAGGATACGCAGGAGCAGCCAGGACGATTCACCAAATACGTGGCCGCCGCCCTGCTCTGCAAGGTAAACGCCCAGACCGCATCATGGAGTGAGGTGGAGAAGTGGGCCGACGTGGTCATCAACAGCGGCAAGTACAGCCTCTACGATAACTTCGCCGACATGTCGAAGCTTGAATTTAACAACAAGAAGGAGAGCATCATGGCCATCCAGTTCTCCACGGCCAACGACAACATCCACATCAACTTCTGCAACCTGCTGAACACCACGCGCTCCGAGGGCAACGTCTTCGGTTCGGGCGACGACTTCTTCCTCGCTTCGCAGAACCTCGTCAACGCCTTCGCCACCGACGACAAGGGCCTGCCTTTCCTCGACGGCTCGTTCAACACGAAGAACGTCACCACCGACTATGCCGGCACCGTCGACCCGCGCCTCGACCTCACCGTGGGACGCATCGGCATGCCTTTCCGTGGCCACACCTATACGCAGGGCTGGTGCCGCGACTATAACACCTACGGCGAGTACTCCGGCAAGAAGGGACTCATCGACCCCTCCAGCCCCGACATGGTGCAGGGCATGACCTACGAGCCCACGCTCTTCGCAGGCATCTACTGCTTCGAGAGTGCTGGCGTGAAGGGCGACCACAACTGCATGTGGGACCTCAACGCCTACGGACTGGCCCCCAACCCCAACGTCGTCACCGCCTGGGAGGAGCTGACCAACTCCACCGTCCTCGGCACCTGGAACCACGTGGTTGACTACTGCTGCGCTGGCATCGTCGACTTCGCTCCCACCACCACCTGCCCCGCCCGCATCCTCGCCGTCGGCCTCGCCGCCTACGAGTGGAACCTCGGCGGCACCGCCAACCAGAAGCAGGACCAGCTGGAGCGCTTCACTGCCAACTGCATCAGCTATCTGAAGTAGCCCGTTTCATTCATGGTGTGTTCTATAAATTGCATATAGCATCCGCTGCTCTCCCCACCCCTTCCGCTCGGCCCAAAGGGACGCTTTCTTGCCTTGCAAGCGACCAAAGGTCGAGCGGCCGCTTGCCAGAGCAAGAACTTCTTTGCAGACAAAACCAACAAACAACAATAATCATGACGCTAAAAAACTTACTACTGATTGCCATGACCGCCATCGCTGGCGGCATCACCGCCCAGCATGTCGCCCACTTCGACATGTCGCTCTCCAATGGAAACATCATTGAGCGTGTATCAAACAAGAGCTATACCGTCAGCACGCAACTGCCAGCCTGCACCATCGGGGGAACCGACGGCGAGGCCCTGCGCTTCGACGGCTACAGCAACTACGTGAAGGCCGGACTGCCCACCGCAACGCTGAGCAAGGAGACGCTGACGATGAGCGTGGTGCTGGCCGCCGAGACCTACCCGATGATGCAGGTCGACGTGGCCGAGACCACACCCACCTACGCCACCATCTGCGGCAACCTCGACGAGGAGGCTAAGCGGGGCTTCGCGCTCCAGCTGTCCTCGCAGGGCGACCTGCGCCTACAGGTGTACGTGAACTACGGCGGCGGCTACCTCGTCACCGTCGATGGCTCGGAGCGGCTGCCCCGAGGCCAGTGGTGCAACGTTACGATGACCTACGACAAGGCGGGCAATGCCGTGACACTCTACCTAAACGGTGCCGCCATCGGCTCGAAGAAGAGCAACAAGTGCGACCTGCTCGTCGACAGCCCCGACTTCTACATCGGTAAGGACGCCACCGAGAAGAAGTCCGGCCCCTTCCTCCTCAACACCTTCTGCGGTGCCATCGACGACATCGCAATCAGCAACACCATCGTCGCTCCCGCCGCTTCTCCCTTCAATACCACCCCCGACTTCAGCTATCCCGCTGTCCGGTATGACGCCATATCATGGCGTCCCCACTTCCACGCCCTCCCCTCCGGCTCCTGGACCAACGAGACCCACGGCCTCATCTACGCCAACGGCCGCTACCACGTCTTCTTCCAGAAGAACGCCAATGGCCCCTACATGTCACGCTTGCACTGGGGTCACATCTCCAGCGAGAACCTCTGCGACTGGCGCGAAGATCCCATCGCCATCTACCCCGGCGAGCCTTTCGACATCAAGGGCTGCTGGAGCGGCTGCATCTACGAGGACGACAGCACACCTTATATATTATATACAGCCGTGGACAACGAACGGGCACGCATCGTGCAGGCCAAGGCCCTGGACGACGGTCTCATAGGCTGGGGTGAGAAGAAGGTCATCATCGACGGTAGGCCCTCGGGACTGAGCGACGACTTCCGCGACCCCTACCACTTCGTGGCCAATGGCCAGCAGTACGTCATCGTAGGCACGAGCAAGAACGGCATAGGCGCCTGCACCCTGCACCGCCTCGACGGCAGCACCTGGACCAACGACGGTGCCATCTTCTTCCAGGGCACCAGCACTGCCCAGCACGGCACGTTCTGGGAGATGCCCAACGTCACGCCGATGGGCAACGGCCAGTATCTCTTCACCTGCACCCCGCTTAACACCAGCGCCGGCGTGCGCACCCTCTGCTGGGTGGGCACCATCGGCAGCGACGGCAAGTTCACGCCCAGCGGCGATATGCAATACCTCGAAATGAACGGCATCAGCCGCGACGGCTACGGTCTCCTATCGCCCAGCATCCACCAGAAGGACGGTAAGACGCTCCTTCTCGGCATCGTCCCAGACAAGCTGCCCACTGACGAGAACTTCCGCATGGGCTGGGCGCACAACTATTCCCTGCCCCGCGAGATTAGTCTTGCTGCCGACGGCTCTCTGATACAGAAGCCCTACAGCGGCCTGACCGCCATGCGCACCAACACCACCGTGACGAAAGACCTGACGCTGATAGGCTCCGAATCGCTGTCGCCCGTCGCTGGCCACCAGATAGAACTGCTGGGCGAGTTCACCGTCGGCAACGGCCTCTGCGGCTTCCATTTCCTGAAGTCGGGCGACAAGCAGGCCACGCTTGGCTACGACCCGGCCACGGGCCTCCTCACCCTCGACTACACCACGCTCGCCCGCGTCCCCACCGACAATGGCAAGTGGTCGGCTGCCCTGCCCAAGAAACCCGCCACGGGCGAGAGGCTCAAGCTGCACGTCTACCTCGACGGCTCCATCGCCGACATCTTCGTCAACGACACCTGGGCTTTCAGCGTCCGCCTCTTCCCCACCGACCCCGCTGCTATCGAGGCCGAGGTCTTCGCCGAGACCTCCACACCCATGAAAGTAAACGCCTGGACGCTCGATGCCAAGCAGGCCACCGACGGCATACACTATAGCACCCCTCCCGTCGCAACCGGCGGTTTTCCCGCCGGCAATAGCGATCTCTGCAACCTTCAGGGCCGCCGTCTCGCCGCTGTTCCTCAAAAGGGCCTTTATATCTTGAACGGAAAGAAATATGTTCGTCACTGATTCTTTAATCGTCATCGGCCTCGCCACCGTCTCGCTCGGCACCATCCACGAGGCCAACGGCCCGCAGCAGCACACCTTCCGGCTGCGCAACGCCGGGCAGGAGGCCGTAGTCCTCACCCAGGGCTACACCTCCTGCGGCTGCACCACCATCCACTTCGACCGCTTGACGACGGAAGGAGCTGCTTGCCGAAGCAAGAAAGCCCGCCAAGTGGCCCCCGGCGACTCAGTCGCCGTCACTCTCCGCTTCAATCCCCGAGGCAAGGGCGGCGAGTTCGAGGAGGTAGGCACCATTGAGTATGGTCCTCATAACAAGCGACTAAACCTCACGCTGACCGGCACCTGCATCACCAGCGAGGAAACCCTCCTCCGCCAGTTCCCCGTCAGCATCAATGACACCCTGCGTCTCTCCACCAACCGCTTTGACCTCGGCATCATGCACGTCGGTGAGACCAGAGAGCGCAGCATCGTCGTCCTCCACCGCAACGGAAACCGTCAGGAACGCATCCCCCTCCGCTTCACCGTCGAGGCCAAAACCCCCAAGGGTCTGCAGCACATCGCCCATCCCGTCAAAGTGGGCAGAGAGACGGTCACCATTAACTTAGATGTATTAGTAAGATAGTTTGTCGGGGAAAAGAGATTGTTTTTTCAGGATTTCTTCATACCTTTGTAGCCACATTAACGATTTAATGGCTATGAAGGTTTTTTTTCGAATAGTTTGTGCCGTCTGCGTCATCTGCGCAGTGGTGGCCTGTAGCGATGAAAAGGCATTCCACATTGGCGTGTCGCAGTGCGGTGCAGGCCAGTGGCGCGACAAGGTGAATAATGAGATGCTGGCAGCCCAGCACCTGTACGAGCATGACGTGAAGATCAGTATTGCCTGCGCCCACGACAACAGCCAACGGCAGATAGAGCAGATTGATAGTCTGGTGGCGAGCGGCATCGACCTCTTAGTGGTGGCTCCCAACGAGGCTGCAGCAATAGACGAGGCGATAAGAAGGGCCAAGCAAAAGGACATTCCAGTTATTTTTTTCGACCGGAAGACCGAAACGGAGGACTATACGGCCTTCATCGGCGGCAGCAACGTGGTGGCAGGCGAGGCTTGTGGCGTCTACGCGCTGCTGTTGGCACAGCAAGTGAAAGGACACAAGCCTGTAATATTAGAGGTGACTGGGGCCATGAGTACCTCGCCGGCTCAGGAGCGGCATCGTGGCTTTGCTCAGGCAATGAAAGGGCACGACGAAGTGAACTATTTGTCGGAAAATGGCGATTGGATGGAAGAGGAGACACGGCGCATCGTGAAAAAACTGCTGAAAGAGGGGCCACGGCCCGACATCGTGTTCTGCCACAATGACGGCATGGCCGAGGACGGTTATAACGTCGTGGTCGAGGATTCTTCCTTTATTCCCAAAATCATCGGCATCGACGGACTTCCAGGCGAAGGCATCGCGTATGTTCAGCAAGGCCATCAGGCAGGTACATACATCTATCCCACACATGGCGAGAAGATTGTGCGGCTGGCTCTCGATATTCTGACCGGCAAGCCCTACGAGCGTGAGAACACGCTACAGGGCATGATGGTGACCCCAGAGAACGTGGGCATCGTCGACCTAAACAGCCGCGAGCTGATGAAGCAGAACCACGACCTCATCACCATTCAAGACAAGCTGGAGAACTCACTCGTACTCTATGACACGCAAAAGAAGATGCTCATTGCCTGTCTGGTGTGCATCGCCGTGCTTGTCATTGCGGGCATTTTGGGCTGGCGGGCATGGTGGCAGACGAAAAAAGCCATCCGCCAGCGGCAGACGATGAACGAGGAGCAGACGCTCTTCTACACCGACCCGAGCACCCGCAAGCTGCATGACATCTTCGACAAGCCCCAGGGCGACCTGCCACCGCCCCGCTCGCAGGACGTACTCTTTGCCGAGCAGCTGAACGAGGCCATCCGTAAAAACATGTCGAATCCCAACCTGAAGATGGAGGAACTGGGCGAGGAACTGGGCCTTGGCCGCGTACAGCTATATAGAAAGGTGAAGGCCATCACGGGCCAAACGCCCGTGGAACTGCTGCGCCAGATGCGCCTGCAGCGTGCCTACGCCCTGCTGGGCAGCACCACGAAGACGGTGGCCGAGGTTGCCTTCGAGGTAGGATTCAACACGCCGGGCTATTTCTCCAAATGTTTCAAGGAGCAGTACGGCAAATTACCGATGGATTTGAGAGATTCAACGAATCAAACTTTATAATGAACGATTGTTGCATGTATCATTTTTTTTATTGTAAGAACGATAATTGACATAGCTTTGCGTTGATTATTGGTATTTTTGCGGTAGAAAACCCAAACAAAAGTATTAACAACTAAAACGTAAAGCAAATGAAACAAGCGAAACGATTGTTTTTGAGTTTCCTCTCGCTCTTGCTATGTACCATGGTGTACGCGCAGACGGAGGTAACGGGAACGGTGGTCGATGACCTTGGAGAAGGGGTCATCGGCGCCACGGTGAAGGAGAAGGGAACGTCGAATGGTACGGTGACCGACTTCGACGGCAACTTCAGAATCAAAGTAAACGAGGGTGCTATCCTCGTCATCTCGTATGTTGGCTACCAGACATTAGAAGTGCCGGCGCAAAAAGGTATGAAGGTGACGATAAAGGATGACGCAGAGATGCTGCAGGAAGTGGTGGTGACGGGTTACACCACCCAGCGCAAGGCCGACCTGACGGGAGCCATCTCGACGGTGAGCGTCGACGAGATAGCCAAGCAGAACGAGAACAACCCGATGAAGGCCCTGCAAGGCCGCGTGCCGGGCATGAACATCCAGGCCGACGGTAACCCGAGCGGTGCCGCGACGGTGCGCATCCGTGGTGTCGGAACGCTGAATGACAACGACCCGCTTTATATCATCGACGGAGTGCCCACGAAGGCCGGCATGCACGAGCTGAACGGCAACGACATCGAGAGCATCCAGGTGCTGAAGGATGCCGCCTCGGCCAGTATCTACGGTTCGCGTGCTGCCAACGGCGTAATCATCATCACCACCAAGAAGGGCAAGGACGGCAAGGTGAAGGTGAACTTCGACGGTAGCCTTGCCGCCTCGTTCTATACCAACAAGATTGAGACGATGAACGCCAGCGAGTGGGGTCGTGCCTTCTGGCAGGCCAACGTCAACGACGGAATGAATCCCAACAACAATAACGTAGGCTATAACTACGACTGGAGCTATAATAAAGAGGGACACCCCGTATTGAACGGCATGACGATGAACATGTTCCTCGACGAGAATGCCACGGTACGCGCCGGCGACACCGACTGGTTCGACGAGATCACCCGCACAGGCGTCGTTCAGCAATACAACCTCTCGGTGAGCAACGGCTCGGAGAAAGGCAGTTCCTTCTTCAGCATAGGTTACTACGACAACAAGGGCACCATCAAGGACTCGTACTTCAACCGTCTTTCAGCTCGTGCCAATGCCGACTATAAGCTGTTCGATGGAAAAGTGGTGATTGGAGAGAACTTCACCATTAACCGCACGAAGGGCGTCGATGCTCCCGGCGGTGTGCTGGAGCACGCCCTGGAGTTCAACCCCAACTTCCCCATCTACGCTGAGAACGGTAAATATGCCCAGGCCCTCGGTGCCTACTCTGAGCGCGAGAACCCGCTGAGCATGATTGACAACGCCAAGGACAACGAATACACGCAGTGGCGCTCCTTCGGCGACGTCCACCTGAGCGTCACACCGTTTAAGAACTTTATGCTGCGCACTACCCTCGGCATGGACTACACGCAGAAGGAACAGCGCTTCTTCACCTACCCTATCGAGAATGGCAAGGTAAGGCGCACCGACAGTGCTGCCGAGAGCAAGCAGGAGCACTGGATGCGCTGGATGTGGAATGCCATTGCCACCTACAACTTAGAGATAGACAAGCATCGCGGCGACGCCATGGTGGGTATGGAGCTGAACCGCCAGGACTATACGTGGCAAAGTGCCAAGCGCTACGAGCAGGCCATCCTGAATACCGACTACATGTGGCCCAGTGCCGGTGCGGGCAAGCAACTGGCCGAGGGCAGCGGCGACGGCTTCTCGCTGGTGTCGTTTTTCGGTAAGGTGAACTACACCTACGATGACAAGTACCTGGCCTCGCTGACAGTCCGTCGCGACGGCTCCAGCCGCTTCGGTAGCAACAAGCAGTACGGTACGTTCCCCTCTGTCAGTGCTGGCTGGCGCCTCTCGCAGGAGAAGTTCATGCAGAACGTGAAGTGGCTCGACAACCTGAAGGTGCGCTACTCTTGGGGACAGACCGGTAACCAGGAGATCTCGAACACCGCACGCTACATCTTATATAAGTCGGTGGTATCTACGGGCCTTTGGGGCAGTGGTCAGGCAGGAACATCTTACGACATTGCCGGCAGGAACGGCGGCTACGACCTTGACAACGGCTATGTGCGTACACAGCGCGGCAACGATGACATCAAGTGGGAAACCACCACTCAGAACAACATCGGTCTCGACTTCGCCATCCTGCATAACGAGGTCTATGGCTCGTTCGACTGGTTCAACAAGAAGACCACCGACATCCTGCTCTTCATGGAGGGAATCGCCGCCATGGGTGAGGGCAGCGGCCAGTGGATCAATGCCGGTGAGGTAAAGAACAACGGTTGGGAACTCTCCGTCGGCTACCGCCACAGTCTCTCCAACGGCTTCTCGTGGGACATCAACGGCAACATCAGCAAATACACCAACGAGGTTACCAAGCTGCCGGAGACCGTGGCCGCCAACGGCAAATACGGCGGCAATGGCGTGAAGAGCGTCGTCGGCCACCCGATGTTCTCGCAGGTGGGCTACATCGCCGACGGCATCTTCAAGAGCCAGGAGGAGATTGACAACCACGCCCGTCAGGAGGGTGCTGGCCTGGGCCGCATCCGCTACAAGGACCTCAACAGCGACGGTCTCATCACCGAGGCCGACCAGGACTGGATTTACGACCCGACACCCGACTTCACCTGGGGTCTGAACATCTACCTGCAGTATAAGGACTTCGACCTGACAATGTTCTGGCAGGGCGTACAGGGGGTGGATGTGGACTGCCGCAGCTATAAGTCGCAGACCGACTTCTGGGCCAACTCAGCTATCAACGTGCCTTATCTGAACAAGGGCGTCCGCGCCCTCGATGCCTGGAGTCCCGCAAACCCGGGCAGCGACGTCCCCGCCCTCACCACAAGCGACACCAACAACGAGGGCCGCGTCAGCAGTTACTACATCGAGAACGGCTCTTACGCCAAGCTGCGCACCATCCAGCTGGGCTACAACATGCCTAAGAGACTTACCGACAAACTGCATACCGACCGCATCCGCGTCTATGCCTCGGCACAGAACCTGCTCACCATCAAGAGCAGCAAATTCACAGGCAATGATCCTGAGAACCCCGGATTCGGCTATCCCATCCCTCTCAACCTCACCTTCGGACTGAACGTCTCATTTTAATTTATCATTAAATAAGGAATAAATAATTATGATTACTTACAGCATAAAGAAAACAATCGCAGCCTGTTCCGTTTGCTGCTGTATGACAGCAGCCTTCACCTCCTGCTCCGACTTTTTAGAGGAGCAGGTGCCGCAGGCCACGTTGACTCAGGACGAAGTGAAACAGCCTGAGTATATCGACAACGTGCTCACCTCAGCCTATGCCGGACTTCTGTCCATCGAGGACATGAATGCCTCGTTCTCACTCTGGAACTACGACACCCGCTCCGACGATGCCTACGTAGGTGGCAGTTCGTTCAGCGACGGCGAGCCTTTCCACCGCCTTGAGATGGGCGTTGGCATAGACACCGGCGACTGGCCCTTCAACTCCATCTGGAACAAGCTCTACCAGTACCTGTCGCGTGTCAGCCTGTCGCTCGACGTCCTCGCCAGCTCCGACCAGGAGAACGCCACCATCCAGCAGCGTACCGCCGAGATGCGGTTCCTCCGCGCCTACGGCCACTTCCAGTTGAAGCGCCTGTTCAAGAAGATTCCGTTTGTGAACAAGCTGAACATGACGGAGGATGACTATAACAATCTCTCGAACACAGAGTACACCAACGATGAAGGTTGGCAGCAGATCATCAACGACCTGGAAGCTGCCTACGCCGTACTCCCCACCGTGCAGGCCGAGAAGGGTCGCCCCACGAAAGCTGCCGCTGCCGCCTTCCTGGCTAAGGTGTATCTTTATAAGGCCTACCGCCAGGATGACGCAAGCAACAATCAGGTGACAAGCGTCAATGCCGACGACCTGCAGAAGGTACTCGACTACACCGCCGCAAACATCTACAGCGGCTACGGTCTCGAACCCGACCTGCACAATAACTTCCGTCCTGAAGAGCAATACGAGAATGGCAAGGAGTGTCTGTGGGCCATACAGTACTCGAAGAACGACGGTACTACATACGGCAACCTGAACTTCTCTAACCGCCTCATCGTTCCCTGCATTCCCAAGGTCCACGACAGCGGCTGCGACTTCTACAAGCCCTCACACAATCTGGTCAATGCCTACCGCACCAACAGCGACGGTCTGCCCGCGCTCGACGGTTCACCCGTCGAGGACTACACCGTAGGCTCGGCCCAGACCGTTGACCCACGCCTGTTCATCACCGTCGGCGTTCCCGGCACTCCCTATATGTACAACACAGGCTTCATGATCAGCGAGACCAATGCCTGGAGCCGCTCGGGCGGTACATACGGCTACTATGTGTCGCTGAAGCAGAACGTCGACCCGGCACTGACCGACAGCTATCTCTATCTATGCGACTCGCAGTGGGCCACCTCGATGAACCGCGTCGTATTCCGCTATGCCGACGTGCTGCTGATGCGTGCAGAGGCACTGGCCCAGCTGGGACAGACCACAGAGGCCATCGCCCTGGTGAACCAGGTGCGCGACCGTGCCGCCACACTGGCCACCGCCAGCGTTGTCTCGAACTATCCGAATAAGTACGGCATCCACTTTGCAGTAGGCAAGTACAACGGTTCATTCTCGAAGGACGATGCTATGAAAATCATCAAGATGGAGCGCCGCCTGGAACTGGCTATGGAGAGTGAGCGCTTCTTCGACCTCGTGCGCTGGGGCGATGCCGCTACCGTGCTCAACAAGTTCTACAGCACGGAGAGCGAGAAGATGAACTTCCTCGCTGGCTCGCAGTTCACGGCCAACAAGAACGAGTACCTGCCCATCCCCAAAGAGCAAATGGCAGCATCCAACGGACACTACACCCAGAACTGCGGGCAGTGGTAATATGCGAGTTTAGAGTTAAGAATTAAGATTTTATCATTGAGAATTATGAAAACAATATATAGCATTATCTGCGCAATCTGCATCATCTGCGGTTTTAGCGCTTGTAGCAACGACGACCATACAGGCTCGATTGATGTCAGCGGTGCTTGCTTTGTGGAGAAGCTTGTACTCAACGGCCAGTACGAAGGCCTCATCAATACCGAGAAACGCCAGGTGAAGATAAAGGTACCCGTGAACTTCGACCAGAAGCGCGACATGGAGATTACCGCTCTGACCGTCTCACCCGGCGCCACGACCAATCTGAAGGTGGGCGACCACCTGAACTTCGACGCAGACCGCAACCTGCTCGTCACCAACGGAGACCTGACGATGAACTACCAGATCAGCGTCCGCAACGACGAGGCTCTCCTCTCGCTCTTCATGCTCGAAGGTGTCAAGGGAGCTATCAACCAGCAGGACAAGACCGTCACCGTCTCGGTCATGGCCAACAGCGGCATAGACCTCTCCAATGCCACTTTCGAGGTGGAGTGCAGCGAGGATGCCGTCTGCTCTCCCGCCAGCGGTACGAAAGGTAACTTCACCGAGCCTTTCCAAATAGTACTGAACGACAATACAGCTACTACTGTCTATACCGTTTATGTGACGCTGATTCAGGATCCCGTCGCCCTGTTCGTGGGCGAGGCAGAGAACATCGAGCTGCTGAACGACGAGGAGAAGGCTGCCGCCAAGTGGCTCACGGGCAACATCGCCAGTGCTGCCTACGCTTCATGGAGCGACGTGGCCAGCGGCAATATCTCTTTGGAGAAGTGTAAGCTCATCTTCTTCCACCGTCATTGCTCTTCATACGGCAACTACAACGGCTTCGCCGAGGCTGAGACGGGTGCCATGACCGCACTCGCCCGCATGAAGGAATTCTGGCAGAAGGGCGGCGCATTCGTGCTTGGCCGATCGGCAGTGAACTACGCCATTGCACTGGGTGCCATGCCCGAGGATGCCTATCCCAACAACGTCTGGGGTGGCGGAGGCGGCGAAGGCTCCGACCTGATGGGCGACGACCCCTGGCATACCTTTGCCTACGACATCACCCACCCGCTGTGGAAGGATCTTAAGACTTATCCCGGTGCCGCCGACAATGCCATCTACACACTCGACAAGGACTACACCATCTGCAACACCACATCGCAGTTTGGATTCTGGGATACCTACCAGGGCGGTAAGGATGCCGTGGAAGCCAAGACTGGCGGTCGCGCACTGACGGGCGACAACAGCGTGAACGCATGGGAGTTGAAGGCCTATAGCGGCGAGTTCGGCAAGGGTGGCGTCATCTGCCTGGGCTCAGGTCTCTTCGACTGGAACTCTCCTACTCCTTACGTGTCGAACTATCACGACAACATGGGCAAGATTATGCTCAACGCATTCGATTATCTAACCAAATAAAAAAAGAAGATTATGAAGACAATGATATATTCAGTATTCACCCTCATGCTGTCAGCCTCTATGCTGACAGCATGCAGCGACGACGATTTCTGCGGCGACCCCGATAAGGACTGGGCAGGAACCACCACCTTCTTCGCTTCCACCGACGCTCAGGGCTTCGGCACCTACTACACACCCTCTGTAGGCCGTGTAGGCGACCCTATGCCTTTCTACGACCAGAAGGCCGGCGACTTCAAGGTGCTCTACCTGCAGGAGTTCACCAATAACCTGAGCCACCGTTTCCATCCCATCTGGGGGGTATCGACCAAGGATGGTGCCCATTACGAGTCACTCGGCGAGGTGCTGCCCTTCGGCGACAACGACTACCAGCAGGATGCAGCACTCGGTACGGGCTGTGCCTACGAGAAGGATGGCACCTATTATATCTATTATACGGGCCACAATGGCAACTGCAAGAACCGTGAGGTAGTGATGAGAGCCACATCTGCCGACTTCAAGACCTGGACAAAGGACGAGCTTTGGACGCTCAACGGCCCCGACTTCGGCTACTCCGGCAACGACTTCCGCGACCCGCAGATTTTCGTCGCCGACGACAACCTCTATCACATGGTCATCGCCACCTATCCCAACGGTGGCGGCGACCCCTGCTTTGCCGAGTTCAAGAGCAGCGACATGAAGAACTGGGAACACGTAGGCCGCTTCAAGATGATATGGGACCGTATGCTCGAGTGCCCCGACATCTTCAAGATGGGCGACTACTGGTATCTCGTCTACAGCGAGAGCTTCAGAGCCAGCTGGAGCCGCAAGGTGAAGTACATGATGGCCAAAAGCTACGACGAGTTGAAAGCTTGCTTCAACGACGGCCCCAAATGGCCTGCCGATGGTCACGAGGGAGTACTCGACAGCCGCGCCTTCTATGCAGGAAAGACTGCCTCTAACGGTACCGACCGCCTCATCTGGGGATGGTGTCCTTTCCGCTCGGGAGCCGACATCCACGAGAAGAACGTCAACGTAGGTGCTGGCGACGGCAACGAGCCTAACTGGAGCGGCGCACTCGTCTGCCACAAGATTATCCAGCATGGTGACGGCACGCTGACGCTCGGAGCCATACCCGCCATGGCAGCCAAATACGGACAGACGGCATCGGCCAACGTGATGGAGTCGAACGGCTATAGCAATGGTACGCTCAGTGGCGACGACGCATACGTGCTTTACAATCGCCTGGGTAGTTGTAATCACATCTCTTTCACGGTCAAGACCTCCAACAACTGGGACAAGTTCGGAATCTCCTTCGTCCGCGGCACCGACTCCAAGAAATACTATACGATAGTGGTAAATCCCGAGGACGAGAACCATCGCAAGGTCAACTTTGAGCAGGAGGGTGAGGAAGGCAAAGGATTCATAGAGGCTGCCGACGGTTACTGGTTCGAGCGGCCTGCCGATAACACCTATAACATCGACATCTATACCGACAACTCCGTCCTCGTGATGTACATCAATGACGTCTGCGCCTACACCATACTTTCAGGCTTTAATCGTTCAATGCAGCAGAGAAATGTTGCATTGAACGATTTCTATCAGCCAATGTAATATATTCCTGAATAGAAGGATATGCAATAATTATGTAACCAACATCATTTAGTCACAAACCAAATCAAATTTTATGAAGAAACTTTTACTCATGGCAACCGTGTTTGCCGCAACAGTGTGTAACGCCCAAGTCGTTCTATGGGACGGCGAGGACAAGGAAGTGGGAAGCGATGGCGGATTCTGGAACCGTGCAGATCCTACCGTAGTTGATGACAATGGCAACAAGTGTCTGAAGGTGACGCTCAAGAACAACCCCGGCGGCTGGGACCAGGAACACCACAATGCGGCACTCCCCGTGGGCGATGCCAACCTCAAAGGACTGCGCCGCGTAACCTTCCGTCTGAAAATGGCCGACAAGCACAACGTAATGGTGCAGCTTGAAGGCAAGGATGGGGCCTACAATGCCAAGCGCATCTGCTGGTACGACACGCCAAACGAATGGCAGGTCATGGTCTATGAGTATGCCGTAGGTCCTGAGAACGAGAAAATTACCGATACGGGCAACAACGTGCTGGCCATTTGGCCGTTTGAAGAGACTGCCGACGGCGAGGGCAAGACCATTTATATAGACGACATCAAGGTGGAAGGCCCTATGGTGAACGACATGGGTGTTCGCGCCATGCCAGACAACTCGCTGACAGGCGATGTGGTTGTGACCGGTGTCATCGGCAAAGGCACATACCAGAACACCTGGGACGGCGACTGGCACAGCGAGGCTTACGACGACTATGCCGTGCTGGCCTCGAAACTCGCTGCCGATGCCCTGACGCTTGATGTGCGTGGTGCCGGCCGCTGGAACGAGGACTGGGACGTCATCAAGACCAAATGTCCCGGCATCAAGATTATTCTGACTGATGAAGACATGACTGCCATCTCTTCAGTTCGTCATTCTCACAGCAAGAAGAATGAGGTCTACGACCTGCAGGGGCGTCGTGTGGCCCACCCAGCCAAGGGACTGTATATTTCCGATGGAAAGAAAAAGCTGGCAAAATAGCCAATTTTGATTAGTCTTAATTGTAATAATTAGGTAATAGACTGTTTTTTTCAGGAAACCGCCCAGACGTATGCCAACAACGTTTGGGCGATTTCGTTTTTTTAACAGTCTTTTTTTTCGATGCTTATTTGCCTGTTCGGTATTTATTCACTAAATTTGCATCAAATTACAGATTGTGTCAATAATCAAACAATGACTCAAAAACCTATGTATGCTCGTACACTATATATTCTATTAGTCTCCGTCTTGTTGGCAGCCTGCTCTCAACAAGACCATATTTATAAAATAGGAGTGTCGCAATGCTCCGTCGGCATTTGGCGCAGCAAGGTGAACAATGAGATGCTGGCTGCACAACACCTCTTCGACCAGGACGTAGATGTAGATATTGTGGATTGCTACGACCAGTCGGACGATCAGATACGGCAGATAGACAGTTTGGTGGCGGCAGGCATCGACCTATTAGTGGTGGCCCCCAACGACTACAAGATAGCGCCAGCGCTGAAGCGTGCCAAGGACAAGGGCATACCCATCGTACTCTTCGACCGCATGGTGGACAGCGACGATTTTACCGCCTTCATCGGGGGCAGCAATGTGGCTATCGGCGAGTTGGCGGCTAACTACGCTACGCAGATTGCAGCTGAATCAGAGGGACACAACGTACTGGAGATTGCAGCCCTGCAGAACACCTCGCCAGCACGCGAACGCCATCAGGGCTTTGAGACCGTTATGAAGCAGCACCCCGAGGTCAACTACCGCTGCATCATAAGCAACTGGGATGACAACGACACGCGCAACATACTGAAAAAGGAAATAGAAGAAGGCCGCATACCCGATGCCGTGTTCTGCCATAGCGACTTTATGGCACTGGGGGCCCACCATGCAGTGGCCGAGACGGGAATGGAACAGAAAATCAAGATTATTGGCGTTGACGGACTGCCTAACGAGGGCATAGAATATGTGCAGAAGGGCTGGCTCGCCGGTACCTGCGTCTATCCCACCCACGGCGAGGAAATAGTGCGCCTGGCTTTAGACATTCTGAACGGCAAGCCCTACGAGCGCATCAACTACCTGAATATCCTGCTCATAACGCCCCAGAATGCGGGCATGATAGCACGCTATGCAAACGAGATGAAGAACCAGAGCGAAGACCTGGTGGTGATACAGGAGAAACTGGACAACTACTTCGGGCTATACCATGTGCAGACAAAGATTATATGGGCAAGCGTATTACTCATCGTCCTGCTCGTGGTGGCTGTCGCAGTGACGTGGCTGGCGGTGAAGCAGATACGCACAGCTCACCGCAAGCAGAAAGCACTGAACAAGGAGCAGACGCGATTCTACACTAATGCCAGCCATCAGCTGAAGACGCCATTGACACTGATTGCCGGCCCCATCAAGGAACTCATAGAAAAGGGATCGCTGAAGGGAAAAGACCGGGAACTGTTGGAAATCGTGGGCCGCAATGTGTCGCAGCTGGAGGCGCTGGTAACCGACGTTCTCAGCTTCCGGCGCGAGGTGCAAAGCACCATCAGCGACACCACGGTTGCGTCTGCCGGTTCTCCCGGCAGAGCCAAAGATATCGTCTTGGAAAACCACTTGGAGATGCTCAACCAGGACGACACCGACGAACTGCCCAATATTCTCATCGTGGAGGACAACGATGACATGCGCCGATACCTGCGCACCCTGCTTGCCGACCGTTTCTACGTCTTAGAGGCCAGTGACGGGCAGAGCGGCCTGCGCCTGGCACGCGAGAGCGTGCCCGACCTTGTCGTGAGCGACGTGATGATGCCTGTGATGGACGGCCTTCAGCTGTGCAAGCAACTCAAGGAAAACTTCATCACCAGCCACATACCCGTCATCTTGCTCACGGCCCGCAGCGAGGAGCGCCAGCAGATGGAGGGCTACGAGAGCGGTGCCGACGCCTATCTCACCAAACCGTTCAGTGCCGAGGTACTCGTCAGCCGCATTTGCAACCTGCTGGCCTCGCGACGCCAGCTGCGCCAACTGTTCAACAGCCGGGAAGGTATGGGCCTATCCGCATCTGCTGCCATAAATTCTGCTACCCCCGCCCCGCCCGAGGTGAAGGTCACCACACAGGACAGGCTCTTCATAGACCAGCTGAAGGAGGCCGTTATGGGCAATATGGCCAACCCCAACCTGAAAATGGACGAGCTGGGCGAGCAACTGGGCATCAGCCGCGTGCAGCTCTACCGCAAGGTGAAGACCCTCACCGGCCTCTCGCCCGTGGAGCTACTCCGACAGATGCGGCTGCAGCGAGCGCTCACCCTGCTCAACAGCACCACCAAGACCGTGGCAGAGATTGCCTTCGATGTAGGGTTCAATTCGCCCAGCTATTTTTCTAATTGTTTCAAAAAGCAGTTTGGCAAACTGCCCATGGAGATGCGCATGAAATAGCAATTATCGTAAACACTATCAGAATTTTGTTACCTTGAAACATTTTTCATAATCGAAGAACGCATAATTACAGGCTTTTGAATATTGAGATGATAATTTTGCAACACATTTTTGTGACCAAAGTATTAACTAAAAACGCAAAGCAAATGAAACAAGCAAGACGATTGTTTTTAAGCCTCGTAACTCTGATGCTGTGTACGCTCGCGTATGCTCAGACAGAGATTACGGGAACGGTGGTCGACGACCTCGGCGAAGGGGTCATCGGAGCCACGGTGAAAGAAAAGGGGACGTCGAACGGCACCGTGACCGACTTCGACGGTAATTTCAAGCTGAAGGTGAAGGCCGGCACCATGCTGGTCATTTCCTACATCGGCTTCGACACTCAGGAGGTGCCTGCCCAGGCCGGCATGAAAGTGCAGATGAAGGACAACGCCAAGGAACTGGCCGAGGTGGTGGTGACTGGCTACCAGACACAGCGCAAGGCCGACCTCACCGGTTCGGTGGCCGTGGTGCAGACCAAGGAGCTGAAGACCAGCAGCGACACCGACCCCATGCGTGCCCTGCAGGGTAAGGTGCCCGGCATGACCATCACCAGCAACGGCTCACCCGTGGGCGCAGGTACCGTCCGCATCCGTGGCGGCGGCTCGTTCAACTCCAGCCAGGACCCGCTCTTCATCATCGACGGCGTACCCACGACAACCAACCTGAACACGCTGAACATGAACGACATCGAGTCGATGCAGGTACTGAAGGATGCCGCATCGGCCTCTATCTACGGTTCGCGTGCTGCTAACGGTGTCATCATCATCACCACACGCTCAGGCAAGAAGAGCGAAAAGGTGAAGGTGGACTTCTCGGCCAACCTCACCGCACAGTTCTACAACAAGCAGACCATGATGGACCTGGCCAACACGGCCGACTATGCTACTTCGATGGCACAGGCTGCCATGAACGACGGCCTGAACCCCGAGCAGTATGCCAACAACTACGGCCTGACGCTCCACGCTGATGCCGGCACACCCATCTCGGCCTTTAACCCCGCGACGGGACAGATGGAGAACTTCATGGTGAACGGTCTCTACGGCGGCTACGTCAACTCGAAGAAGACCATGCGCTTCAGCGACACCGACTGGCTCGACGAGATTTCGCGCACGGGTTTCTCGCAGAACTACGACCTCTCTATCTCGGGTGCCACCGACAAGTTTACGGCACTGTTCTCAGCCGGCTACAAGAAGAACAACGGTATCCTGAAATATACCGACTTCGAGAGCATGTCGGCACGCATCAACACCAGCTACAAGGTGAACAAGATAGTGACCGTGGGCGAAAACGCCACCATCACCTACTCGAACCAGGTGGACTGCCAGCCCTTGGAGAACGCCCTGAAGATGTCGCCCACACTGCCCGTATATGAAGAGGACGGCACTACCTTCTCAGGCCCCGTGGGCGGCATGAGCGACCGCCAGAACCCCCTGCGCGAACTCTACCACAACCGCGACAACCGCCTGAAGATGTGGCGCATCTTCGGTAACGCATACGTGAACATACAGCCCATCAAGGGCCTGACGCTGCGCTCCAACTTCGGTCTTGACTACTGGTCGGAGTTTATCCACAGCGTGACCTATACCTGGCACTCGGACGTGGTGAACAACTCCACGCCATCGGCCAACCTGGGCAACAAGACCTCGACGAAGTGGACTTGGTCGAACACGGCCAACTACGACTTCAACATCGGTGCCGACCACAACTTCATCGTCCTCGCCGGTATGGAGCTGCACAAGGACGTGGAGGACCGTGCTTCGGCCTACGCACAGATGTTCGCACTCGAGAACTACGACTACATGTGGCCCGATGCTGCCACCGGCACACAGCGTGCAGGCGGTATTGAGGAGGGCTACAACCTCGTGTCGTTCTTCGGCAAACTGGACTATAACTGGAAGGAGCTGCTGCTCGCCTCGTTCACCATCCGTCGCGACGGTTCGAGCCGCTTCGGCGAGAACAACCGCTACGGTACGTTCCCCGCTGCCACGCTGGGCTATCGTATCTCGCAGCAGCTGAACCAAGACTGGATCAACGACCTGAAGCTGCGTGTCTCTTGGGGTGAGACTGGTAACCAGGCCATCTCCAACTACGCCCGCTACGGCCTCTATGCTGCCACCTACGGCGGCGGACGCAACGAGTCGACGGCCTACGACCTGGCACTGCAAGGCAGTGGCATCTTCCCCTCTGGCTTCCGCGCAACACAGGCCCAGAACGACAACCTGAAGTGGGAGACCACCGAGCAGTATAACTTCGGTCTCGACTTCACCCTCTTCGGCAGCAGTCTCTACGGTACTGTGGATGCCTATATAAAGAATGTGAAGGACATGCTCATCAACCCCGCCTACCTCGGCTCGATGGGTGAAGGCGGCGCCTCGTGGCTCAACGGCCCGAGCCTGCGCAACTGGGGTATGGAGTTCGCTGTGGGCTACCGGGGCACCACCGACTTCGGCCTGCGCTACAACGTGAACGGCAACCTCGACTTCTTCCGCCAGCGCGTAACCTACCTGCCCGAGACAACTACTGGCTCCTACGTGCATACGGCCAAGGAGAACCTCGTGGAGGCCAAGAAGCCTTACGGCTCCATCGTGGGCTATGTGGTCGACGGACTGTTCCAGAACCGTGAGGAGGTGCTGGCCAGCGGACAGGAGAACGCCCGCGTGGGCGGCCTGAAGTATGCCGACCTCGACGGAAACGGCATCATCAACGAGCAGGACCAGACCTGGATCTTCAACCCCGTGCCCAACTTCTCTTGGGGCCTGAATTTCGAACTCGGCTACAAGGACTTCGACTTCTCGATGTTCTGGCAGGGCGTGGCCGGACAGGATGTCTATAACGACCAGAAGTTCCAGACCGACTTCTACAGCATCACCGACGCAGGCTCGAACAAGGGCAACCGTATGCTCGGTGCCTGGACAACGGCCAACACCGGCAGCGACATTCCCGCTCTGACCACCAACAACGTGGGCAACGAGAACCGCACCTCAACCTATTTCGTGGAGAACGGCTCCTACGGCAAGCTGCGCCAGGTGCAGATTGGATACAACCTGCCCGAGAAGCTCTTGAAGAAAGTTCACATGAGCAGTGCGCGTGTCTATGTCTCCGGCCACAACCTGCTCACCATCAAGAGCAGCTCGCTCACCTGCAGCGACCCCGAGAACCCCCGTTGGATGTATCCTAACAGCACCAGCCTCTCATTCGGAATCCAAACAAGTTTTTAAGTGAAGAGTGAAGAGTGAAAAGTGAAGAATTTGCTACCGCACAATAAAGAAAAAACAAAGAATATGAAACAGAATATCAAAAATATATTTCTCGGTTTCGCAGTAGGTTGCGGCTTCGTCGCAACGGCAGCCCTCACAAGCTGCAACGATTTCATCGACGTCGACCCGAAGGGCGTCATCAGCGAAGGCCTCGCAATGAGCCAGCCCGACGAGATGGTCACCGCCGCATACGCCAAGCTGGGCGACGACTGGTACACCTATCCCTTTAACCTCTGGCCCTACGGCGATGTGTCGTCCGACGATGCCATGAAGGGCGGCTCGGGCACCACCGACACCAACTATCACCCCGTTGAGGTGTGGTCTACGCTGACGGCATCGACTCCCGACCACATGGACGAGCTGTGGTATCACTTCTACTGCTCCATCTCACGCTGCAACCGCGCACTCGTCTCGCTGGCCGAACACGCCAGCACGATGGACGAGCAGACACGCAAGATTCGCGAGGGCGAGGTTCGCTTCCTGCGCGCCCACTTCTACTTCAAGCTCGTGCAGCTGTGGAACCAGGTGCCCTGGATTGACGAGGAGGCTTACAAGAACCACACCGAGGAGCAGCGCCCCAACGACGAGTTCACCCACGAGGAGCTGATGGAGAAAATCATTGCCGACTTCAAGGCCGCCTATGACGTGCTCCCCACACAGCAACAGGAAGGCGGACGCGCCAACAAGATTGCCGCCGCAGCCTATCTGGCCAAGTGCTACCTCACCATGGCATGGGGCAATGGCTATGAGGAGGCCACCGGTGTGGGCCACATCAACAAGCAGTACATGCAGGAAGTGGTGAAGTACACCAACGATGTGAAGAACTCGCAGTATGGCTACTTGGAGGACTTCGGCGACATCTTCCTGCCCGAGTACAAGAACTCGAAGGAGAGCGTCTTCGCCGTGCAGCACTCCGACTATCAGGACGACAACACGCTCTATGGCCGCGCCAACTGGAGCAACATGCTGAACGGATGCTGGCAGATGTGGTCGTGCGGATGGGACTTCCACAAGCCCACACAGAACCTCGTCAACGCCTTCAAGACCCGCGACGGACTGCCCATGTTCGACGACTATAACAACACGACCGCCTACCCCATCAACGGCGTGCCCAACGCCCAGAAATGGGATCCGCGTCTCTTCCATACCGTGGGTATGCCCACCTTCCCCTACAAGTACGAGGCTGAATTCACCATGACCAAGGACAACAGCCGCACGCCCAACACCTACGGTTACTATGCCTCGCTGAAGGAGGTGCCTCAGCGCTCAAAGGGCGAGACCTTCGACAACCCCTGGCAGGCCTTTGCCATGAACGACTACGTGCTGCGCTACACTGACGTGATGCTCATGCGTGCCGAGGCCCTCATCGAGACCGGTTCGCTCGAAGAAGCCCGCACCATCATCAACGACATCCGCCAGCGTGCCAAGAACTCGGTGGCCAAGCACATCGCCTACGCTGCCGACCAGTGCGAGATAGCACTCTACCCCGCCACCTACTTCTCCACGCAGGAACAGGCCCGGAAGTGCCTGCAGTGGGAACGCCGCCTGGAGATGGCCATGGAGGGAGGCCGATACTTCGACCTGCGCCGCTGGGGCATTGCCTCGAAGACGCTCAACGCCTTCTTCGAGAAGGAGAAAGATGTGGTTTATGACGGACAGACCTACGCCCAGTACTACAAGGACGCACACTTCACGCCCGCCAAGAACGAGTACTTCCCGCTGCCTTACATCCAGCTCTACTACGTGCCCGGACTCTATACCCAGAACAAGGGCTACAATTAAGGATTATAGTTTGAAAAATGAAAATTGATAATTGAAGATTATGAAAACCAAGATATTTCAATTCATCCTTGCTTGTACAGTATGCTGCGGAACCACCGCAGTGCTGACAAGCTGCCAGGACAAGGACATTGAGCGCGAGGCCATGAAACTACAGGCTCCCGACGCCTCACAGATTACCGGCCAGCTCGTCGGCGACGACTACACCTGGACATGGCCCGCACAGGACGGCGCACAGATGCAAGTGACGACCTATCGCAACGGCACAGTCTCGGGTATCGAGACCGTTAGCGGAAACTCCTTCACTCACAAGAGCGTACCCACCAACGTACCCTTCGAGTATGTGTTCAAAGTCGCTGCCGACGGCAACATCTCAATGGGTGTGGTCAAGAGCTACACTCGCGAGGGTGCCACAAGCATCACCGGCGTGCAGATGCGTCAGGTTGACAAGGCAGGCGGCTACGACGCCCTGGTAGAGTGGAACAAGGCTGCTGATGCCGATAACATCAAGCTGACCGCCACCAACGGCAAGCAGAACATCAATGAGACGCTGCCCGGCTCTGCCACCAGCTTCACCATCCCCAACGTGCAGACGGGCGACATCTGGGACGTTATCCTCGTGGCTGTGAACGCCAAGGGCACCTCGCTCTCCACCGCTTCTTCGCTGCGCATCGGTAAGACGGCCATAGGTTTCCTCAGCATCTACGACACGCCCGAGCAGCTCATTGCCGACGGCGACGACGACGAGGCTTCGGCATGGCTCTGGCTCCACGAGAACTATCCCACCGCCCAGTTCGTGCCCTTCAGCACAATTACTTCGGCCAATGTGATTGATCCGTTCCGCGTGCTCTTCTGGCTGCGCGACCTGGAGGGTGTCTCCGAGGCCGACGTGTGGAACATCCCCGCCGTGGTAGAGGCTGCCACACCCGTCGTCCGGGAGTGGTATCGTCAGGGCGGCTCGCTGCTCCTCTGGAGCCACGCCACCGTCTACGCCGGTCATCTGGGACGCATCAGTCTCGACGAGATGAAGAGCAACGACCACGCCTTCGGCTCCGGCATCGGCGGCATCAACAACGACGTGTGGAAGATGGCAGTAGAGCTGAACCCCGACCACAAGTTCAAGAAAGACCACTCCACCCACCCCATCTACAAGGGCTTGGAGGTGGAGACCACACCCGACACGAAGCTCATTGCCTTCAAGGGCCCGGGCTGGACGGAGGACCACAACTGCCTGTACTTCAACCTGCCCTCGCTCTGGACCGGCATCGGCAACCAGGAGGAGGCTTGCTACGCACAGTGTACGCAGACCTACGGCATCTATCCGCTCGGCACGTGGGACAGCCAGATATGGTGGGTGAGCCAGATGAACGTGTGGGAGGCCCAGCAGGGCAACACCGACTTCAAGGGCACCCTGCTCTGCATCGGTAACGGCGGCTGCGAGTTCTCCATGAAGAACGCCGACGGCACGCCCGACAAGAGCGCACACCCGAAGAACAACATCTATCAGGACAACGTGCTCACGCTGGCCAAGAACTCTCTGGAATATCTGAAGACACGCTGATATGACTAACCGCTCCTCTCCCTTCAAAAACGGAGGGGAGCGATTTTTTCCCACCCAAAAGAAAATAAGATTCCCATGACGAGACCAAAGCATTATCTTCCCGCCATCTGTTTAGTTTGTTGCTGTGCCACAGCAACCCTCACCTCCTGTTCCAGCGACGATCCCAAGCAGGACTACAACCCGCTCATCGACGACCCGAAGGAGGAAACCCCTGTCAAGCCCGACGAGCCGACAACGCAGGCCGGCTACGACGAGCAGTTCCGCCCCCAGATTCACTTCACCCCCGCCAAGAACTGGATGAACGATCCCAACGGCATGGTCTATGCCGACGGCGTGTATCACCTCTTCTACCAGTACAACCCGCAGGGCAACGACTGGGGCAACATGTCGTGGGGCCACGCCACTTCGACCGACCTCATGCACTGGACGGAACAGCCCGTGGCCCTGATGCGCGACGAACTGGGCGCCATCTTCAGTGGCTCGTGCGTCATCGACAAGGACAATACCGCCGGCTTCGGAGCCAACGCGATGGTGGCCCTCTACACCTCGGCGGGCGAGACCGGCGACGTGGCCGGGAAGCAGCAGCAGAGCATGGCCTACAGCACCGACGGCGGCAAGAGCTTCACCCGCTACACGGCCAACCCCGTCATCAAGAACGACGATGACAACCTGCGCGACCCCAAGGTGTTCTGGCACGCTGAGAGCAAGCAGTGGGTCATGGCCCTCGCCAAGGGATGGAAGATGGGCGTGGAGTTCTACGGCAGCACCGACCTGAAGACGTGGCGCCACCTCAGCACTTTCGTCACCGAACTGAAAGGCAGGCCCAGCCTGCAGTGGGAGTGCCCCGACCTGATTGAGATGGAACTTGGTGGTTTGGGAGATTCGTCGTTTAGTCGTTTAGGAGAAGTTACTAATATCCCCAAACAACCAAACAACCAAACAACCAAACGACCAACTAAGTGGGTACTGCTCGTCAGCGTCAACCCCGGCGGCCCCCTGGTGGGTTCGGGCATGATGTATTTCACCGGCCAGTTCGACGGCACGACGTTCACTCCCGACGAGCGCGAATATCCCCTCTGGCTCGACTACGGCATGGACAACTACGCTGGCGTCACCTGGAGCAACACCGGCGACCGCCGCATCATGATTGGGTGGATGAACAACTGGTCGTATGCCGGTGCAGTGCCCTGCTCGCCCTGGCGCTCAGCCATGACCCTGCCCCGCGAGCTGAAGCTGACGGAATATGACGGCAAGCCCCTGCTTTGCAGCACCGTGGTCAAGGAGATAGACCAGATAGCCGGACAGTGGAAGGACGTCACGCCAAACACCTCGCTATTCACTCCCAACGCCCATAAGGATGCTTATCAGCTGCGACTGACCATCGCCTTGGACAGAGCCACCACCATCACGCTCTCCAACGATGCCGACGAGACGTTCTCATTCGACATCAGCCCCTCGGCAGGAACGCTGACAGCCCACCGCAACGCAAAGTCGGGCGCAACGGCCTTCAACGGCACATTCTCCATCCCCTCGATGAGCGCGCCCCTGTGCGTGGAGGGCAATGAGGTGACGCTCGACATCTTTGTAGACCAGTCGTCTGTGGAAATCTTCACACAGCAGGGCACCATGAGCATGACGAACCTGGTGTTCCCGCAGACCATCTACAACAGCCTCACCGTCTCAGGCGCCACCTGCAAGGCACAGTTCCGCACACTTTAATCATCTATTTAAAAGAAATCGGATTTGTCTTATTTAAAAGAAATTGGAATAATAAGAATAATAATGCCTACGGCGCAAGCCAATTATTCTTATTATTCCAATTTCTTTTAATTCATTCTTTTCTGCGCAAGCCAATTATTATACGCTTCGCGTCTGAAAGAAAAACAAAACAAAACCAAAGAAAACAAGAAAAAACAACTGTTTTATTCAACTTTCCCGTAGAGGCGCACCTTCTTGTCCACGTAGTCACGGCTCAGAGTGAGTGTGCGCCGATACCAGCCCTTGCCGGTGGCCAGGTAGCCGCCACCGCCGCCTGCGGGGGCCTCACGGTCGAAGCGGTGGAGTATGCTCCAGTCGTGGGGAAGGCTGACAGTTGTGGCACGTGTGAAATTGCTGTCGTTCTCGACAAATTGCCACCCGGCGTTCAGCAGTTGCTTGCGCTGGATGGACTGTTTCCTAGAAAATGTAAAACATTTCACCCGAGCCGGAGAAACGGCAGGAGTGTGTCGTGGATAGAACCATCATGCGAATCAGTATCATTTACTTCTAAAAAAGCGTTCATTGTACCAAATTTTGTTGCAATGAACGTTTTTTTTAAATCTTTGTATCATTATTTACAGTCTGTACCAAAGGAATAGAGTATATTTGCAGCACATTTTTACTTTTAATAACTAAAAACAAGAACAATGAAGAAACTATTGTTGACACTGATGGCGATGACAACGCTCACTACGGTGTGGGCACAGGTAACGCCGATGGTACTGGGCGAGAAGCACGCTATGGTGCGGGCAGCCCAGGACAAGAAGTACGTACTGCTGCCCGTCCAGGAGAACGAGGAGATTGCCGCTATTGCCGTGCTTGACGGTCGTAACGAGATGGTGCAGCGCATCAACGTGAAGCTGGCCATTGACCGCGTGGACTACTACGTGCCCTACGAGCTGAAGGGCTCGCGCCTGCTGGACATCGAATTCCGGGGCGACCGCCGCCAGAAAGGGGCCGTGGGCGAGTTTGTGTGCTGGAAGGAAATCAAGTTCTCCGACGTGTTCGACACGGCCAACCGCGAGCATTTCCGCCCGCTATATCACCACACGCCTGTGTATGGATGGATGAACGACCCCAACGGAATGTTCTACAAGGACGGCGTGTGGCACCTCTACTACCAGTGGAACCCCTACGGCTCGCAGTGGGAGAACATGCACTGGGGCCACTCCACGACGAAGGACCTGGTTCACTGGGAGGCACAGCCCATGACCTTCGAGCCCGACTGGTTAGGCAGCATCTTCAGCGGTTCGTGCATCACCAACGGCAACGAGGTGGTAGCTTTCTACACCTCTGCCGGACACCATCAGACGCAGTCAATGGCCATATCGAAAGACAATGGCCGCACCTTCAAGAAATATGAAGGCAACCCCGTCATCACCTCCGACAAGCCCGACTTCCGCGACCCCAACGTGTTCTGGTACGAGCCGACGAAACGCTGGGTGATGATCCTGGCCGTGGGGCAGGAGATGCAGCTCTACTCCTCTGCCGACCTCAAGCAATGGAAATATGAGTCGTCGTTCGGCCAGGAGTATGGTAACCACGGCGGCGTATGGGAGTGCCCCGACCTCTTCCCTCTTACCCAAACAACCAAACAACCAAACGACCAAACGGCCAAAAAGTGGGTGCTGCTGTGCAACATCAACCCCGGCGGTCCCTTTGGCGGCTCGGCCACGCAGTATTTCGTCGGCCAGTTCGACGGCCATAAGTTCACCTGCGAGTCGATGCCGAAGGTGACGAAGTGGCTGGACTACGGCAAAGACCACTATGCCACCGTCTCGTTCTACAATGCTCCCGACAACCGCCACACCGTGCTGGCGTGGATGTCGAACTGGCAGTATGCCAACCAGGTGCCCACGAAGCAGTTCCGCTCGGCCAACAGCATTCCCCGCGACCTCGGCCTGTTCACCTGCGGCGAGGAGACCTACGTCAGCGTGGTGCCCTCGAAGGAGATGCTGGCCGTGCGCGGTGCCAAGGCGAAGAAGCCCACGGAGGCCTGCGAAATCCTGGTCGACGTGAAGGGACAGGCAGAGATCGTGCTGTCGAACGCCAAGGGCGAGCAGGTCATCATGAAATACGACGCAGCCAAGCAGACGTTCTGCATGGACCGCACGAAGAGCGGCGACGTGAGCTTCAGCGAGGCCTTCCCCTGCGTCACCACAGCTCCCACCTACGGCCAGATCAAGCAGCTGCGCCTGTTCATCGACCGCTGCTCCATCGAGGCTTTCGATGCCGACGGCAAGATGGCCATGACCAACCTCGTGTTCCCCTCAGAGCCTTACAATACAATCAAACTAAAGCAATATGGGTAGTCAAAACAAAACTCTTTATCTCATCCCCGTAATGCTCTGCTTCTTCTGCATGGGCTTCGTGGATCTGGTGGGCATTGCCTCTAACTATGTGAAGGAAGACCTCGCGCTGAGCGACTCTGTGGCCAACGTGTTTCCCTCGCTCGTATTCTTCTGGTTCCTTATCTTCAGTGTGCCCACGGGCATGCTGATGAACAAGATCGGACGCAAGAAAACGGTGTTGCTCTCGCTCGTAGTGACCGTCGTGTCGCTGCTGCTGCCGCTGTTCGGCGAGTCGTTCGGCATCATGCTCGTGGCATTCTCCTTGCTGGGCATTGGCAATGCCCTGATGCAGACGTCGCTCAACCCGCTGGTATCGACCGTGATGGGGGGCGGCAACCTCGCTTCGACGCTGACCTTCGGGCAGTTCATCAAGGCCATCGCCTCGTTCTCGGCTCCTTACCTCGCCATGTGGGGTGCCACGATGGCCATCCCCGAGTTCGGCCTGAACTGGCGCATTCTGTTTGGCATCTTCCTCGTTGTCGGCACCCTCTCCACCATCCTGCTCTTCGTCACTCCCATCGAGGAGCCGCCTGTTGAGGGCAAGCCTTCCACCTTCGTGGAGTGCTTCAAGCTGTTGGGCACGCCCATCGTGCTGCTGTCGTTCCTCGGCATCATGTGCCATGTGGGTATCGACGTGGGCACAAACACGACTGCCCCCAAGATCCTGATGGAACGGCTGGGCATGACGCTCAACGAGGCTGCCTTCGCCACCTCGCTCTACTTCATCTTCCGTACCATCGGCTGCCTGACAGGCTCGTTCTTCCTCCGTGCGCTGAAGATGCGTACATTCTTCATCATCTCTGTGCTGATGATGGCTTTGTCAATGTGCGGCCTGTTCATCGGAACGGAAAAGTGGATGCTTTATGCAGCCATTGCCCTCGTGGGCTACGGCAACTCTAACGTATTCTCCATGTGCTTCGCCACCGCACTCGAGTCAATGCCCACAAAGCAGAACGAGGTGTCGGGCCTGATGATCATGGGCCTCTTCGGCGGCACCATCTTCCCGCTCTTCATGGGCTTGGCCAGCGACGCCATGGGGCAGGCCGGTGCCGTGCTCGTCATGGCCGTGGGCGTCGTCTATCTCTTTACGTATATCAAAAAAATTTAGTGGTTTAGGGGATTGGTCGTCTGGTCGTTTAGGAAATTTAGTGGTTTAGGGGATTGGTCGTCTGGTCGTTTAGGAAAGTCACTCCCAGTCGGCAAAACTATTATCCCCAAACCACCAAACGACCAAACCACCAAACGACAAACCCCCTCCCCAAACCACCAAACGACCAAACCACCAAACGACAAAAAAACTCCCCAAACCACCAAACGACAAAAACCCTAAACAACTAAGAAATGGAAACAAAACGTTATGTAGTAGGACTCGGAGAAGTCCTGTGGGATGTACTTCCCGAAGGTAAGAAACTGGGTGGCGCACCCGCCAACTTCGCCTATCATGCCGGACAGTTCCTCGGCATGGACAACACCATCGCCGTGAGCGCACTCGGCGAGGACAAACTGGCCGACGAGACCATCGAGGCTCTGAGGGAGCACGGGCTGAACGACCTGCTGCCCCGCGTGCCCTATCCCACTGGCACCGTGCAGGTGCAGCTCGACGAGCAGGGCATCCCCACGTATGACATCAAAGAGAACGTGGCCTGGGACAACATCCCCTTCGACGACGACATCGCCCAGATTGCCCGCAACTGCCGCGCCGTCTGCTTTGGCTCGCTGGCCCAGCGCAACGTGGTCAGCCGCACCACCATCCAGAAGTTCCTCGACGCTACCCCCCACGACTGCCTGAAGATCTTCGACATCAACCTGCGCCAGCAGTTCTATACGCAGGAGATTCTGCGCGAGTCGTTCCAGCGTTGCAACATCCTGAAGATCAACGACGAGGAACTGGTACTCATCGGTCGTATGTTCGGCTATCCCGGTCTCGACATCGAGAACAAGTGCTGGCTCATCCTGGGCAAGTACAACCTCGACATGCTGGTTCTCACCTGCGGCACCAATGGCTCCTACGTCTTCACGCCCGGCCATGTGTCGTTCCAGGAGACACCGAAAGTGAAGGTGGCCGACACCGTAGGCGCAGGCGACTCGTTCACCGGCTCCTTCGTGGGCAGCATCCTCAATGGCAAGTCCGTATCTGAGGCCCATCGTACCGCCGTGCAGGTCTCCGCATACGTCTGCACCCAGAATGGGGCCATGCCAACCTATCCGGAAGAACTGCTGAAGTAAAAAGGACCAAGACCTATCGTGTTTTCCGTGCCAGGACGAAGTTTGCCTAAAGCCTCGTCCTGGCATTTTCTCTTTCATTCAAATCAAGGTATCAGCATTATGTCCGCAAATGACGCTGAAGGCGTCGATAAATGACAAAACGCAACACTTTAGCCCGCTTTTCGCATTTTTAACCCGCAAACAGCTCGTATTACGCAAACTTTTCGTACCTTTGAACCGAAATTCAAACTCAAATACGTATTTGTTATGGCAAGACCTATCAGAGAAACCCCCGTGCTGAAGGGCGAGGATGCCTTCAACTTCGAGATGCGAAGGCTGGAGGTGGAGAATAGAACTCCTGAAGAGCGAGCCGAGGCTCGCAGGAAGTTCCAGGAACAAGTGGCTGAGGCCAGTAAACATATTCAATGGTGCTGGTAGGCTATGCAACTCGTTCCCCTTACGCCCGCTTATCCGCTCGTCGCTTTTGACTGTGGCGACGATGACCTTAACAGGTTCCTGCTCGACGATGCAAAGCACGCACAGGAACTTCGCATTGCCAATACGTTCATTCTTGAAGACGAAGGACGTATTGCTGCTTATTTCTGCCTGCTAAACGACCGTATCAGCCGCAGCGAGATTACGGGCAGTCGATGGAAGAAGATTCGGGCAAAGTTTCCTGTCAGCAAGCAGTTTCGCAGTTATCCGTGCATCAAGGTAGGACGTTTTGCAGTTTCCGTGGACTATCACGGGCAGAGCGTTGGCACTTGGCTGATGAACAAGTTGAAAGAGCGGCTTAATGTCGGCCAAAATCAGTCTGCTTTTCGTTACATTACCGTTGATGCATACCTGTCGGCCATAGAGTTTTACCGCAAGAACGGTTTCCAAGAACTTACCAAGAAAGAAGAAGATGAACATACGCGGCTTATGTTTTTCGATATGATGGATGTAGAATAATAATCACTCTCTGATCCACTCATGCCCCGCTACCTCCACATACCCCACACTCCCGACACCGCCCGGATCCTGACTCTGAGCGGTCGTAACTGCTTGGTAGTGAGCGGCATAGTTACCACCCCCTAAAATCGGCTACAGGCGCGGAAAAGGGCGCCGAGGCGAAATGTGTCCACAAGGCACGCAGAAGTCCCACAGCGGGGCTGCTGCGTGCCTTGTCGAAAGCCCTCGATATACCCCACATCGTGCTCCCTGCGTATGGGAATGCCCTCGATGTACCCCACATCGCGCTCCCTGCACATGGGAAAGCCTCCGATGTACCCCACATCGCGCTCCCTGCATCTGGGAAAGCCATCGATGTACCCCACAGAGAACGATATTCTAACTCAATTGTTTAACAAATAAAAAAAATCACGCTTATGGAAATTCCCGTAACATTAGTGCCGAGCATCGACGCACAGGCAAGGCCCTGCTGGCCATCGACCCCGACCAGCCCACGCGCATCCTCTCCACCGACAAGAAGGCCCAGAAGGCCGGCGGCCTCTGCCTCGCCCTCAAGGGCGTGCCGGTCAAGCCCACCGACGACGTGGACGTGGAGAAGGAGTACCAGCTCATCCCCCTCGACAGTCTATAAACATCATTTCTTTATTCATTAACAACAAAAATAATCAGATTTAATCATGAAAAGAAAAAAGTATCAGAAACCGATGACGGAAGCCATCGAGGCTGATGTAGAAACCCCGATTCTGGTTGCCAGCCCTAATGGAACCAGCATCAAAGCAATGGAGGATCCAGAAGACCTGACACCGGCAAGCTCATCCAGGTCGTTCTCTGGGTTTGAGGAAGACCTTTGGGATGAGTAAGACCTGTAGTATGAACCCATTAAAACAGAAGATGACAATGAAGACAAAGAAATTGCTATGGGCTGCGCTGTCGATGACCGCCGCCCTCATGATGACTGCCTGCAGCAGCGACGACAACGACACGACGGAGGCCCCCGTGGCTCCCTCGACGACAAAGACCATCCCCTACACCGTGACCGTGGGCGGCGACAAGGCCACCACCCGCGCCACCGTGGATAGCGACAACAAGACGCTCCGCTTCGCCACGGGCGACAAGCTCTACATCTGAGGCGAGAACATTCAGGGCGTGCTCGACCTGCAGGCCGGCGACGAGGGCAAATCCAGCGATGCCACCTTCTCGGGCGAACTGACCTATTCGGGCAGCGGCACTCCCGTCGACACCCTCAAGCTGACCGCCACCCTCGTCAGCGCACAGCAGAAGAATGGCGAACAGATACGTATCGACGAATACGGAGACGTCTTCGTGAACTTAAGTGAGAACTTCTGCTCCAGCGTGAGCGACGCCGTGCAGCAGTACAGCCTACTGAAGTGCACATCGCGCTACGTCGCAAGGACCTTCACGCTGACCCAGCGGACCGCCTTCCTCAACTTCGAGATTACCATGAATGCCTATCCTGACGAAGAGGCCTATGCCGAAGTCTACAACTACGACGTCGCGCTCATGGGCTCGGGCGATGTACCCATCGTGACCGAAGGCGGTGTCAAAAAGGCCAAGTTCGTGCTCCCCATTCGAGCAGGCACCGAGCTCAGCAACGCCTGGGTGACGATTGGCGGCAGTGAACCCATCTACTTCGCTACCGACGGCCTGGAGCTCAAAGCCAAGGTGTACAACGTGAAGGGGACGCCAAAGGTTCCACTGACCGATGCCTTGAAAGAAGGCGCGTATGTGACGGTGTATTTCAATCATCAATATTATGCAAACCAGTCTTGCACGTTCTACAACACGGGGGATTATGGTGATGAAATGTTCGTATTGGTTAGTGGCGAGGGATATATAGCATCGGATGCTAACTATGCCAAGCAACTTATCCTTGATGAGGACGACGAAAACATCCTTATATTCAAGCAGAATTGGGGTGAGGGTTACGCTGGTCTTGAAGATGATTGGGAACAGAATGGATTCCAAGTCACCTTCAATATGGAAACCAAAACATATACGCAATGGTATGGTCCAGGGGTGGCACATATTTTTCAAGATAATTGGTGGGACCCTTACGTACCTCCCTGCTTTGTCCGCTTGGAAGTGAACGGCTGTGATGTGACGTCGGAATTGACTGAATCGACTGAATCTGAGTGAAAGCCGCTCCGTTAGAATCGTTCCCTATCCGCTCAGTCGGATTTGCCGCCCGGCATCCCGCAGGGTGACGCTTGGCAAATCCGACTGAGCCAAGCCCAAGGAGGGCGGCATCCCGAAAGCCACGGCTGACGGATGCCGCCCTCCCTTTCGCTCCCCCCTACCGTCGATTTCGCGAGTAATATTCCGTCAGACCCTGACGGAGCTTTCATCACAACCTGACGGAGCATTAATCACACCTCAATGAAACATTAATCACACTGTGATTAATGATTAATTACAGTGTGATTATACATACATCAAGGTGTGATAAATGCTTCGACTGGGTGAGACTAATGTTTACCCCGGGTGTGACGAGACATTCATTCACCCTACGGTGCCTTCGAGTGAGACACTGAGCAACTTGCGAGCCTCAACGGCAAACTCCATCGGGAGTTTGTTGAGCACATCCTTGGCGTAGCCATTGACGATGAGACCAACGGCCTGCTCGGTAGGGATGCCACGCTGGTTGCAATAGAAGAGCTGATCCTCGGAAATCTTCGATGTCGTAGCCTCGTGCTCGAAAATGGCCGTGGAGTTCTTCACATCCATGTAGGGGAAGGTGTGGGCACCGCAATGGCTGCCCAACAGCAGCGAGTCGCAAGACGAATAGTTGCGGGCGTTCTCGGCTGTGGCGGCTGCACGCACCAGGCCACGGTAGGAGTTCTGGGAGTGGCCGGCCGAGATACCCTTGGAAATGATGGTCGACTTGGTGTTACGTCCTAAATGAATCATCTTCGTGCCCGTGTCGGCCTCCTGATAGTGGTTGGTCACGGCCACGCTGTAGAACTCAGCCTGCGAGTTGTCGCCCCGCAACAGGCAGGAAGGATATTTCCAGGTGATGGCACTGCCCGTCTCCACCTGCGTCCACGACAGCTTGGAGCCTTCGCCTCGCAAGTCGCCCCGCTTGGTGACGAGATTCAGCACTCCGCCACGCCCCTGCTCGTCGCCGGGATACCAGTTCTGCACGGTGGAGTACTTCACCTCGGCCCTGTCCATCACGACAATCTCGACAATGGCGGCATGCAGCTGGTTCTCGTCGCGCATGGGGGCAGTACAGCCCTCCAAGTAGCTGACGTAGGAATCGTCGTCGGCCACGATGAGTGTGCGCTCGAACTGGCCCGTTCCGCGGGCATTGATGCGGAAATAGGAACTGAGTTCCATGGGGCAGCGGACGCCCTTGGGAATATAGACAAAGGAGCCGTCGCTGAACACGGCCGAATTGAGGGCAGCAAAGAAATTGTCCTTGTAGGGCACGACGGTGCCCAGATACTGGCGTACAAGGTCGCCATGCTCCTTGATGGCCTCGCCGATGGAGCAGAAGATGACGCCTTTCTCGCGCAACACGTCCTTGAACGTGGTCTTCACCGACACGGAGTCCATGATGGCATCGACGGCGGTGTTGCCACTCAGTGCCAGCCGCTCCTCAAGGGGAATGCCTAACTTGTCGAAGGTCTTCTCCAATTCAGGATCAATACCATCGGGAGCATCCGAAGACTGGGTGGATTTCTTAGCCGTGGGGTCGGCATAGTAGCTGATGGCCTGATAGTCGATGGGAGGAACGTGTACGTGTCCCCACTTGGGCTCGGTCTGTTCCCGCCAGTAGCGGAAAGCCTTCAGGCGGAAGTCGAGCATCCAGGCCGGCTCGCCCTTTTTCTGAGAAATGAGGCGCACGACATCCTCGTTGAGCCCCACGGGAATAATCTCGGTATGGACGTCGGTGGTGAAGCCGAACTCGTACTTCTGTTCGGCTACCCGACGGACAAACTCATTATTACTGCTATTACTCATTACAGTTTCTGTTCGACCTCAATCTCGGTGAAGGTCTCAATCATATCGCCCACCTGAATATCGTTGAAGTTGACCAGCGAGAGGCCACACTCCAAGCCCGTAGCCACTTCCTTGGCATCGTCCTTGTAGCGCTTCAGCGCATCGATATTGGCAGTATGGACCACGATACCATCGCGGATGACGCGAGCCTTGTCCTTGTTGTGAACCTTGCCCTCGGTGACCAGACCGCCGGCAACGGTGCCCACCTTCGAGATCTTGAACACCTGCTTCACCTCGACCAGGCCAGTGATGATTTCCTTCTTCACCTTGTCGAGCATGCCTTGCATGGTGCTCTTCACCTCGTCGATAGCGTCGTAGATGATGGAGTAGGTATTGATTTCAACGCCCTCGCGCTCGGCCAGCTTGCGGGCATCGGCACTGGGACGCACCTGGAAGCCCACGATGATGGCATCGGAAGCCGAAGCCAGCATGACGTCGTTCTCGGAAATCTGGCCCACGGCCTTAGAGATGACGTTGACCTGAACTTTCTCCGTGGAGAGCTTGATGAACGAGTCGGAGAGAGCCTCGATAGAGCCGTCGGTATCGCCCTTGACGATGATGTTCAGCTCATGGAACTCGCCCAAGGCAATGCGGTGGGAGATTTCGTCGAGACCCACGGTCTTCGTGGTGCGGAGCGACTGCTCGCGCTGCAGCTGCGTGCGCTTGTTGGCAATGTCGCGTGCCTCCTGCTCGCTCTCCATCACATGGAACGAATCGCCTGCGGTGGGTGCACCGTTCAGGCCCAGGATGATGGCGGGCTCAGCGGGTCCGGCCTGCTCGATGCGCTGGTTGCGCTCGTTGAACATGGCCTTGATCTTGCCCCAGGCCGTACCGGCGATAACGATGTCGCCCTGACGCAACGTACCGTTGCTGACAAGCACCGTAGAGATGTAGCCACGACCCTTGTCGAGACTGGACTCGATGATAGAGCCCGTGGCCTTGCGGTTGGGATTGGCCTTGAGGTCGAGCATCTCGGCCTCCAGAAGTACCTTCTCCAGCAGCTCGTCGACACCCATGCCTTTCTTGGCCGATATTTCCTGACACTGGTACTTACCACCCCACTCCTCTACGAGCAGGTTCATGTTGGCCAGGTCCTCGCGAATCTTGTCCGGATTGGCACCGGGCTTGTCTATCTTGTTGATGGCGAACACCATGGGCACACCTGCTGCCTGAGCATGGGCAATAGCCTCCTTGGTGGTGGGCATGACAGAGTCGTCGGCTGCCACGATGATAATGGCAATATCGGTGACCTGGGCACCACGGGCACGCATGGCCGTGAAGGCCTCGTGGCCGGGAGTATCGAGGAAGGTAATCTGACGCCCGTCGGGCAACTCTACGTTGTAGGCACCAATGTGCTGGGTAATGCCGCCAGCCTCGCCTGCAATCACGTTGGTCTTGCGGATGTAGTCCAGCAGAGAGGTCTTACCGTGGTCTACGTGACCCATCACCGTGACGATGGGCGCACGGGTGACGAGGTCGTTCTCGTCGTCGACCTCCTCGGTGATGGCTTCCTGCACCTCGGCTGAGACATACTCGGTGGTGAAGCCGAACTCCTCGGCCACCAGGTTGATGGTCTCTGCATTGAGGCGCTGATTGATAGACACCATGATACCCACACTCATGCAAGTGCCGATGACCTTGACAACGGGAACGTCCATCATCGTGGCCAGCTCGGAGACAGTGACGAACTCTGTCAGCTTCAGCACCTTGCTCTCGGCTGCCTGACTGGCCATCTCCTCGCGCATGTGCTCGGCAACGGCATCGCGCTTCTCCTTACGATACTTGGCTCCCTTCTTGTTCTGAGTGGTCTTCGAGGTCAATCGGGCCAGCGTCTCCTTTACCTGACGTGCCACGTCTTCCTCGTTCACCTCGATGGGCTTGGCCTGCTGGCGGTTCTTCTGCTTGTTCTTCTTGCTGCCGCCCTGCTGGTTCTGCTCGTTCATGTTGCGGTTTTCGCCCTGCTGGCCGCGTCCGTCGGCCCCATGGCCACCGCCGCCCTTGTTCTTCTTCTTGTTCTGCTGTCCTTGCTGCTGGCGGGCTGCGGCCTCAATGTCGACCTTCTCCTTGCCGCCACGAATGCGCTCGCGCTTCTTCTTCTCGCCACCCTGCCCCGTCGCAGCGTTACGCTGCTGGGCAGCCTTCTCTTCGCGCTGCTTGCGCTTCTCCTCCTTGGACTTCTTCTTAGGACGAGTGCTCTGATTCAGCGTAGACAAGTCGATCTTACCCAGTACGTTCACCTTCGGAGCCAATTTGGCCTCGCTCTTCAGGGTGTAGATTTCCGGGCCTGACGACGTTGCGGCAGGTTGCTCTTCTGGCTTTACCGGCTCAGGCTGAATCGCAGATGCGGGCGCAACGGATTCTTTCTTTTCCGGCTGGGGGGCAGGTTTAGACGGCTGAGGGACGGGGGCAGTCTTGTGAGCCACAACGCTTGCTGGCGCAGGCTGCTCCTTGGGCTGCACAGGCTTGGGAGCCTTGACCACGGGCTCTGGCTTTACAACGACAGGCTCGGCTTTCTCTGCCTTGCTTTCAGTTGCAACCGGTGCCGACGGCTTGACGGCCTCCTCAACGGCAACAGTCTCCTTGACAACCACTTCGACCTTTGGCTTTTCGGCTGCGGGCACGGGGGGAGTCTCAACGACAACAGGCTTGGGCTGTTCTGCTTCCTTAGCCGGGCTTACGGCAGAAGTCTTCGGCTCAGGTTTGGGCTCAGCTTTCTTCTCCGACGGAGCAGCGGGGGCAGGAGCCGGCTTGGGCTTGCCAATGGAGTCCAAGTCGATCTTGCCTAACGGCTTGTATGTCTGGCGCTGCGCCATCTGCTCCTCGGTCTTGGTCTTGGCCAGTTCTGGCTTCTTTTCCTTCTTCTTGGGGAAAAGGATGGAAGCCTGCGTCTTGACGGCCTTGTCGCCCTTGAACTCATTGACCAAAGCCTCGTACTGATTGTCCGAGATTTTGGTGTTTGTGGTGACGTCGTCGCGAATTTCACCCAGACTCCTTTTGTTTTTCAGGAAATCAACTGCCGTTTGAAGTCCTATATTCAGTTCTGTTAATACTTTGTTTAATCTGATACCCATATTTTTTACTTAAAATTCCTTCTATGTGAACAGCTTTAGCAAATGATTCACTTTTATTCAAATTCTGCCTTCAGCACCTCCAGCACATGGTCTACGGTCTCCTCTTCCAGGTCGGCCTTCTCAATCAGCATGTCGCGCGGAGCGTTAAGTACGGCCTTAGCGGTGTCAAGTCCGATTCTCTTGATGGCATCGATGACCCACTGGTCGATCTCGTCGCTGAACTCGTCCAGATAGATGTCCTCGTCTTCAGCCTCACCCTCATTGACCACGCGGAACACGTCGATGGTGTGCTCGGTGAGCATCGAGGCCAGCTTGATGTTCATTCCACCCTTACCGATGGCCAGGCTGACCTGCTCGGGCTGCAAGTAGACTTCAGCCTTGTGGCGTTCCTCGTCGAGCGTAATGCTGTTCACCTTGGCAGGCGACAAGGCACGCTGGATGAAGAGCTGCACATTGCTGGAATAGTTGATGACGTCGATATTCTCGTTCTGCAGTTCGCGCACGATGCCATGCACACGGCTGCCCTTCACGCCCACGCAGGCTCCCACGGGGTCAATGCGGTCGTCAAAGCTCTCAACGGCCACCTTGGCACGCTCGCCCGGCATGCGAGCCACACCGCGAATGGCTATCAGGCCATCGGCAATCTCGGGCACCTCGGCCTCAAGGAGGCGGCGCAGGAAGTCGGGGCTGGTACGGCTCAGGATGATACGCGGGTTATTGTTCTCGTTCTGCACCTCCTTCACAATGGCGCGGATAGTCTCGCCCTTGCGATAGCTGTCGGCAGGAATCTGCTCGCTTTTGGGCAAGTGGAGCTCGTTGCCCTCGTCGTCCATGAGAAGAATCTCGCGCTTCCACATCTGGTAGACCTCGCCGCTGACGATGGTTCCCACCTTGTCCTTGTACTTCTGATACAGGGCATCATGGTCCAGCTCGAGAATCTTCGAGGCCAGCGTCTGGCGCAGGTTCAGAATGGCACGGCGACCGAACTTCTGGAAGTCCACCTCCTCGCTCACCTCTTCGCCCACCTCATAGTCGGGTTCAATCTTCTGGGCATCGCTCAGCGATATTTCCTTGTTTTCGTCCTTCACCTCGCCGTTTGCCACAACAATACGGTTACGATGTATTTCGAAGTCGCCCTTGTCAGGGTTTACAATCACGTCGAAGTTCTCGTCCGAACCGAACATCTTCGCCAACACGTTGCGGAAGCTCTCCTCAAGCACGCTCACCAGTGTGGTGCGGTCAATGTTCTTCGTCTCCTTAAACTCCTGAAAGGTCTCAAACATGCTGGGTCCTTTCGCATCTTTTCTTGTTGCCATAGTCTCTTATAAAGTTTTTCTCTATCCACTTTATTTGAAGGCCAGCAGGTATTTGCAGCTCTTGACCTCGTCCATGGAGTACTGCTTGTCTACCTCGACCTGCACAGGCCTCTTCTTGCCTTCAGGCACCTGCTTCTCCTTCGTCGTGACCACAAACTGGCGGTCTTCTACGCTCTTCAGGATGCCTGTGACCTTCTTTCCGTCCTGGTCGACTACCTCAACATCGTCGCCCACGTGGTTCGCGTATTGCTGTGCCACCTTGAACGGTTGGCCCAGACCTGCCGACCCCACCTCAAGCTCGTACTCGCCCAGCTCGTCGCCTAAGCGATCCTGAAGGAATCGGCTCAGTTCTGCACAATCCTCAATCCACACACCGTCGGCCTGGTCAATCTCGATGATGATACGATCATCGTTACCGTCCATCTGAATGTCCACCAAGAAGTAGTCGCCCTGTTGCAACCACTCCTCAACCAATGTCTTTAAAATCTCCTTATTGATCATTATGTATGTTGGTTTATAATAGGAATGAGGGGCTTTGTCAAGCCCCTCATTCCACTGAACGGTGCAAAGGTACGCATTTTCCTTGAATCTCGCAAGCGTTTATGCCACTTTTAGCAGTAAGATGGTCACATTTTGACCGAAATTCATAAAATAATGGCCAAAATTCCATGAACTTCAGCCATTATTCGGTAAAATCATTCCTTATTTCTTGGACAACGGATGCAAGATGGCCTCGCGTTCGATGTCGTTTAGCAGCAAGCGTTGCGCTTCCTTCAACTGCTTGTCATAGTTCAGGCCGGCCTCGATGGTGCCACGCTGATAGTAGTAGGCCGAGATGATGTCCATCTCCAACAGCCGCCTGATTACCTCACTGTGCTTCGCCAAGTCGGCCTTCAGGTCGTGACGCAGCCTGGCCTCCAAGGCATCAAAGACATCGCGAGCCTGTTCGTAGTAGCCCTCGTACTTGGCCATCTTCACCAGTTCGTCAAACTGCTTCTTGCTCATCAGGTCATACTTGAACCCGCTCTTCAACACGCGTTCGCAGAAGTCCTCATAGTCGGCATCGCTCAGTCGGAACGCAGAGGGCGGTGCTATCTGTTCATGGCGACTAATATAGTCTACCACATAATCGAACATCACCTCGGTAGAATCCAGCCCGGCACCCGACAGGTAATAGGCAATATTGGGAATGGTGTCGTTCTTTACCTCGACATCGGGCTTGATGCCGCCACCGTCGCGAACCTCACGGCCCCCTCGGGTGTAGAAGACGTGAGTCAGCGAGTCGGGGATGCGCTCTTTATAGCTGCCTTCGCGCCACTCACTGCCTTGCTCTCTCCGCTTCGAGTAGTTGATGGCCTGAATGCAGCGCCCCGAGGGGATATAGTATTTCGAGGTGGTAATCTTTACATTCGTGTTGTAAGGCATATCAAGGGGTACTTGCACCAGTCCCTTCCCATACGTGCGCGAACCTATAATTATTGCACGATCCAAATCTTGCAAGGCACCGGCTGTGATCTCACTGGCCGAAGCCGTCTCACCACTCACCAGAACGGCCAGCGGCATCACCGTGTCAACCGGCTCCAGACGAGTCTCATAACGGCGGGAGGCCTGCCGCACCTTACCCCTGTTCTCGACCACCAGCTGTCCTTTTGGCACAAAGATGCTCACCAGGTCGACAGCCTCCATCTCACTGCC
Source organism: uncultured Prevotellaceae bacterium (assembly GCA_900318815.1). GTDB lineage: Bacteria > Bacteroidota > Bacteroidia > Bacteroidales > Bacteroidaceae > Prevotella. The sequence continues at coordinate 139,518 of ONMA01000002.1, forward strand.
TCCGCCATTGGCCCGCAAGTCAAGCACCATAGCCTGCACCCCCTGCTTCTTCAGGTCGATAAAGGCGTTGCGGACCTCACGGGCACAGCCCTCCGTGAACTGGTTCAGCACAATGTATCCAACTTTCCCGTCGGTTGCATCCGCCTGTGCCACCACTCCATAGTATGGCAGTTCCGGCAACTTGATGTTCCGACGGGTAATCCTGAACTTCATCTCCTTACCCGTTGAGGGCCGCAGCACTTTCAGCAGGAATGTCGTTCCCGCGTCGCCGCGCAGGCGCGAACTGACGTAGCCCGTCTGCTTGTCAGTCATCACCGAGTCATCAATCGACAGTATCACATCGCCTTTCCTGACACCAGCCTCAGCTGCCGGCATGTTCTCGTAAGGCTCATCAATCACCACGCGCTTCCTACCTAAGTGATACTTCACCAAGGCACCGATGCCCGCATACTTACCCGTCAGCATCATTTCGAGGTTCTTCTTCTCGCTCTCAGGGTAATACTCCGTATAGGGATCCAGCGAGCGCATCATGCCGTCGAGCGCCGCAGTAATGGTCTGCCGTGGGTCCAGCGTATCCACGTAGATCAAGTCCAGGTTCCGATATACATTATTAAATATATCCAGTTGCTTGCCCACTTCCAGATTGTGGTTCGTCTGTTCCTGGCCCATCGTTCCTACAGGCAGCAACGCAAGCATTAGTAAAGCGATTAAGTGATGTCTCATCTCAATGAATTATTAATTTTCGATGCAAAATTACCTATTTCTCCGCTTATTTCAGCAGTTTTACAAGAAAATTAGCACTTTTTTCATCTTTTCCGCAAAATTTTCCTCAAAAAGTTTGCACAATTCAAAAAAACATCTTACCTTTGCACCCGCAATCGAGAAAACGAACGCACTGCTTCAGTAGCTCAGTTGGTTAGAGCACCTGACTGTTAATCAGGGGGTCGTTGGTTCAAGCCCATCCTGAAGCGCCTTAGAAAGAGTCCTGTAGG
>ONMA01000054.1 GCA_900318815.1 uncultured Prevotellaceae bacterium
TGTCTCTTGATTACAGGTGTAAAGGTACGAAAAATATTCCAGATTCCAGCATCTTTAAACTTAATAAAACATAACGCCACTTTTTAAAGTGGACTCATAACTCAACTTTCCCACTTTTTCTTTTTCTGTCAAGAATTTGAGAATTAGAGAATAAATGGTAAACTTCAGTTATTTTATAGCCAAATACTTAAAAACAATGATGAAACAAATGATGAGAAGAGCAACCCTTATTCTTTGCATAAACCTATCTGCATGGGGGGCAAAAGCCCAGCTGACCGATGCCTTGCCAGACGATGCCTGGAACGATGCAGCGTGGATTAGCGTGGCCGACGCGCCGGAGGTGACGGGAAGGGTACATGAAGACTCGCGGGCAGCCGACGGGGCCAGTTGGTTTGTAACGACCATCCGAAACGAACGAAAGGTGAAGAAAGCCCTGTGGATGACCACGAGCTTAGGCGTGAACGAACTTTACGTGAACGGACAGCGCATAGGACGTGAGGTGCTGCGCCCGGGCTTTTCGCACTACAGTTGCACGAAGTATTCGTTTACCTATGACGTCACCAAGCAGTTCCTGACGAAGAAAGGCAGCGAGAACAGGCTGGCTGCTCAGGTGACGCCCGGCTGGTGGGCCGACAAGATTGTGACTACGACAGGCTCCAACGGTATGCGGGGTGCGAAGTGCGCCTTCCGTGGAGTGCTGGAGCTGACCTTTGCCGACGGTAGCCAACGTCGCTACGGCACGAATACCAGCGACTGGAAGGCGGCCATCGGTGGCCCCGTGAAGCATGCCGCCATCTTCGACGGCGAGGAATACGATGCACGTGAGGCGGGAACGGAGGTACGAAGGTACGGGGGTACGGAGGTACGTGAAGCGGAGGTACGTGGTACGCCTGAAGTGAGCAGAGAGTTCAATGGCGTGGTGGTGCCAAGCTGCGGAGCGGAGATTTATCAGTTGCACGACATGGCCCTGAACCCCGTTCGTGCCTACGTCTATTCAAGGACGGAAGGTGCCACCGATGATGCATACGGCAAGATTGTCGTTGACCGCGAGTATGCTGTGGGGACGGGGGTACGAGAGAACGCGCCTTTTGTCATTCGACCGGGCGAGCACCTCGTGGTCGACTTCGGCCAGAACTGCGCTGCCGTGCCCTCGTTCCGCTTCAAGGCCAAGGAGGGCACACGCCTCACCTGTCTGCCTGCGGAGCTACTGAACGATGGTAACGGCGCACATAGCCGCGGCATGGACGGCCCCGAGGGAAGCGTTCACCGCCGCAACCTGCGACTGCACGAGAAGAGCATACGCCTCGACTACACCTTTGCCGACAGCAAGGAGGCGGTGGAATACGTGCCCCGCAACACCTTCTTCGGCTACCGCTACCTGGACATCACAGCCACGGGCGAGGTGACCATCGAGAAGATGCAGTCCATCCCTGTCAGCTCCATCACGCCAAGCATGGAGACGGGGCACATCGTCACGGGCAACGAACTGGTCAACCGGCTCATCTCGAACACCCTCTGGGGCATGCGCTCCAACTACTTGAGCGTGCCCACCGACTGTCCGCAGCGCAACGAGCGCTTAGGGTGGACAGCCGACACGCAGGTGTTCTGCGAGACGGGCACGTTCTTTGCCAACACCCTGCGCTTCTTCCACAAGTGGCTGCGCGACCTGCGCGACTCGCAGAGCAAGGAGGGCGGTTTCCCCGGGGTGGCTCCCCCGGGACAGTATGGTGCCAGCTCGCATGAGTATATGCGTGTGGGATGGGCCGATGCGGGCATCATCGTGCCCTGGACGGTATGGAAGCAGTATGGCGACGCCTCCATCATAGAGGAAAGCTGGGAGTCGATGGAACGCTACATGAAGCACGTCAGCGAGACGAAGTACGACCACACGGCACTGGCCAAGGAGAACGGCAACTACCAGTGGGCCGACTGGTTGAGCTACGAGCCGATGGAGAGCTGCGGCGGACGGGTGCGCGAGAACGGGGTGCCGCTGCCCGACGTGCTGGTGTACTGGAACTATTTAGGGGCTTCCTACTGGGCTATGGATGCGGAAATGATGGCCGATATGGCTCGGGCCTCGGGCCGTGATGCCACGGTGTATGAGAAGATGCTGGAGGAGGCGAAGGACTATCTGCGCGAGACGTTCTTCCAGCTCGACAGCATGAATCCGTCTCATCCGTTGTTCAGGTGCGAGGTTCTCAACACCATGCAGACACCTGCCCTCTTTGCCCTGCGCAACCACCTCTTCGAGGGCGAGGCCAAAGAAAGGATAATTGAGCGTCTGCGTGAGAACTTCCGTCAGCACGGCGACTGTCTGCAGACGGGATTCCTCGGCACCTCCATCCTGATGCCCACGCTCACCGACAACAGCATGGCCGACGTGGCCTACACGTTGCTCTTCCAGCGCAAGAACCCCAGTTGGCTCTACTCTGTGGACAATGGGGCCACCACCATCTGGGAGCGTTGGAACAGCTACACCTTGGAGAAGGGTATGGGGCCCAAGGGCATGAACAGCTTCAACCACTATGCCTACGGCTGCGTGTGCCAGTGGCTCTGGCAGACCTGTGCGGGTATTGCCTCCGACCCTGCGCGGCCTGGCTTCAAGCATATTATTATGCGGCCTGTGCCTGACCGTCGTCTTGGGCATCTCGAAGCCTCTTACCAGTCGGCAGCGGGACTCATCAAGAGCAACTGGCGGTATGAGGGCGACGAGTGGATATGGGATGTCACCATCCCTGAAGGCTCCACGGCCACCGTCACCCTGCCCGACGGCACAAACGAGGAAATCGCTTCCGGCACTTACACCTTTCGAGTGAAATAACTCAACTTTCCCAGCTTTTTCTTTTTCTGTCAAGAATTTGAGAATTAGAGAATTATAGACTATGATAACTCCAACTGAAGATATTTCGAATTTAGAGAATGATGAGTGCGAAGTCTGTTCTATAAATTCTATGGTCGCTTGCGACCTCTTCAAGAGATTAATTCTCTAATTACTGCGTTCCTCGTGGGTCTTCGACAAATCTCTCTAATTCTTGATAAATAGAGAAAAAGGGTTCCCTACTTCAGAACCTCCTTGAGTTGCTTGACGGCCCTTTCTATCATGTCCTTCGTGCCGCTACCGTCGCTGACGTAGCGGATTACCATTCCGGCATAACCTATGGCGCGATTAGCTTTCTCGTCGTTCTCGGGCAACTGTTTTGTCTGCTCTAAGAGTTGCTGCAGTTCGTCCATATCCTCCAGTTCCGGCAGATTGCCCGGGCGCATGTTGTTGATCACGGCGTTGAGTGCCGAAGCCGCCTTGTCTATTTCGTCCTGAGTATATTTGCCGTCGGGTGCATCCAGCATGGGCTGAGTACTTGCCTGCTGTTCCATCATACGTGCATAGCCGTGAGGGGCCCACGGTGCATACTCGGGCACCTTTACTGTCAGGTTGTTCCATTCCTGCTGTTCTGCACAGCGGCTCTTCACGATGAGTAGCAGTTCGCGCAGCTGTGACTTGTCGGCGGGAGAATCGGAAGCCGTATTTTGCGCACCAGGAACGGCAGGCAGATTGAGGCGGAAATAGTGTGTCAGGTTTTTGTCTCCGTCATAGTCGGGGATGAAACGGCTGATGTCGGCCGACACGTCGACGGTAGCCTCTTCCCAGCTTTCGATACCTGTGGTGGCCATCACTAAAGGGCCGTTCATGAAGGCGCCCACCCAGTAGCCGTCCATCTTGTCGGGGCCGAAGTCTATGTGGCGGGTAAAGGGCATGATTACTTCCACCTTGTCGCTTTCGGCCCATTGGCGTGCCGGTATCTCCACGTAGCTCGACGGCTGATAGGTCTTCGCTAAGCTCTTGCCGTTGAGCTTGATGTCAAAGCCACTGGTAGCCCAGTATGGCACGCGAAGCTTGATAGCGAGCATCGGTTTTTCACGGTTTTTCACGGTCTGAGCGTCTGGGATGGGCCTCGGTTTTTCACGGTTTTTCACGGTCTGAGCGTCTTGGATGGGCATCGGTTTTACACGGTTTTTCACGGTCTGAGCGTCTTGGATGGGCATCGGTTTTTCACGGTTTTTCACGGTCTGAGCGTCTTGGATGGGCATCGGTTTCACGGTCTGAGCGTCTGGGAGGATGCGGATGGTAGACTTCTCGGCTGGCCATTCACACTCCTGCTTAATCGTAACGCCCTTTTGTTCCCAACGCGCGGTGGTTGGCATATATAGTGCCACCCAGAGCGTCTGGTCGTTGACGAAATAGGCAGCTTCCTGGTATTTCACGTGGTTCTCCGCACCCGTACCTCCGCAGCATGTGGACTGAGGCGTCTCGTTGCCCCAGGGCTTGGAGGCGTTGAGACCTACGGCATACTGGTAAACGGTCTGATAGTGGCGCGGATTCACCGAACCGACAATCTGATTGTAGAGCACCCGCTCGTAGTAGTCCATATAGGCGGCATCGTCGGGATGGAAGCAGTTCAGGTCTTTCGACAGTTTGGCCAGGTTATAGGCGCAGCACGTCTCATTGATGGTGGGCTCCGGGCGCAGTTCTCTCCCTCCCCAGCTGCTCACGTTGTTGCACATCGAGGTGATCTGCGAGTAGGGCTGCCGGAACATCTCGCCGTTGCCCACGCCGCCCATCGCATAGCGATAGCGACCCTGAATCATCGTCCAGAAGTTCTGTGCCAAGTGATAATAATATGGATTGTTGTTTCCCCTGTACGAACGGAGGGCTCCCGTCACCATCGGGATGTGCTGGTTGGCGTGCCGGGTGCGTATGGCGTCGATGTTTCTTGCTAAGGGGTCGAAGAAGGCAGGACTGTCGAAATAGGTAGCGGCCTCTAAAAGTCGTGCTTTCTCCTCAGCCGTTCCCGTTATCTCCGAGAGTCGTGCCAATGACTCAGCCATACCTCCCACCTCTCCGGCGATGTACATGTTCCACATCTCATAGCGGTTGCCTGGCTTTGCCCGCCGCTCGTCCTGTCGGCCGTCGCTCTTCACGTAGGTGCGGTAGTGCAGGCGGTTCCACACCCACAGACCCATATCCTTGGCAATGAGCATGGCCTTTGCAGCCACCGCCTTGTCGTCGATATAGGTGGCAATGTCTATAAGTCCTGCCAACTGCTTATGAACAGAATAATAGGGTGCCCACACTCCGCTCTCGTTGTTGTATGGCCTGTACATCTCTATCATGGCGCAATGCTGTGCAGGAATGGCGTTCAGGTAGCCGTAGCCGTACTTTGCAGGCTCTTGTTTGTAGCGGTCGAAGTCGGCCCATGTGCCTTGCATCTCGCGCAGCTCTTCCTCCGGGGCGAAGTCGCGTGCCTCCCAGTAGCGTCCCAGCTGCTCGTTCCACACGAATGTCCGCTCCTGGCACTCACGCAGGCCGTCGACCATCTCCATGATGTTGCGGCGCAGCATGTCCTTCTTGGCTTTGTCCTGACAGCTGGCAAAGGCAAAGGCCATTGCCGACATATAGTGGCCCGAGCCGTGTCCCTTCAGCTTGGTGGTGGGCGAGTCCCATCCGTCGGACTCAGGATAGCCGTCGGTAGGCAGTCCGTAGGTGTCGCGATAATTATATAGTTGCTGCTTGACAGGCAGGGTGAGGAGATGGTCGATGTCGAGGTCGCGGTTCCAGGTGAGTCGGTTCTTGCCGTCGATGCTCACCTTGTCCAACGGCAGCGGCTCAGCCACAACGACAGCCGTTTTCCCGGTATTCGCCTTTTCCTGTTCCACCACCTTCACCTCAGCCGATACGGGATAGCCGTTCGACGTAGTGTTGTCGCCTATGATGAAGCCGCGCACCTTATATTCACTACCCACAGGATTCATCTTGGGGTCGGCCTCGGCTTTCTCTGTAGCCTCCGAGGCGTTCATCCATCTCACCTGCCTGTACTCGCCGCTGCCGTCGGAATACGTCACCCATAGCTGGTAAGGCAAGATGGGCACATTGCCCACAGGAGTAGTCACACGAACAGTCGCCACTTTTGTAATGTAGCGCGGACTGGAGGCTGAAACGCACAGAACCATCATAGCCGATAGGACGGCCACCAATAATCTCTTCATATTATTTGTCATTAAATTGTACAATCTGTAATCAATTAACGCAATTTTTGACGTTTTTATTATCTTCTTAGCCAATTGTTTCACGATTTACCGTAATTTTTTGCTACCTTTGCAACAGTTTTTACTAATGACTATATGAACAAACTACTTACTATTCTATTCTTGTCGGTGGCAGCTGTCACCGCCGAGGCGCAGTCGTGGAACTCTCCCGGTGCTGCCAACCCCTTCATTCCGGGTTACTTCGCCGACCCCACCATCCGCAAGTTTGGCGACACCTATTATCTCTATGCCACCACCGACGGCACAGGCAACGGCTACGGCCCGGCACAGGTGTGGGTGTCGAAGGACTTCCGCAACTGGCGTAACATCGTCATGAACTGGCCTACCACCGAGGTGGTGTGGGCTCCCGACGTGGTTCAGCAGCCCGAGGGCTCTTTCCGCTACTACTACTGCCGTCCCTGCGAGGTGCTGGTGGGCGAAAGCGAGTCGCCCGTAGGCCCTTGGCGCAATATTCTTGGAGCCGACGATGCCGTGCTGGTTCCCGACCGCTTCGTTCACAACGCCATCACCCTCGACCCTCAGCTATTCCGCGACGACGACGGCCAGGAGTATCTCTACTTCTGCACTTGGGGCACCTACAAGGGGTTCGGCTGTGGCGTGGCGAAAGTGAATGGCTCCCAGCTTGGCGAGAAGCGACTGATTCCCAACACCGAGCTGAAGGACATCTTCGAGGCTCCCTTCGTGTTCAAGCACGCCGACACCTACTATTTCACCTATTCGTCGGGTTCGTGCCACGACCACACCTACCGCGTGCAGTATGCCACGTCGAAGACTGGCCCCATGGGACCCTTTGAGTACAAGGGCTGCCTGCTGGAAACCAATGCCGACCAGACCGTTCACGGTCCCGGTCATCACAGCATACTGGAGGAGGATGGCCGCTACTACATCGTCTATCACCGCCACAACCTGCCCCGCAGCGTTCACGGCTTTAACCGCCAGGTGTGTATCGACGAGCTGAAGTTCGACGAAAAAGGAAACATCCTGCCCGTCAAGCCGACCCACAGCGGTAGCACGTTTTTTACTCTTCACTCCATTCCCGAGCGAAGCTCGCCTACCCGTAGCCTTTCACTCTCCACTTCAAAGAATCTCGCCTTTGGTGCGAAAGTGACCGCCTCGTCTTACTACGACGACTGGTTCAAGCCCGAATATGCGGTGGACGACAACAACGCCACGCTTTGGAAGGCCGCCGGCACCAACTGGGCATCGGGCAGGCATCAGGACGAGTGGCTGCAGATAGACCTCGGTCGGACAGAACGCTTCAGCGAGGTGTGGACGCAGTTTGAGTATGCCACGTTCTTCTATCAGTACAAGATAGAGACCTCAGCCGACGGCACCCAATGGACGCTTTTTGCCGACCGTACAGCCAACACTATGCAGGGTTCGCCAATGATAGACAAGGCAAATTCTTGCGTCCCTTCGGTAGCAAGCGACCAGAGGTCGAGCGCTTCACTCTTCACTCATCACTCTTCACTTTGTAAGGCCCGCTATCTGCGCATCACCATCACCGACACGCAGAAAAACGGTCATGCGCCTGCCATCTGGAACGTGAAGGTGTGGCAGAAAGCCCCCTCGTTGCCCGATGTCAGCGTAGAGGCCTTCGATGGTTATCCTGGCATGCATCGCAAGGACGTGGAGCCTGCCGAAAGGACTGGCTGCACCCTGTCGTTTGATGTCAGCCAACTGGCTCAGGGCAGGACTAAGCCGTTCGATGTCACCGAAATCACCGTTCAAGGGGATTTGCAATCTGTTCAAGGGGATTTGCAATCCCCGCTCTCTCCTCTCTCCTCTCTCCACTCTCCTCTTAAAGCTAACAAGCCCCTGCATGCCCGCATCAAGGATGGCCGGTGGGCGTTGTTCTTCAACGGTTCGCAGTCGCTATCGACCGCCACGCCCTTACCTAAGGAGTATTGCTACAACAGCCCCTATACCATCTCTGCCTGGCTGCTACAGACGGAGGGCGGAGCCGTGCAGACCGTGGCCTCGCTCTCGGCCTCGCGTGCCGACCTGGCCACCACTGAGCTGCGCTTGGGCAGCGACCCGCAGGCCGGGCTGGTCAACCATAATGGCTCGTTCGAAAGCTACGGACTCCCCGATGCCGTCAGCTCAGCCGTCGGTGGGTGGCACCATTGGCTGCTGACCTTCGACGGATGGATGGAGCGCGTCTACCTTGACGGTTGTCTGGTGCATGAGCAGAACAACTTCCTGATGGTGCGCCCCGAGGGACAGATCACCATCGGTGCCGATGCCACAGGGGCCAACTTCTTCAGAGGCTATATCAGCAGCCTGAGCATATCGCCCAAGGCTACCAGCAAAGAGGAGGTCGGACGGATTTATGCCACCACCAAGGACTCCCAGCTGCCTTCGTTAGGCGACGATGACTTCGACGAGAGCGACCCCGACAGCCGCTTCTCCCTCTCACCGGCGATGACCGCCGTCGGCGGGGTACTCTCGGACTACAGACTCAGCGCCACCACAGCCGACTTCAACGCCGCCCCGCTGTCAAATGGCGCACAAGTAGTAAAAGAACTGACCGGCGACTTCGTTGTGATGGTGCGTATAAGCGATATGGAGGGACTTGCCGACCATGCTGTAAAGGGCTATAACGAGGCGGGGCTGATGATTGTCCACGGCGACTCCTACTATCAGCTTGGAGCCTTCCCCCTGTACAACTGCGGTAACATGCTCACCATCCTCAGTCCCAACGGACGTCCGCAGTTCCCCAACTACAAGGGTTACGACTTCGACCCCCTGTTGCAGTTTGAGCGTCGCGGCAACCAGCTCTTTGCCCGCACCAGCCGCGACGGACAGAAATGGCAGAACATGCCTGGCTCGCCCATCGAACTGACTGCCCCCACCGTCGGGGTAGGTCTCTATCAGACCACCTACAGCGACAACAACTCGTGGGCTGCACTCACCGACTTCATCATCTATCAGTAACTGTATTTCCCCACCCTTTTGAAACCACGAATTTCACGAATTTCACGAATTACCATGCGGATAATAAAAAATTCACAAATGGTCGTAAACGACCGACAAATTTCACGAATTGGCTGCGCAGTCAAAATTCGTGTAATTCTTTGCAAGCAAAGCGACCATAGGTCGAGCGCGTTGCATCTTTAGATGCATTCGTGAAATGTTGGTCTGCATAGGAAAAATTCGTGTAATTCGTGAAATTCGTGGTTAAAAAAAAAATAAGGTGGGAATAATTCTCTAATTCTTGAAAAAAGATAAAAGAAATCCGTAACATTACCTGTCATGAACATGAAAAAGATTGTCCTGTCATTATTAAGCCTTGGTTTGTTAAGCAGTCCCCTGTGGGCACAAGGCACCCTGGCCGACTATCAACGCGCCTTCAACATTCGTTCGCAATACAGTGGAAAGGTAAAGAACACCAACGTTCAGCCTCACGCCATCGGCGATACCCACCGTTTCTGGTACGCTGTCTACGACGGCGAGAAACAGGTGTTCAAAGAGGTCGATGCCGACAAGCTTTCTGTCACCATTCTGCCCAGCGACCCCACACCGCCGCGCCACTGGCAGCAGCATGGTCCGCAGCGTCACTGGATGGAGGTGCCCGACGAGAAGGACGGTCGCCAGACGTCGCCTACCGACAGCACCTTGTCTATATACCACCGCGACAACAACCTCTGGGCGAACGACCGTCAGCTTACCACCAACGGAACCCCCGACTATTACTATTCGTCGTGGGGCTCGTTCTCGCCTGATGGCCGTTACTATGCCACCGTTCGCATCGTGCCGGCTCCGAAGCACTACGTCTATTATGTGGAGTCATCGCCCAAGGACCGTCTGGAGCCCGTACTTCACAAGCAGGAGTATGCCAAGCCGGGCGACTCGCTCAACTTCCGCGTGCCAGTCATAGTCGATGTGGCCACAGGGCGTGTCATCGAGCCGTCGACAGAACTTTTCCGACATCAGTACCAGGTGTCGGCACCTCGCTGGGACATGAACTCGCAGACCGTCACCTTCGAGTACAACGAGCGCGGCCACAAGGTTTTCCGGGTACTCGAGATGAACCTTGCCGGACAGGTGCGCACACTCATCGAGGAGCGCAACGACAAGTATGTGAACTACTCCCGCCAGCAGCGTCACGACCTCAGCGATGGAGAGCGGATTGTGTGGACCAGCGAGCGCGACGGCCGCAACCACATCTACCTCTACAGCCGCCAGAAGGGGTTGATTCGCCAGGTTACACGCGGCGAGTTCTATGTGCGCGGCATACAGCACATCGACGAGAAGAAAGGACTGGTCTATTTCTCTGCCTGCGGCATGAACAAGCAGGAGGATCCCTACCTGATACACTACTACCGCATAGGGCTGAACGGCAAGGGACTGACGTGCCTGACCCCCGAAGAGGGGAATCACGGCGTGGTCTATTCTTCAGACATGAAATACCTCATCGACACCTGGTCTACCGTCACCACGCCTCCCGTCAGCGTGCTGCGCTCTGCCGAAAGCGGCAAGGTACTGCTCACGCTCGAGAAAGCCGACATCAGCCAGCTGCAGGCCGCTGGATGGCGCGCTCCCGAGGTGTTTGTTGCTCCAGGACGCGACGGCGTTACGCCTATGTGGGGCCTCATCATCCGTCCCTCCAACTTCGACCCTGCCCGCAAGTACCCTGTCATCGAGTATATCTACAGCGGCCCCGGCGACCAGTATGTTCCCAAGTCGTTCCGCGAGTGGCATTGGGGCATGGCCGAACTGGCCGAGTTAGGCTTCATCGTTGTCCAGTTAGATGCTATGACCACCTCGTTCCGCACCCGCCAGTTTGAGGAGGTGTGCTACAAGAACCTCAAGGATGCCGGACTCCCCGACCGCATCGAGTGGATTAAGGCCGCTGCGCGCAAGTACCCCTATATCGATGCCGACCGCGTGGGTATCTACGGCTGTAGTGCCGGTGGCCAGAACGCACTCTCGGCCGTACTCTTCCACGGCGACTTCTACAAGGCAGCCTACGCCGCCTGCGGCTGTCACGACAACCGTATGGACAAGATCTGGTGGAACGAGCAGTGGATGTCCTATCCCGTGGACAGTAGCTATGTGGAGTGCTCCAACGTGGAGAATGCCTGGCGGCTGGAGCGTCCGTTGATGCTCGTCGTTGGCGAGATGGACGACAACGTTGACCCTGCCTCAACCATGCAAGTGGTCAACGCACTTGAAAAGGCGGGCAAGGACTTCGAACTCGTGGTCATCCCCGGAGCCCGCCACACGATGGGCGAAACCTATGGCGATCATAAGCGCATGGACTTCTTCGTGCGCCACCTCTTGGGAGTCAGGCCACCGCAGTGGAAAGAACTGGAAAAGAAATGATAGTCAGCCCTATTGAGTGACAGAAGTTTCTAATAAAGTGTCCGCAACCTCCTTGCTGGGAGATTGCGGACGCGCTCTTTCATCAGATGGCTGCCATGCAGCTGGTCACTCCGAGCGTTGTTGCGATGGCCGTCAGGATGGCGATGGCCGTCTGCACAATGAATTTCCAGGTCTCTTTCTTCATAGTTAAATAATAATTAAGTTGTTGAAAAGCCTCTAAAAGCCTACCCAAGCCCTCCCAAAGGGAGGGATGTTTAGATAGATAAGTTACCGCCTTTTTCTTTTTCTGTC
>ONMA01000005.1 GCA_900318815.1 uncultured Prevotellaceae bacterium
CTTGCTGCATTTGCAGTACTGGTTGTCATCACCATGGCTACCACGGCTATCATGGCTGCCTTGAAAAAGTTCATCGTCTTCATAGTTGTAATGTTTTTTTGATTATTAATGATGTATTGTTTCTAATTTGCAGTTTGTAACAATTGTTTCGGTTGTTACACCTATATAGAGTAGCGCTTCTCCATTTTCTATCAATTTTTTATCTGTAAAAATGAAAAAACAATGAAACTTCTTTGATTTTATATGCCTTTTTATGTTTTTCCCCTTCCTTTATGATAGACTAAAGCGGGTAAAAAGTATAATCGTGGAAAAAATAATTAAAAAAACGGGGATATTTGCATTTGTGGAAGAAAAGATGTAACTTTGCAGGCAGTTCTCGCAAATGATGAACAGAAGATAAGCTAAAACTATATGAACAAGATGAGAAAAGGTATTTTTGTTTTGGTGGCCCTGTTGGTACTGGCCGTTGTGCCAGCGGAGGCAGGAGGGAGACTTGAACTGAAAAGTATTACGCAGGGAGAGTTCCGTGCGGAGGCGATGGCTGCTGTGGAACCGCTTGCCGACGGGGAATCGTATGCACAGATAAGTGCGGACGGCAAGCAGATTGTGGTGTACTCCTTCCAGACGGGCAAGCAGACGGGCGTGCTCTTCGATGCGGAGAAAGCTCGCGGGGCGAAGGTGGATAGGGTGGAGGGCTACATCATGAGTCCCGATGGCAAGCGTATGCTCATCCAGACGAAGACCAAGAGCATCTATCGTCACTCGTTCACGGCCACCTATTATATATATACCATCGTGAACAACCGATTGGAGCCGCTCAGCGAGGGTGGGCCACAGCAGACTCCGCTCTTCTCGCCCGACGGCAACCAGATTGCGTTCGTGCGCGACAATAACATCTTCCTCGTCAAACTGCTCTACGACAACGCCGAGAGTCAGGTGACGAAGGACGGCAAGCTCAACGAGATTATTAACGGACTGCCCGACTGGGTGTGCGAAGAGGAGTTCTCGCACAACCGTGCTATGGTCTTCTCGGCCGACTCGAAACAGATTGTCTGGGTGCGCTATGACGAGAGCCAGGTCAAGGAATACAGCATGCCGATGTTTCGCGGCATGAGTCCTGAGCGCGAGGAGTATGCTACCTATCCCGGCTTCTACACCTACAAATATCCGAAGGCAGGCGAACAGAATTCGAAGCTCAGCGTGCTGAGTTTCGACATCAAGAGCCACCAGACGCGCACGATGCTGTTGCCTCTGGATGCCGACGGCTATATTCCCCGCATCATGGCGACGAACGACCCTGCGAAAGTGCTGGTGTTCACGCTGAACCGCCATCAGGACTGCTTGCGCATCTTTACCGCCAATCCGTTGAGTACTGTCTGCCAGCAGATAGTGGAAGACAAGGTCGACAAGTATATCAACGAGAATGTCTTTGCCAATGTGAAGATTACCAATAGCCATTTGGTGCTGACCAGCGAGCGCGACGGCTATAACCACCTCTACCTCTACAACCTCAACGGTCAGTTGCTACGTTCTGTCGGCGACATAGAGAAACCTGGGACTCGTCTCGGCGGGGTTGTTCATACCGTCGTCACCGATGTCTACGGCTATAACGAACTGACGGGCGACCTCTATTTCGCCGCCCTCAACGACGGGCCAACCGACCAGAAAGTCTACGTCTCTCGCAAAGACGGTAAGGTGACCTGTCTGACCGACAAGGCGGGCTGGAACTCGGCCATCTTCTCCAAGGACTTCAAGAACTTCGTCCTGACGTGGAGCGACCTCAACCACCCCACGACCTATTCGCTTTGCAATAATCAGGGAAAGACACTCGCTACGCTCATAGACAACAAGAAGCTGGCCGATAAGTATGCCTCCTACGAGATGGGCGAGAAAGACTTCTTCATCTTCACCACACCCGAGACCAAGCTTGTGGGGTGGATGGTGAAGCCCGCGAACTTCAATCCGAACAAGAAATATCCGGTGGTGATGTACCAGTATGGCGGTCCCGGCTCTCAGCAGGTGAAGAACACCTGGAACATCGGCATGAGCGGACAGGGTGCCATCCTTGAACAGTACCTGGCCCAGCAGGGCTATATCGTGGTCTGCGTGGACAACCGGGGAACGGGCGGACGCGGAGCTGAGTTTGAGAAGTGTACCTACCTGCGCTTGGGCGAGCTGGAAGCCCGCGACCAGGTAGAGACCGCTCTCTGGTTGGGCAATCAGCCGTATGTAGACAAGGAACGCATTGCCATCTGGGGGTGGTCGTATGGCGGATGGAACACGCTGATGTCCATGAGTGAGGGCCGTCCCGTGTTCCGTTGCGGCGTGGCCATTGCTCCTCCCACGTGCTGGCGCTATTACGATACCGTCTATACCGAGCGGTTCATGCGCACGCCGAAGGAGAACCAGCAGGGCTACGACGAGGTGACGCCCATTGCCCGTGCCTCACAGCTGAGTGGTGCCCTGCTGCTCTGTCACGGTTTGGCCGACGACAACGTACACTATCAGAACACCGCCGAGTATGTCGAAGCCCTCGTCCAGGCCGACAAGGACTTCCGTCAGCTGGTCTATACCAACCGCAACCACAGCATCTTTGGCGGCAATACCCGCAACCACCTCTTCCGCCAATGTATCAACTTCTTCAACGAAAACCTCAAGTAACTACTGACCTATATGAAAAAACTAACCTTACTGCTCATTGCCCTTGCCGTCGTCCTTACGACTGAGGCCAAGAAGAAAAAGCGTGTGGAGCCGAAGCCGCTTCCCACCATCGAGATTATTACCAAGGTGAACGACTACTGGCAGCAGCATCGTTCGCCCTTAGTACGCTCGTTCTGGGACGAGGCCGCCTACCATACGGGCAATATGGAGGCCTATAAGCTCTTAGGCGAAGCCCGCTGGCTCGACTACAGTTCGCGCTGGGCAAACCATAACCTGTGGCAGGGCGCCCGCGAGAAAGACCCTGCGAAGTGGAAGTACAAGACCTACGGCGAGGGGCACGACTTCGTGCTCTTCGGCGACTGGCAGATTTGCTTCCAGACCTATATCGACATGTACGAGCTGAACCCCGACCCCTATAAGATTAAGCGGGCATTAGAGGTGATGGACTATGAGGTGCGCCAGCCGCAGAACGATTTCTGGTGGTGGGCCGACGCGCTGTACATGGTCATGCCTGTGTTTGCCAAGCTCTATAGGGTTACGGGCGACGTGAAGTACCTCGACAAGCTCTACGACAACTTCAAATGGGCCGACGAGCTGATGTACGACAAGGACGAGCAACTGTACTATCGCGACGCTAAGTACATCTACCCGAAGGTGAAGACCGCCTGCAACGAGGGCAAGAGTTTCTGGGCGCGTGGCGACGGCTGGGTGCTGGCCGGACTGGCCAAGGTGCTGAGCGACATGCCCGCCGACTATAAGCATCGCCCGTTCTTTCTGCAGCGTTTCCGCGAACTGGCCGAGGGCGTGGCGCGGGTACAGCGTCCCGGCGGCTACTGGAGTCGTTCGATGCTCTGCGAGGAAGATGCCCCAGGCCCTGAGACTTCGGGAACCGCCTTCTTTACCTACGGCATGTTGTGGGGCGTGAACAACGGTCTGCTGGATCGTGCCACCTACGCGCCCGTTATCGAGAAAGCTTGGAAGTACCTCATTACCACCGCCTTGCAGCCCGATGGCAGCGTAGGATTCGTTCAGCCCATCGGCGAGAAGCCCGATCCCACCAAGACCGTCGATGCCCATTCGCAGGCCAACTTCGGCGTGGGTGCCTTCCTGCTGGCAGCATGCGAGCATCTGCGGTATGAAGAGAAGTGGAAAGGGGAGATGTTGGGAGTGAAGAGTGAAGAGCGAAGAGTGAAGAATGAGATGAGCCTGGTCGTGAAGAACAATGGCAACGAGTACCGTCATCAGGTGGTGGAGATTGACGCAAAGGACGTGTTCCTGCGGCTGGGCATACAGGGTGGTCGGCAGTTCATCGTCCTGGACAATGCCGGCCTTGAGATTCCCTACCAGCTGACCTACGACGGGAAGGTGCTCATCGAGGCCGATGCCCGCCAGCACACCGAAGCTAAGTTCCGCATCGTGTGCGGCACGCCGAAGACCTATCCCTCCGTGTGCTTTGGCCGCATCTATCCAGAGCGCAAGGACGACTATGCCTGGGAGAACGACCGAGGTGCCTACCGCGTCTACGGCCCGGCCCTGCAGAAGACGGGCGAGCGCTCCTACGGCGTGGACGTGTGGTCGAAGAACACGCCCGAGCTGGTGGTTGAGCAACGTTACTGGATTGAGGACGTGGTGATGATGCCCGCCGTGGAGAAGCTGCGCCGTGAGAACCGTCAGCGGGGCGACTCGCTCTACAGGCTGAACTCCTATCATCACGACCACGGGCGGGGCATGGATCTCTACAAGGTAGGGGCCACCTTGGGCTGCGGCACGCCTGCGCTGATGAAGGACGGTCAGCTGGTCTATCCCTATTGCTTCAAGGACTACAAGGTCTTGGACAATGGCCCGCTGCGCACCACCGTTGAGCTGATCTATCACAAGGTAGCCTTCGGCAACGATTCCATCACCGAGCATCGCATCATCTCGCTCGACAAGGGCTCGAACTTCAACCGCATCAGCGTCTGGTACGAAGGACTTACTCAGCCGACGCAGTTGGCTTCGGGTGTTGTCATCCATTCCGAGGACAAGGAGCCTGTAGTGCTGGGCAAGGACTACGTGCAGTATGCCGACCCCACCGACAACATAGGCTTCAACAACTGCCAGCTCTTTGTGGCCGCACTCTTCCCCGAGGGCAGCGTGAAGACCCAGAAACTGATGTTCGACCAGCCAAAGGGCGGCAACGAAGGCCATGCCCTTGGCATCGTGAGCGACTATCGCGGCGACCGTTACACCTACTATTTCGGTTCGGCCTGGAGCCGCTACGACGTTCGCACGCAGGCCGAATGGCAGCAGCGCATCGACTGGTTCATGCGCTCGTTGCGCCAGCCGCTTACGGTCGAGCTGAAGTAGCTTAGCGTTCGTGAATGGCAATTTTTTTGTGATAGTTGTTCGTTTATTTATTTTTTTTTTGTATCTTTGTCGCGTCTTTCAGACATGAAGCCATGAAGTTGACAATAAAACTGTTTTTACAATAATTCTTTTACTAACTAACTTTACTACAACATGAAGAAAATTCTACTTTTTGCAATGGGCGCATTGATGGCAATGCCTTTGATGGCTCAAGAAGAGGATGTAACCTACCTCATCAAGAATGCAGGGTTTGATGAGGATCTGACATTCCAAGTGGACGGCTCGATGAAGGAAGCCATCTCGACCACGACTTCACTCAGTGACCGTAGCTGGGCTTATATTGCAGCCGACAGCACGGTCTATGCTCGTCCGAAGACAACCAGTGGTCAGAACCGTCCCGACGGACGTAAACTGGAAGCTGTAAACGGCTTCAAAGGCCGTATTAAAGGCTGGACGATGGAAACAAATGGAGAGTTCCCCAAGTGTGAGTGGACTTACTTTGGCTCTGTTCCTTACGATCTGGCTTCACAGTCAGTACCCATCGCCGACGATGGCAGCACCTATCTTGAAGTACCTGAGCGTCCTACTGATTTTGATGGTGGCATAGGTTTTGTCTATCTGCGTGCCGGCTGGACCAATAGTGCTGCCTATAAGCAGGTAGTGAGTCTGCCTTGCGCCGTCTATCGTCTGGAGTACTGGACTATCAACATTAACCCCAACACCTCTTCTGTTGCTAAAGACCTTACGCAGATTACGTGCCGTAAGGATGTTTTCAAGGACGAAGAAAGTACGGGTCTGAACTCTCAAGTATGGACCAAGCACGAATTTGAGTTCACTCCTACGGCAGAGTTTACCATGCAGTTCGGTTATGAGGCAGCCAATGCAGGTTCGGGTGGTCAGCCAATCGTGGCCCTTGATGGTATCAAGCTCTACAAGATTGACGAGGCCGATCCTGTCGATATCCTGACGAGCGACCTCATTACCTTGCAGGAAGAGTATGCCGAGCTGAGTGCCAAGGCTGGCGAACTGGACCTGATGGGCCTGATTGACGAGATTGATGCCATCAATGGCAATATTGACGACGTGCTTGGAGGCGACGTGGCCGAGATGGAAGCCACGCTGAAGAAGTATGAGGCCTACAAGGCCGTGATTCAGCAGGCCATCGATGCCGTGCCTGGTATCCTGACCACCATTGAGAAGATGGAAGAGCTGGCCGAGACGACCGACTATGCAGGCAAGGAAGCCTTCAAGGAGGCTACCCAGGCTCTGAGGAAGATGCTCTATGAGTCGGCTGACGACCCCATCGGAACCGCCGAGAGAATCCTCGCTATTCCCGAACAGGCTCAGGCTGCCATCCGTGCCTACATTCTTTCGCAGGAGGCTCCCGCCGACTTCACGCTCCTTATCAACCACCCCTGGTTCATCAAGACCGAGGCCGAGCCTGCTGACGATGGCTCTGGCTACTGGACCTTCCCCAACTCCGACAGCTACACACAGGGCAGCGTCAACGATGACCTGTCGAGCGAAGGCTGGTACATCAGCGGTGCCGAAGGTGGCGACCAGCGTCTGAACTGGCAGCAGAACCGCAGCTGCTGGAACTGCTGGAACAACAACTTCACCACGACCATTGGCGTGGCTCAGGACATCACCGGCCTGCCCAATGGCTACTATCAGGTGACTGCCGACATGATTACGCAGAGCGACTGCGAGAATGCCCAGTACGTCTTTGCTAAGAGTACCGCCGGCAAGGCTGTTTCGCCCGTGCTGAGTGAGGCTGGCTGGTCGGACGACGGCTATGGATACTGGAGTACGCTGACCTCTGAGCAGGTGCTTGTTGTCGATGGCAAGCTGACCATCGGTGCCGAAGGTACAGGTAACGGTAGCGGTTCGAGGGGCTGGTTCCTCGTGACCAACTTCAAGTTGCAGTATGTGGGTGCTGCTTCTGAGGAGCAGATTGCCCAGGCTTACACCAATATGATTGCCGAGTACACCGAGTATGCCAATGCCATGCACTTGGCTGCCGACAAGGCTGCCTTCCTGGCCGTCATCGCCGAGAACACCGGTGCTGCCGACGTGGTGGCTGCCATGGCTGCCCTGAGTGCCGCCAAGGAACTGGCTATGAAGAGCGAGGCCAAGTACCTGGACTACCTGCCTGCCGACGAGAGCATCGTGGAGGGAAAGACCCTGCGCGTGGTGAAGCAGACCCTGGCCGAGAACGGCTATGCCGCTGCCCAGGAAATCATGCAGTTCGCCTTCGACCAGACCATGGGCTGGATCAATGGTGCTACCGCTACCTACGAGAAGATGGACTCTGTCGTAAACATGCTGAAGAACTATCTGAACATCTATGTTCCCGTCTACAATCAGGCTGCTGAGCTGGCCGCTGCTTCGAGCGAGGCTGGCAAGAACGCCCTCAATGCCATCATGGCAGCCCAGAAGGCCAAGCTCGTCAGCGAGATGTGCGACGCTGAGGCCATCAATGCTATGGTCGAGGACTTGAAGAGCCGCATCAAGGCTGTTGAGATGCAGAACATTGTCGACGGCGACGCTACCGACTACACCGTATTTATCCAGAACCCGAACGCCGAGGCCAGCGAAGGCTGGACTTTCGAGATGGGCAATGGCGACGGCAATGGCGAGAAGAGCGGACAGTGGTTCGACGGAAGCAATACCCGCTACTTCGACACCTACAATGGAGCCGGCCTCACGGGCTTCAAGGCTTCGCAGGTGGTGAAGGGTCTGCCCAACGGTACTTACAACGTGGGTGTCTACACCCGTACTCCTGCTGAGGGTGCCTACGTGTTCTATGCAGTATCTGCCGATACCGTCTACACCGAGATACCTCTCACTTACTATCAGGGCGTAGAGACCCAGGACACCGTGGCTGTGGCAAGCGATAAGTTCGGTCCTATCTGGGAAGAGGCCAAGGCAGCTGTCGAAGCTGGCACGGCCACCGAAGTGCAGGCCAACACCTACAATGCCAACAACAGCATTGGCCGTGGCTGGAAGCATCAGGATATGACGGGCATCGTGGTCACCAACCATGAGCTGTGCATCGGTACGCTGGCCGGTAACACCGAGACCCGCAAGACCGAGAAGACCTTCGCAGGAGCCTGGTACTCTGTGGGTGGCTGGACGCTGACACTCGTCTCTAAGGGCGACAACACCGGTTGGGAAGGCCCGTTGGCCGAAGGCATCGAGACGGTGGCTGCCGATGGTGCCAAGACTGCCGACGGCATCTACACGCTCAACGGCGTGAAGGTGGCCAAGATGCAGCGTGGCCTGAACATTGTCATCAGCAATGGCAAGGCCATCAAGGTAATGGTGAAATAATCATAGACTCTGTTTCGCTCCGTGTCTTCCGCAAAGGAAGGCACGGAGCTTTCACTATGAAAAGGATGGCAGGTGAGACTCCTGCTGAATGAGCCTGACATCGCCGGGCTGACCGCAGAGGCAAACAAGGCGATATTTTCTAAAGAAGACAATGACGAAAGCCTATACACCTTATTATATTTTACGCGCGTGCGTTGAGGAGCAGGCTTCACCATATATAATAAAGACCTAAATAACACTAACAAAATAATTAAATCTAACAACTACAGTATGAATTACCGCTTTTTTGAACTGACCAGAAACTCCCTTTTGGGTGTCTCTCTGGCCATGACTTTAGGTGGATTCACGGCCTGCACAGACGACTACGACCTGGACGATGAAGGCAACTACCCTTCATGGTTAGGTGGCAGTATCTATGAAGCCTTGAAGAATCCTGAGTCGCTGAACAGTTCGGGTGAGGAGGTACTCACAGGAACCTTCAGCAACTATGTGCGGCTCATCGATGACTTGGGCTATGCCGAGACGCTGGGCAAAACTGGCTCGAAGACTGTGTTCCCGGCCAACGATGAGGCGTTTAATCGGTTCTTCGCCAGCAACAGCTGGGGCGTGAGCAAGTATGAGGACCTGACGGAGGCCATGAAGAAACAGCTGCTCTACTCGTCGATGCTCGACAATGCCCTGCTCGTGGAGATGTTGTCGAATGTACCCTACGATGCCACCTCGGTAACGCAGGGTGAGGCCATGAAGCACACCACTACGGTTAACGTCATCGACTCGATTACTTTCCTGAGAAACCGGGCTGACATGCCGGTGAACAACAAGTACTGGGAGAAATACTACAACACGGGTATTCACTTGGTGATGGATAACACGCGCCCGATGATGGTTCACTTCACCGAGGAACAGCTTACGGCCAACAATATCACGACCCGTGGCGAGAACAGTGACTTCGAAGTGGTTACTGGCACGCCATACGTTGTCTCAGAGAAGTCGGCCTATATCTTCAGGAACAGGATTATCCACTCCGACGTGACTTGCAAGAACGGATACATTCACCAGATGGAGAATGTGCTGGTGCCGCCGGGCAACCTGGCCGAGGTGATACGCACTAATGGCGAGAGCAAGCTCTTTAGCCGTATGCTCGACCGCTTCAGCGCTCCTTACTACGATGCTGCCACGACGAAGAACTACAACGACTATGCCCAGGCCAATGGACTGTCGTTGATTGACTCCATCTTCCAGAAACGCTATATGAGCCTGCGCTCGCAGGGCAGCAGTCTGTCCTACGACCCCAACCAGACCACGGTGAGCAACATGTTGCCGTTCGATCCGGGATGGAACAACTATAACAATGGCAATCAGGGTGAGAACCCTAACAAGGACATTGCCGCCATGTTCGTGCCTACCGACGAGGCTCTGGAGAGCTACTTCCTGCCCGGTGGCGGTGGCGAGTTCCTGATTAATCAGTTTGGTGTGAAGCCCAACACCAAGGAGAACCTGGCCGAGAATATCGACTCCATCCCCTTGCAGAATGTGGAGCAGCTGGTGAGCAACCTGATGAAGAACTCGTTCGTCGGCTCGGTGCCCTCGAAGTTCGGTCATGTCATGGACGAGGCCAACGACCCCATGGGCCTTTCGCTCGAAGTGCTCAATAAGACGAGTGACGGCAAGTATGACGTGAAGATAGCCAACAACGGTGTGGCCTACATGCTCAACACCATGTTTGCACCCCCGTCGCTGATGGCCGTCTCGGCACCTGTCACGCTGAGCGACAACATGCGCGTGATGAACGAGGCCGTGAACGACGGCAAGAAGACCTCGTCGTTGGGCCTGAACCTGAACTACTATGCTTATCTGCTGGCCATGAGTGCCAACTACGCCTTCTTCATCCCCACCGACGATGCCTTTGCCCGTTACTATGTCGATCCTGCCTATCTGCTGGAGAACCAGCCCCGTGTGCTGAAGTTCTTCTACAACTCGAAGCGCACGCCCAACGTGTCGTGTTCGGCATGGAAGTATAATCCGTCTACAGGCGAGGTGACCGACTCCATCGGCATGGTTCCCGCTTCGCAGTTTGTCTCGCAGTTCACCGACATCCTGAACTATCACACCGTGGTGCTGGCCGACGGCGACAGCCTGGGACGCAATGGCAACAAGTTCTACAAGACCAAGCATGGCGGCGAGATTTTCTTCGACAACGGCGTTGCAAAGGGTGGCGGACAGATTAACAACGGCCTGCCCGAGTCGAAGGTGACTCAGATCTATAACCAGAAGAACGGCGTTGCCTACGCCATCGACCACGTGATACAATCGCCCCAGCAGTCGGTCTACGATGTGCTGCAGGATTCCCGTTTCTCGGAGTTCATGGCTCTTTGCAGCGATTTCGACATGGACGACCTGATGGCATTTGCCAGCGACCGGCTGACTGAAATCAATTCCGTGACGAAGAAGAAACGTATGGATGCCTACCATACCTTTGCCGCAAAGGGTGGCCTGACAGACAATGTGAACTATTTCAATTCCTATAACTACACGGTCTATGCCCCCGACAACGATGCCATGCGCCTTGCCTTCGAGCGTGGCCTGCCCCGTTGGAGCGACGTCAAGGTGCTTTACGACCAGTATAATGAGGAGTTCCAGGAGATGAAGCAGCGCGGCGTGGAAATCAGCGAAGAGATTCAGGCTGCTCGCGACAAGGCATTAGCCATGGTCGAGGAAATCAATGCCTTCATCCGCTATCATTTCCAGGACAACTCCGTCTATGCCGATAAAGTCGTAGAGTCTGGCGTATTCCCCACGGCATGCTCCGACACGCTCGGTATTCGTGAGAAGCTGACCATCACTGGCGGGGGCGACCGCATCGTCATTACCGACAAGTCGGGTCAGCAAGCTACGGTCGATGCCACCGACGCGGAGAGAATCTCGAACCAGATGGCCCGCGACTTTGTGATAGCCAACCGCAGAATCTCGACCTCGTCGTTTGCTGCTGTCCATCAGATAAGTGTCCCGCTGAGCTCGCATGTAGGCACCAACCGCTACGATGCCGCATGGACAGGTGCAGGAGCAAGACAACGGCTGGCCGCTTTCCGCAAGCTGTTCGACGAGAAGTTGTACCTGCGATATTGAGAATTGAAAACTGACAATTGAAAACTGAATAATATGATTACCAAGATAAACAAACGACTTCTGATAAGTTTGTCATTTATCATTTGTCATTTATCATTTAGCTTTGCGCAATCAGCACGCATATCAGGCGTGGTGAATGATGATATGGGGCCTGTCATGATGTGTAATGTGGTGGAGGTCGACGGCAACAACCGTAACATCTCCTTCGCCCAGACCGACTTCAACGGAAACTTCTCCATGACGGTCAAGAACACGAAGAACAAGCTGAAGATCTCATACGTGGGCTTCAAGACGCAGATCCTGCCCATCGGAACCCGTACTACCTTCAACATCAAGCTGCAGAACGCCACCCAGATTAAAGAGGTGACGGTGACGGCGAAGAAGAAGTTCAACCAAGGCGGACTGGCCATTCCCGACCGGGAAGTCTCGGTGGCCGCCCAGACGTTCAACATGAGTGCCGTCGACGGTCTGGCCTTCACGTCGGCCGACGAGGCCCTGCAAGGTCAGATTGCCGGTCTCGACATCGTGGCCAACTCTGGTAACCTGGGTGCCGGAACCTCCATGCGTCTGCGTGGTGTCACCTCCATTAATGGCTCGGCCGAGCCGCTCATTGTGGTCGACGGCAACATCTTCGACAACCCCGACGAGAACTTCGACTTCCAGAACGCTAACGAGGAAACCTATGCTTCTCTGCTCTCGGTGAATCCCTCCGACATTGAGGACATACAGGTGCTGAAGGATGCCGCAGCAACGGCAATCTGGGGTTCGCGTGGTGCCAACGGCGTTATCTCTATCCGCACCAAGCGCGGTGCCCGTGGAGCCACTCGCGTTGACTACTCGCTGCGCATACAGACCAGCTGGCAGCCCAAGGGCTACAACCTGCTGAATGGCGACGACTACACGATGATGCTCAAGGAGATGTACTACAATCCCTCGCAGAGTGCCACGGCCACCACAAACATCAACGAGATTAACTACAACCGTTCGTGGGCCGAGTTCGAGAACTGGAACAACAACACCGACTGGGTGGACGAGGTGCAGCAGACGGCCTGGAGCCAGTATCACTACCTGACCATCTCGGGTGGCGGCGAGAAGGCCAACTTCCGTATCTCGGCTGGCTACGACCATCAGAACGGTACCATCATTGAGCAGCGTCTGGACCGCTTTACTACCAAGCTGGCTCTGGACTACTTCGTGAGCGACCGTATCACGTTCCGCACCACGTTCCCCTTGACCTATACGGCCAACCATCGCAACTACGACGACAATATCTTAGGACGTGCCCAGAAGATGGCGCCCAACATGAGCGTCTATCGCCAGGATGCCAACGGCAACAACACGTCGGAGTATTACATCATGCTGCCCGAAGGTGCCAGCAACGAGGCCGGTTCGTCGGTTGCCCAGACATCCTCCAAGCAGCTGAGCAATATCCGTGACTTAGGCAACCCTGTGGCCATTGCCCATAAGGCCTGGCGCGACGAGAACACCTATCGCATTTCGCCCGAGTTCCGTCTGGACTATTACCTCTTGGGCAAGGACGACAGCCACACACAGCTCAACTATACGGGTCTGGTCTATATAGACATATTCTCGAAGAGCGAGCCCAAGTACTGGTCGGGTGAACTTTCGACCAAGGGCTGGAACGACGGCAACTATAATCGTAGCGAGGTCTACGACTACAACTCGCTGGCCTTCACCACCCGTCACACCATGACCTTCAACCCCCATTTCAACAACGAAGACCTTTATGCAACTATGCTGGGCCGCTGGGAGATGACGTCGGGTAACGACAACAGCCAGACGGTGGTCAACAGGAATGCACCTAACGGCGTTTCTTCGCCCACTGTCGATACGGCCATTGAGGACATGAACTCGGGCAACGGCCAGTGGCGTTCGATGTCCTTGACCTATAGCGGTCACTTCTCCTACAAGTCAAAATACAGCTTCGACTTCTCTGTGCGTGCCGACGGTACCACCAAGTTCGGCGACTCCAAGAAGTGGGGCTGGTTCCCGGGAGTCTCTGCCCGCTGGAACATCAGCGACGAGAAGTTCATGGACTGGTCCAAGAAGTTCATCTCCATGCTTTCGTTCCGTCCCTCATGGGGTATCGTGGGCCGTCAGCCCGGCTCGCAGTACTTGCAGTATGCCAAGTATAACACCTCCGGCCTGTATGGAAGCATCGCCGACACGAAGAGTGTAACCTATCTGGAGGGTCTGCAGCTCAACGAGTTGCAATGGGAGCGCACCACACAGTACAACGTGGGTGGCGACTTCGGCTTCCTCGACGACCGCATCACCGGCGACTTCAACTACTACTTCAAGCGCACCAAGGACTTGCTTATGTCGGGTGTCCGTGTTCCTTCCTCCGCTGGCTTCACGTCGCTGGCATGGGCCAATGTGGGCGAGATGACCAACAAGGGCTGGGAGTTGAATGTCAACGCCAACAAGATTATCAAGGTGGGTAATTTCTCGGTAAGTGCCAACTTCAACATCTCTCAGAACTTCAATGAGATTGTCGACATGGACGAGAGTGTGTTGGAGAGTATCAACTCGGAGTGGAACTCTGGCGGTCGTGGACAGTTCCTCAACCGCATTCAGAAGGGCAACCCGCTTGGCTCCATCTACGGCCTGCGCTATCAGGGTGTCTACCAGTACACCTACGAGTACCTGACCAACCTGAAGACCAGCAACGGCTGGGATGGCGAGCAGCTGCGTGCCTACATCAACGACGAGTTCCTTGCCAAGGGCAAGACCGCTCCTATCGCCATCGACAATGACGGCAAGGTGATGATGGATGCCAAGGGTAATCCTATCCGTCTGGTCTATGACTTCAACGAGGGTAAGTCGACCTACGAGTTCCAGGGTGGCGATGCCATCTATGAGGACGTCAACCACGACGGACAGATCAACTCGCTTGACATTGTCTACTTAGGCAACTCCAACCCCCATCTCAATGGTGGCTTCGGCTTCAACTTCCAGTATGGCGACTGGTCGCTCAGAAGCAACTTCAACTATCGTCAGGGCATCAAGATCGTGAACTCGGCCAAGATGGGCTTGGAGGAGATGTTCAATGCCTACAACCAGAGCTCGGCTGTGAACTGGCGCTGGCGCAAGAACGGCGATGTCACCACGATGCCGCGTGCCATGTTCGATACAGGCTACAACTGGCAGGGTAGCGACCGCTATGTGGAGGATGCTTCCTTCGTCCGCATGAGCTACATCCAGCTGGTCTACAACTTCAACCGCAAGCTGCTGAAGCCGCTTGGCCTGCGTCGTCTGCAAGTGAGTCTCTCGGGCCAGAACCTGTTATGCTGGAGCAAGTACAGCGGCACCGACCCGGAGCATTCGCCCGGTTCGTGGGGCATTGCCTACGACAGCTCTCAGACTCCTCGCTCAAAGTCGGTGACGATGAACCTGCAAGTGGGATTCTAAGGAATTGACAATTGATAATTAATATAATTGAAAATTGAAAGTTATGATAACTAATAGCATAAAGCATTTTCTCGTTGCAGGTTCCGTCTGTTGCGGTCTGGCCGCGACACTCTGCTCGTGCAACGACTTCCTGACCATCTATCCCACCGACCGCACCGTGGGAACGGATTTCTGGAAGACGAAGGGCGACGTGGAAGAAATGGTGAATGGTGCCTACAAGAGCATGCTGGACTACAGCATTCAGGAGCGTGCCATTGTCTGGGGAGCCTATCGCTCGGATGAACTGGTAAAGCAGAAGGACCTGAGCAACATCACGCTCGACAATATTAGTGCGGTCAACCTGCTGCCTACCAACGGCTACAACTCATGGGCCTCTTTCTATAAGGTCATTAACAACTGCAATATCGTTCTCAACCATGCTCCGCAAGTGCTGGCCGAAGATCCGGAGTTTACGGAGGGCGACTACCAGACAATACGTGCGCAGATGCTTGCCTTGCGCAGCCTTTGCTACTTCTATCTGGTGCGCACGTTCCGCGACATTCCCTATTCCAGTCAGTCGTTTGAGGACGACAGTCAGAACCTGATTATAGAGCAGAGTACTCCCGACGTGGTGTTGCAGCATTGTTTAGACGACCTGGTGGAAGCCGAGCGCTACATCATGAAGTCGGGGGCCTACGGGCGCAACGACTGGCGCAACTGGGGCTACTTTACCCGCGATGCCGTGGATGCCCTGATGGCCGACATCTACCTCTGGCGTGCCGCCATGACCCATAGTCAGAGCGACTACCAGCAGGTTGTTTCTTACGTGGACAAGGTGATCGATGCCAAGGATGCCTACTACAACCTCTATCATGTGGACAACGTGACTGCAGCCGAAGAGGACAAGTACCACTTAGAGGAGGGCGATGAGGCTTTCTATACGATCTTCAACTACAATGTTGGCAACTCGCATGAGAGCATCCTTGAGTGGCAGTACAATGGCCGCAACAACTCCAACCAGGCTCTTGAGAACTATTACTATCAGGCCGGCAATGAGGACAACTACAGCAGAACTTCCATGCTGATGGCCTCGCAGATATTCAACTCCGTGGCCACCAATGCCAACACGGCTCAGGGCACCAAGGTCTATCTCACCAAGAACGACTACCGCTTCTGGAACAACGTCTACGAGGCCAACAACGAGGAAGCCTTGCAGTTGGGCGTTCGCAAGATGATTGACAATACGGGCACCATCTACGACAACAAGAACACGTTGGGAGCCAGCCAGACTAACGACCGTGCATTCAAGGAGTTCCGCCAGAACTGGATTGTCTACCGCCTGACCGACCTCATGCTGATGAAGGCCGAAGCCCTGGTCGAGACGGCTGCCAACGACAGCGACGTGGTGACCCTGCAGCGGGCTTTCGACCTGGTGCAGGCGGTGAACAAGCGTTCGTTGGTGAAGGATGCCAAGGACACGCTGCTCTTCGACGATTACAAGGCCAAGACGAGCATGGAACTCCTGGTGCTTGCCGAGCGCGAACGCGAGCTGTGCTTCGAGGGCAAGCGCTGGTACGACCTGATGCGCTATTGCTATCGCCACATGACAGGCGTGAACATCAGTCAGAGACTGGCCGACACCTCCGCATGGCCCGAACTCTATCAGCCCATGCTGAAGATGATTATCCGCAAGTATGAGGCTGGCAAGGGCGATGCCGTATCCTACAAGATGAAGGGCGAGCCCTACCTCTACTGGCCCATACTGGAGAGCGAGCTGAAAGTAAACAACCTGTTGAAGCAGAATCCTGTTTACATTCAGGAGAAGTCGACTTCGAAGAACTAATGACGAACCTAATGAATAAATATTAAGCGCTATGAGACGATTAAGTATTATCATATTTTCATTGCTTGGCATTTTCTCTTTCAATGCTTGCAAGGAAGACATTGACGAGTCGAACCTGTACACCTTTACGGGCGAGACGATTGAGGACTATCTCCTGAATCGTAGCGACCGCTTCAGCAGTTTCAACTACATCCTGGGGCGCATAGGCTACGACAAGATTCTTGCAGCCTATGGAACCTATACTTGCTTTGCTCCCTCGAACGATGCGGTCACCCAGTACATTGACAGCCTCTACGACGACATGAGCAACAAGGACCTGCCCCATAACGGCATGACGGCACGTGGCTTAGAGGGACTCACCGACTCGCTCTGCAACGACATTGCCCTGTTCCATCTGCTCAGTACAAAGGTGATGGGTGTCGATATGGGTGGCGGCATGACCATCAAGACCATCCTCGGACGCGACATCAACACCTCCATTGACTCCATCTCGGGGCAGTTGGTGGTGAGCCGTGCTTCCACCGTGACCAGCATGGACAATGAGCTGGAGAATGGCGTGCTGCATGAGATTGACTGCGTCATCCGCCGTTCCAACATGCTGATTGCCGGTGAGTTGGAGAACCATAGCGAGAGTTTCTCCCTCTTCTCCATGGCCCTGAAGGCCACCGGCCTGGCCGACAGCCTTTCGGAGCAAAGCCGCAAGAATTTCGCTCCCGTCGATAACACCCGTGGCTTCTATCTGCCCGAGAAGTGCGAGCTGGGATATACCATCTTTGCCGAGACCGATGAGGTGTTTGCCGAGAAAGGAATCACCGAGCTTGAGCAGCTGGCCGACTATGCCGCAAGCATCTATGCCAAGTCGGGCGAGGAGGGTACCGGCTGGTACGACTATGCACGCAAGAACCATATTGAAATCAGCACGGGCACAGACTATAAGAACCCGTGGAACGTGCTGAGCATGTTCGTCAGGTATCACATTCTGAAGTTTAAAGTGCCGTTCGACAAGTTGGTCAACGACCACAACCAGACCTCGAAGGTGACCTTGGTAGAATACTATGAGACCATGCTGCCCTACACGCTGGTGAAGGTGACCCGCAATGCCAGCAAGCGCATGCTGAACCGCTGGATAGCCAACAGCTCGCTTACCGACATGGTGGCCGAACTGGGTTCCAATGCCATGCACACCGTCTTGTTCGAGGGAGTTGAGCTTGCCGGACAGAAAGAGCAGATTCCTGCCGTGAATGGTTACATCCACCCCATCAAGAGCCTGCTTGTCTACGACGAGAACGTGCCCCGTGGAGCCTTGAACGAGCGCATCCGTATTGACGATGCCTCCATCTTTGGCGAGATGATGTCCAACTCCTTCCGTCGCATCAGCGACAGCGAGGTCAACGCCATGAACGGCGGCAAGACCGGCACCGACGGCGACCTGAGCGGCAGCTACATCCGCATCCCGCCCGGCTTCTTCGAGAACCTCTCTATCTATAATGGCGACGATACGCGACTTTACTACCTTCCCGGCCAGAGCAACGGATGGAGCAACTATCAGGGCGACGAGTTCAACTGTAAGGGCAACTACGACTTTGCCATGCGTCTGCCGCCGGTGCCCGAGGGCACTTACGAGCTGCGTGTGGGCTACACGGCCGAGCTTGCCCGAGG
This sequence comes from uncultured Prevotellaceae bacterium, assembly GCA_900318815.1. Lineage (GTDB taxonomy): Bacteria > Bacteroidota > Bacteroidia > Bacteroidales > Bacteroidaceae > Prevotella. The sequence continues at coordinate 18,380 of ONMA01000005.1, forward strand.
CATGTTGCAGTTTTACTTAGGCAGTTCTTCGGAACTCACGACGATGAAGGCACTCGACATCCCTCTCGACATGCGTATCATCCCCGTGAACAACTCCAACCTCTCGCCCGATGTCTATACGGGCTGGTGCGACTGGACCCGTCTGGACGACAAGGGTGTGGAGAGCGACGGCAACATGCGCAACCTGGGCTATATGCGTGGCCCGCTCTACTATACCGTGGGCGTCAACTCCGGCAACTATGCCCGCAACAATCCCAAGGACTTGCGTCGCATCCTCACCCGTCAGCACTTCGACCAGGGTGAATACTGGCTGCGCTTCAAGAGCGTGATCGACAACTCCAGCGCACAGTTCCACCTTGACTACATCGAGTTCTGCCCGGAGAATGTCTACAACAACACCCGGTATGTCGAGGATATGTACTAAGGGCGGCCTGTGGCTTAATTGAAAATTGAAAAATTGAAAATTGAAAATTATGATTAGTTTCAAGAATAAACATAGTATAGGTGCTGGGTGCTTGGCACTATGTGCCGCCCTGGCCCTCACGCTCACGTCGTGTACCGACTGGGACGACCACTACGACGCCAACACGTCGATACTCGACACCCAGAACGCCACCTTGTGGGAGAATATCGAGCGCAACCAAGACCTGTCGCAGTTTGCTGCATTGCTCAAGAAGACCGAATTCGACGAAGTGCTCGGTGCCTCGCAGACCTATACCGTCTGGGCACCGGTCAACGGTAGTTTCGACTACGATGCACTCCTCGCCGCTGCCAACGACAAGGTACTCAAGGAGTTCGTGCAGAACCACGTTGCCCGCAACAACTACACCGTGTCGGGAAGCGTCGACGAGCGCGTCTTCATGCTCAACGAGAAGATGATGCACTTCGACGGCAACGGCAGTTACACCATCCAGGGCATTGGGCTCGACAAGGTCAATCTGGCCAGCAGCAACGGCGTGATTCACACGGTGAAGCAGCGCATACCTTTCCTTGCCAACATCTATGAGTCACTCAACAGCGACGAGTTTGCCATTGACTCCATCAGCGACTTCTTCCATAGTTTCGACGAGAGGGTGCTGAACGAGCAGCGCAGCGTGCCCGGTCCGATTGTCGATGGCGAGGAGACCTATCTCGACTCCATCTTCGACGAGGACAACGACCTCTACACCCGCTACCGTGCCTTTGTCAACCGCGAGGACAGTAACTACACGATGGTGGTTCCCACCAACGAGGCTTGGGCCAAGGCCAAGGCGGCCATCACCAAGCTGTATCATTACGTTCCCTCGTTCGAGTATGTGGAGAACACCGTGGGTGCCAACCCCAAGAAGGTGAATACCATCAAGCTGAAGGACACGGCCTATCTCACCGACTCCATGTCGAACTTAGTGCTCACTCGCGGCCTGTTCTTCAACAACAACCTCTACGACAACAAGCGGCTGAACAACCTGCAGGAAGGGACGAGGCTGATTTGCGACTCGCTTTATTCGACTACCGGCATGAAGATTTTCTCGGAAGATGCAGCTGCCCTCTTCGAGAATGCCCACAGGGTGGACAAGAGCAACGGTGCCATTTGGGTGACCGACAGTCTGCAGATGAAGCCCTGGACCGAATGGAACCCCGAAATCAGACTCGAAGCCGAGATGTCGTCCATGCTCTCCGGCTACAACTATGTGGCTGGCGAGCCTAACAGCATCTACGTCAGCGAGGGAGTCCGCAACCCCGCTGTGCCGGGCAATCTGTCCAGGTCGCGTTTCATGGAGGCACAGGCCAGCGCGTCGAACACCAACCCCGAGCTGGACTATTATCTGCCCGATGTGCGTTCCACTGAGTACAGCGTCTACATCGTTTTCGTGCCCGGCAACATCAACAACGAGAACTACGACCCCAAGCCCAACTATGTACGTGTGACGATGGGCTATACCGATGCCAACGGCAAGTCGAAGGAAGAGCGTTTCACCAATCCTGTCGACGGCTCTCAGTATTTCACCAACGACTCGTCGAAGATTGATACGGTCTATATTGGCGACTTCACCTTCCCCATCGCATTCGTCGGTACGGGAAGCGGTTCGCAGGAGTATTGTCCTTATCTGCGCATCCAGAGCAACGTCACCACCAGGCTGAGAGACTTGTACGACCGCACGCTGCGCATCGACTGCATCATCCTGCGTCCGAAGGAGCTTGATGCCTACAGGCAGGAGCATCCTGGCTATAAGTATGACGAAGGCCTCTATTAAAATTAAAGGATTAAAAAATTAAGAATTAAAAAAGATCTGAGTTATGAGACGATTAAGTATTTTAATATTTTCATTTTTTAATGTTTTAATTTTGCCGACGGCCTTTGCTCAGGACGATGCATCGTTTGACGACGAGGAAGTGGTTGCGGTGAAGAAGAAGGTGGTCAAGACCCCGACATACCCCATGAAGGACGTCGAGGGCATCTGCGTCGATGCTGCCACCAAGACACCTCTTGCCGGTATCATGGTTAAGACGCTGGGCAACGACAACTATACGGCAATGACCGACGAGTCGGGCCACTTTGTCATCAAGGTGCCCACCTTCGCTACGGCTCTCTATTTCCATGCCCCGGAGTTCCTGAGCCAGCAAGTAGGCATAGGAGCCGACGGCGACAAGCTGAAGGTGCAGATGATTGCCGACAAGTTTGGCGAGATGTACGAGAACCGCACCAACATTCTCGCTTCGGCCACGGCCAAGATTTCCAACACCACCTCGCAGACTGTTGAGACCGATGTGGAAGGACAGCTGGGTGCCGACGTGCGAGCCATCACCCGTTCCGGCGGCCCCGGCTATGGTGCTGCTATGTTTGTGCGCGGCCTGAACTCGCTCACGGCCAATGCCCAGCCGCTCATCGTGGTCGACGGTATTGTGCGCGACATGCAGGAAACCCGTTCGTCGCTGCACTATGGCGACTATAACAACCTCCTGCTCAACATCAACCCCGAGGACATCGAGAAGGTCACCGTGCTGAAGAACGCCACCGCACTCTACGGAGCCAAGGGCGGCAACGGCGTCATTCTCGTCGAGACCAAGCGCGGCCACTCTATGGCCACCCGCATCGATGCCAACGTGGGTGTGGGCGTTTCGCTCCAGCCGCGTCTGCCCGAGATGATGAATGCCGACCAGTACCGGCTGTATGCCACGGAGATGCTCGGCACCTATCCCGACATTCAGAACTATACCGACCCCACGACGTTCAAGTTCCTTATCGACGACCCGTCGAAGTTCTACTATGCCAAGTACCACAACGACACCGACTGGAAGAAGGAGGTCTATCACACCGCCCTTACGCAGAACTACAACATCAACGTGCAGGGTGGCGACAACGTGGGTATGTACAACCTCTCCCTGGGCTATACCGACGGTCAGAGTACTGCCCGCGATAATGGCTTCAACCGCCTGAACGTGCGCTTCAACACCGACATCAATGTGGTTGGCAACCTCACCACCCGTTTCGACATGTCCTACACCAAGATCAACCGCGACGTGTTCGACAATGGTGCGCCCGAGGACTTCAGCCAGGGCACCGTCTCTTCGCCCACGTTCCTGAGCCTTATCAAGTCGCCTTTCCTCAATCCTTACACATATAATAATGTGACGCGCCAGCTCTCCTCGACGCTGGCCGAGGCCGACGACTACCTGACCGTTCTCGATCAGGACCTCACCCTGGGTAACCCCACGGCTCTGCTGGCCAATGGTAGCGCCATCAACAAGAACCGAGTGGAGACCACGCAGTTTAATGCCGTCATCGGCCCGCGCTATGAGTTCAACCGCCATCTGGTGCTTACCGAGACCTTCAGCTACACCCTCGACCGCATCTCCCAGCGCTACTATCGTCCCACGGGCGGCATGCCCACCTTCCTTATCGATGGTATCGGACGGGTGCAGAACATGTCTAAGTCCATGTTCTCCAAGGAGACCAGCGTGATGAGCGACACCCGCCTGCAGTTCACCAAGAACCTGGGTGAGCATTTCCTGGATGTCTATGGTGGCATGCGCTTCACCTCGTTTGCCTACGACAACAACCAGCCCGAAGGCCAGTATCAGTCGGCAGGTAACGACAAGACGCCCAACATCAGCAAGAACATGGACTTCATCGATGCTACGGGTGTCGACGATGCGTGGCGCAGCATGACGTGGTATGCCAATGCCGACTACAACTATCGCAACCGCTACTTTGCCCAGCTCACGTTTGCCATGGAGACCAGCAGCCGTTTCGGCAAGGAGTCCAATGGCCTGAGTCTTGGCGGCGTGAAGTGGGGACTCTTCCCCAGCGTGCAGTTAGGGTGGGCGCTAACCAACGAGGCTTGGTTCCCCAAGTCGAAGGCCATCAACTACCTGCTCGTAAAGGCTGGCTTCGACCTCAGCGGCAACGACGACATCAACAACTATGCGGCTCGCACGTCGTTCGGCGTCACCAAGTACTTGTATAAGTCGACGGCTGCCCAGCTCAACAACATCGGCAACGAGGAAATCAGCTGGGAGCAGACCCGCAAGATGAACGTCGGCTTCAAGTCCTACCTGCTGAACAACCGTCTGGGCATTGACTTCGACTACTTTATGAACCACACCAGCAACCTGCTCACCCTGAAGAGCTTTGAGAACCCCGTGGCCGGTATCAACAACTACTGGAGCAATGGCGGCTCGCTCGATAACTCTGGCTTCGAGCTGACCGTCACGGGCAAGCCCGTCGTCACGCGCGACCTCAACGTCGAGCTTGGCGCAAGTGTGGGACACTATGTCAACAAGGTGAAGTCGCTGCCCAATGACAGTAAGATCTATGTCGACGGCCAGCTTTCGGCCCAGGGATTCACCTCCTCCGTCTATGGCACCGACAACATTGCCACCATCGTGGGCCAGCCCGTGGGCGTGTTCTATGGCTATCGCACCAAGGGTGTCTTCGCTACCGATGCCGATGCGCAGGCAGCCGGTAAGGGCGGCTATCTCTACTTGGTCGACGAGACGGGGGCCCGCCAGTACTTCCGCGCAGGCGATATGGCCTACGAGGACATCAATGGCGATGGCGAGATTGGAAAGGCCGACATGACCATCATCGGCGATCCCAACCCTGACATCTATGGCAACATCTTCGCTAACGTCTCTTGGAAGAACCTCACGCTCTACGTGGGCTTCAACTACTCCTTGGGCAACGATGTGTTCAACTATCAGCGCAGCATCCTCGAGGGTGGCTACAACTTCTACAACCAGACCACGGCCATGACCAACCGCTGGCGTGTGGAGGGACAGCAAACCGACGTGCCCCGTATCTGCTACGATGACCCCATGGGCAACAGCCGCTTCAGCGACCGATGGATTGAGGATGGCAGCTATCTGCGCCTGAAGACCGTCAGACTCAGCTATCAGGTGCCTGTCAACCTCTCTTGGTTGCCGGGACTGGCTGTCTGGGCTGAGGCCAACAACCTGGTCACCATCACCCACTATCTTGGCAGCGACCCGGAGTTCTCCGTAGCCAATTCCGTGCTCAGTCAGGGCATCGATGCCGGCAACGTCGCCCTCGGACGCGCCTTCACCCTCGGACTGAAGATTAACCTCTAAAGTGAAGAGTGAAGAGTGAATAGTGAAGAATGAATAGTGAAGAATGAATAGTGAATAGTGAAGAATAATTAATTTGCTACTGCTAAAATTGATAATGATTATGAATACCAAGTATATGAAGAAACTTGAGGTTGTCCCCTTTTTTATAGGTTCCGGCTTTGTTAAGTTTGTCGCCTTTCTTGTGGGATGCGGCTTTATTAAGTTTTCCGCCTTTCTTGTGGGCTGCGGCTTTGCCGCAGCACTCACCTCCTGCGAGGACATGTTCGAGACCGAGTCCGACCGTCAGATCTTCGACCCATCCCTTGACGCCAAGACCGACTCCATGTTCTACACGCTGGGCATTCTGAAGGGCCTGCAGCAGGTGGCCGACCAGTATGTGATGACGGGCGAGATGCGAGGCGACCTCGTGGCTACCAACAAGTACACCGAGACCGACCTCCGTCGTCTGGCCGACTTCACCGCCGATGCCACCAACAGGTTCGACTCGGCCTACCTCTACTATCGCGTCATCAACAACTGTAACTACTACATTGCCCATCGCGACACCGCCTTGCGCACAGGTAGCCGCCGCGTGGCCATCCCCGAGTATGCCGAGGCAATGGCCGTGCGTGCCTGGGCCTACATGCAGCTGGCCAAGAACTACGGGTCTGTGCCCTTCTACACCGACCCGCTTACCAGTATTGGCGACGCTAACAGCCAGATGGAGTCCAAGGACTTGCAGGGCATCTGCGACGCGCTCGCTCCCGGTCTCATGCAGTTCAGCGGTACGCCCGTGCCCACCTACGGCGAAATCAATGCCGGCGTGCTCAACACCAGTAGCTCCGACAATCCCGAGGAGAAGCGCGTCCAGTCGTTGCGCGCCATGCTCCCCGTCGACCTCGTCCTGGGCGACCTCTTCCTCGAAACACACCAGTATGAGCAGGCTGCCAAGTACTACTTCAAATTCCTCAACGACAACAAGTGGCAGATTCGGCAGGCTTACATCCTCCCTACGGACAGGTATTTTACCCTGCTCTTCCGCGACAACTTGCCTTCGTCCTTCTCCATGACGGTGTCGGGCTATGAGTGGTCGTCCATCTTCAGCGTCACCAGCACCAACGACATCATCACCTACATCCCCATGGCAGCCAACAAGCTGAGAGGACTCACTACCGGCCTGCCACGCTATTTCGGCTACGACCTGTATAGCACCACGGGGGGCGATGCCTCGTCCACGACCCGCTATCTGCTCGAGCGTCAGATTGACGCTTCGCCCAGCTATGTCGCCCTCTCCGGCGCACAGGATTATTACTACACACCTTCGGGCAGTACTGGAGCCAATATCGAGGTGCGCACCCTTCCCTGGGGCGACCTCCGGCGCTATGCCACCATGCGTCCGGTGGCCAAGAACGACTCCAGCTTTGCCGTGATGATCAAGTTCAATAGTGCCAATATTCCCGTCTATCGCACGGCGATGGTCTATCTGCGACTGGCCGAGGCCATCAACCGCATGGGCTATCCCGATGCCGCCTTTGCCATACTCAAAGACGGTATCAGCGATGACCTGTTCGACTATGTGCAGAAGGGCGATTCTACCGACCTGAAGGTGAAGGGACGCTACATTCGTCCTGCCACGGCTCAGTTCCTCAGTACCACCGTCCCCTTCCTCTCCGATGAGAATGTCGAGAACTTTGCCAACAACTGGGGCATACACTCGCGCGGCACCTATTACACCCGAGGCAGCTTCTCGCCCTACCAGATGGACACCATCGTGGGCATGAAGATTGCCGAGCTGCAGCAGCAGATGGGCATCGTTCCCACCGGCACGCTCAACGACACCATTAATGCCGTCGAGGATCTGCTTTGCGACGAGATGGCACTCGAACTGGCTTTCGAGGGCAACCGCTTCGGCGACCTTACCCGCTTAGCCCGTCACAAGAACCAGGCAGCCCTCTATCGTTCCAACTATGGCAGCGAGTGGCTTGCCAGCAAACTGGCCTACAAGAACCCGGCAGTTTCCCTGCTCGACGAAAAGAACTGGTATCTGCCCTTTAAGTAGGCGGTTTCTTTCCTTCCTCTTAATCGTAGGGACTTACTTGATGCATGTCCGGCTTTCCTGCCTTTCCGACACATCAAGTAAGTCTCTCCTTTTTGTCATTATCCAGTCAGAATTCTTTGGAAAATAGCATTTATTGGAGTGGAAGGGATATGATATCATAAAGCAAAACAACTTGTTTTGCTATCGCAAAGATAGCCTTTGCAAAGGCAAAAGACGGCATTTTGGAATGCAAAACAAGTTGTTTTGCTGTGAGTGATGGTAGTGACAGATAAAAAAGAAGTGTCACTCCAGATAACTATCTGACAATAAATGTGTTAGGGCTAAAAGTGACAGATATTTAAAAAATGGTCAAAAAATTCTCAGTTGACTTTCGACCGCATTGCATACAGTATGTGTTTTCAACCGTACAGTACGAAAATATAAAAGCTGGCCACCATGTGGCCAGCTCTATATTTGAGTGAAAGAAACCAAGCGGCAAGGTCGAATTGCTCATCATCTCCACAGGCTTTAACCTGTAGCCATGCCACCGTTCCGCACATCGTGGCTCTACTTGGTCTCTCCTTTAACGCTTCAAAGATAGACATTTTTCCGCTATCCTCCAAATTTTGGGCCATATTTTTATTTTTTTGCCCACAACGGCGCATAATTCCAAAGTTTTTTGTACTTTTGCAGGTGCTATCTGCCCAAGGTGGCCGTGATGTCCTTTGAGGTTTCTGTCCCCCGGGAAACGGGGGAACCAAAGGGGGTGATGGAGCCGATAGGGTGGGGTACTACTTTGTGGAAAAGCGACACTGTACGCTTTGTTTTTGACTACTTGAACGTAGGAAACTCAAGATCTCAATCAAAGACAATAGCAGAGGTGACGCCTACGGATGTGTATAATATGCGCAGCCGGAGTGTGCCGAGGGCTTACTATGCCCTCACGCACACTTTTGGGTGCATTGTATATATACCGCCTGGGGGTATCGAATCTGTTCGTTCTATTGAGAGGGCATTTCCTACGGCCTAAGTAGCGGAACGAGCAGCAGGAGATACCCTCGTTCTTTTTTGCATTGTAGCAAACCAAGAAACTAAGAACATTCTGACACTTGGGTATCAGTCAGAACATTTGCTGCTGACCGAATACACATAATGAGTTCTAAGTTTTTTAATAATATCGACTCGCCGCTGATTCAGAAGTTCAAGGGCATAGCCGAGAATATGCACAACTTCTATGCCTTTCAGGCAGTAGTTGGTTATTTCCGTTCATCGGGTTATTTTAAATTGCGCAAGGAGTTGAAAGATGTCAAGAAGATACAGATTCTAGTAGGCATCAACATCGATGACATTTTCCGCAAGCATGACAAGAGCCTTTTGATGCTTGGTGGCGAGGAACAAGCGAAGCAAAAATACACGGAGGACTTTATCCGCGATGTTAACGAGGCTCAGTATAGTGCAGAAGTGGAAGAAGGCATTCTTCAGCTTTGTGAAGACCTTGCCAACGGTACTGTGGAGATGCGTATCGATAAGTCGAAAAATCTTCATGCCAAGTTCTACCTGTGCCTGCCAGAACAACATAACGAGAATTCCGACGGATGGGTCATCATGGGCAGCTCAAACATCTCCGAGTCAGGTCTTGGCATCACTCAGGCACCTCGCTATGAGTTGAACGTAGCCATGAAGGATTTTGCCGATGTCAGCTATTGCAAGGAGGAGTTCCGCAAACTATGGGAAGAGTCCATCCCACTCTCGCCAGATGATATTGCCCGTATTCGCAAGAAGACTCATCTTGACCACATGCCTACTCCATACGAACTCTATATCAAGGTGCTCATTGATGCATTCGGCGAACAGGTGGAGGACAACTTCACGATGTCGCTGCCCGAAGGTTACATGGATTTGAAGTATCAGCGGGATGCAGTCATACAAGGCTACCAGATGTTGAAAGAGTACAACGGTTTCTTCCTGGCCGATGTCGTGGGTACGGGTAAGACCATCGTGGGAGCCATGATAGCCAAGCGCTTCATCGAAGAGAACGGCAAGGACACCAATGTGCTGGTCGTCTATCCACCTGCCGTGAAGGACAACTGGATAGATACCTTCCGCGATTTTGGTATCACCAGATACACCCAGTTCGTCAGCAATGGCAGCCTGAGCAAGGTTCTGGAAGGAAAAGATAATTATAAAGGTGAGGAGGAGTTCGACCTTGTCCTCATAGACGAGGCCCACAACTTCCGTTCGGATACAGCAGAAAGATACGACGAGCTGCAACGTATCTGCAAGTCGCCCCGAATCAATGAAGGACTCATAGACGGCACTCACAAAAAGATTATGCTGCTGTCGGCCACCCCGCTGAACAACCGCCCGGAAGACTTCCTGAACCTGATTCTGCTATTCCAGGATGCACGCAACCCGAACATCGATGGCATCACTAATCTCAACGTCTTGTTCCAACCTTGGATTCAACGCTACAAAAAAGCGATGAGCGAGCGGTTCCGCACAGAAGACAATCGAGTGCTGACAACCGCTGTTGACCAGATATACGAAGAGATGCGCACTCAGGTGCTTGACAAGATCCTGGTTCGCCGCACCCGCAAAAACCTCATCAATAATCCTGAATACAAAGCCGACCTTGACCGTCAGGGCGTAGTCTTTCCACATATAGAGCAACCCAAGGAGTGCATCTACGAGTTGGATGCTGAACTGTCGGCTTTATTCGGACAAACTGTCAATATGCTTATTGACACATATTCGCCTGAAGAGAACCCGGAGGGACAGGGAATCGACTATGCCCGCTACCGGGCCATTGAGTTCCTGACAGGCGATGCTCGAGAGAAATACAAGCAGGCCCAGCACGTCACCAATCTGCTTTCAGCCATCTACCGCGTTCACATGGTGAAGCGGCTGGAGAGCAGTTTCTATGCTTTCAAACGCTCGCTCCACACCTTCCTGCGCATCACGCAAGATATGATTGGGATGTTCGAAAAGGACAAGGTACTCATTGCCCCAGACTTCGACGTCAAGGGAATGATGGAGGAAATGGAGCTGGATGCAGTCATTGAGAAGATTGTCTCAAAGGGTGTTGATGAGAGTGACTTTGTGTATCAGTCTTCCGACTTTCTCCCGGGATTCTTGGAGATGCTCAAGAGCGATGAGCAGAAACTGATGAACCTCTGCGAACAATGGGATGCCGTCGATGAAGACCCCAAGTTCGACAATTTCGTTCAGTTGCTTCGGGGTGAATTGTTTGACGACCGCAATAAGCAGGGCAAACTGGTGGTGTTCTCTGAAAGCGTTGACACCCTCAACTATCTGAAGAATCAACTGGAGAAGGTCTTGCATCTAAAAGACATTCTTCTGGTTTGCGCCTCGAATCGCAAGACACAGTTGCCACATATACAGAAGAACTTTGATGCCAACTACCGCAAGGGTGAGAAGCTTAATGAGTACAATATCATATTGACCTCTGATGTGCTGGCCGAGGGTGTTAACCTGCATCGTTCAAACATCATCATCAACTACGACTCACCATGGAATGCCACACGGCTGATGCAGCGCATAGGTCGTGTGAACCGTATCGGTTCTGTGGCTGACAAGATTTACAACTATATGTTCTATCCCTCAGAGGAAGGCAACCGTCAAATCCGACTCTACCAGAACGCGCTCCTGAAGTTGCAGGGCTTCCACTCAGCATTGGGAGAGGATGCCCAGATCTATTCTCGGGAAGAGATTCTGCACGACTTCCAACTCTTTGATGAGAATGTGCGCGACAATGTGGACCGCCAGTTGGAATTGCTGCGTGAGATTCGCGAACTCTATGCTACCGATAAAGAGCTTTACGACAAGATAAAGGCGTTGCCCTGCAAGAGTCGTAGCGTGAGGAAAGCTGACATGGCTGATAAGAAACACGTAGCTCACCAGTCAAGCATCATCTATATCACGAAGGGACAGAAGAGCCAGTTCTATAGTGTTTCGGGCGATGGACTGCCTGAGAAGTTGGAGTTTGTCAATGCAGCAGAGATACTCAAAGCCAAGGCAGACGAACCAACGGGTGACTTCCTGGCCGTAAAGGATGTTCATTATGCTCAGGTGGAAAAAGCGTTTCGTCAATATCTCATTGAAGAGGAACAGAACCATTCCACGGAAAAACTCTCTGCAAAGAAGAATGACAATGGTACCAAGGCGCTTGCAGCCATGAGGGTACTGAAACGAGCTTTCCACAACGACGATATCTACGAGAAACTTCTGGTACTGGAACAATACATTGTGGAGGGTATCTTCAACCGCCTGACCAAGAGCATCAATGCGCTCAACCGCGACGTGAACCGCCTGACCAAGGACGGCTCTAAAGTTACTGTCCACAAGGAGAAGATACTCCCAGTCATCGAGAACCTCTATGACAAATATCACCTCTCCGAGAATCGTATCAGGAAGGAAGAGGAAGAGAGTACACCATTGATTATAACATCAGAGACATTTGAATAAAGCTATGGCATACAACAGAGAACAAATACAACACCTGTTCCAGTCGCAATTCAATCAGACGACGTGGACGGATTTTATCATCAACTTCTTCAAGGCCCAGAATTTGAGGCGAGTCCCTGAACCGCTCGACATTGACCAAAGCGAGGGCCAAGGCTACTACTGGGGTAAACTCTCCACTAAAGATGACTACGAAATAAGCTTCTTCTATCTGAAGATGAACCGCTCCATCGACCAGCGGCGTGTTGGTCTGCGCCAGCTCGTCAATCGCTATATCAAGATTGACTCCGATGCAGGTATTGCCGTGTTCGACGATGGCAAACACTGGCGGCTGTCGTTCATCACCGATATGCGTGGAGAAAAGACTGCGCCCAAGCGATACACTTTTGTCTTCGGTGATGTGGAGAAGTACTACCACACAGCAGTAGACCGTTTCCTCGAACTCCAGCGGACGGGCATCTCGTATAAGAACATCCGCGAGGCGTTCTCCGTCGAGGCCTTGACCAAGCAGTTCTATAACGACCTTTTCGATTGGTACACCTGGGCCCTCGACCCGTCAACAGGCGTTTACTTCCCCAACAATCCGAACACTAATGCTGACGACACCCATCAGTTAGATACCAAGCTCATCCGGCTTATCACCCGTCTGATGTTCGTATGGTTTATCAAACAGAAGAACCTCGTGCCTGCTAACCTGTTTGACCAGGAGGAGCTGAAACTCTATCTGAAGAATTTCGACCCCATGAGCATGAATAGTGCCAACTACTATCAAGGCATTCTGCAAAACCTGTTCTTTGCCACGCTAAACCGTCCTATCAAGAACGTCACTTACGACAAGGATGGCCATGAAATTATTGAGCGTCGGGGCTTTGCCCACCTGAAGGATAAGCCCGACGTGAAATCGCTCTACCGCTATCAGGAGTTGTTCAAAATCAGCGAGGAGCAGATAACACGTCTCTTTGAGTTTATACCTTTTATCAATGGTGGCCTCTTTGAGTGTCTCGACAAAAACAAGACCAGCGACGGCGTGGACCAGGCTTACTATGACGATGGTTTCAGCCGCAACAATACCATCCGCGACGGCCATTGGACGCGCAGGGCCTTTGTACCCAACAAACTGTTCTTTGACCCTGAAGACGGCATCATCTCCATCTTCAGCCGCTATAACTTCACCGTCGAGGAGAACTCACCCTCAGAACAGCAAGTAGCCCTCGACCCAGAACTTCTCGGTAAAGTGTTCGAGAACCTGTTGGGAGCCTATAACCCTGAAACGGAACAGACAGCTCGCAATCAGAGTGGCTCGTTCTATACGCCACGCGAGATAGTGAACTATATGGTGGACATTAGCCTCCAGTCATATCTTGGAGATACCGATGAAGTGAAAGCCTTGTTTGCCGATGACTTCGAATATGACGAGGGTAAGCAGGAGTTTTACAAAGCGGTAACAGACAAGCTGAAAGCCATCAAGGTGCTCGACCCTGCCTGCGGTTCAGGTGCTTTCCCGATAGGTATGCTCAACCGAATAGTGGAACTGCTTCAGAACCTAAAGGCTCCTGGTAGCAAGTACGACCTGAAACTCCAGATTATGGAGAATTGCATCTATGGAGGTGACATTCAGACTATTGCCGCCCAAATCACCAAACTCCGCTTCTTCATCTCGCTGGTCTGCGACTGTGAGAAGTCGGACAATCCCGATGAGAACTATGGCATTCCTAATCTGCCCAATCTCGAAACGCACTTCGTCTCATGCGATTCTCTGATTGCCCTGAAGAAGCCCAATCAGTATAATCTCTTTGAACAAGACGTGATAGCCCTGAAGAAGAAGTTGCAAGCAGTCCGTCATGAGCATTTCATGGCCAAGACGGTCTATCAGAAGACCAAACTCCGTAATCGTGACAAGGAACTTCGTGATGAGCTGGCTCAAATGCTTACAGATGACAACGTTATTGCCAGCGCAGACGCCAAGCAGTTAGTAGCATGGAATCCCTACGACCAGAACGGCAAAGCATCCTTCTTCGACCCAGAATGGATGTTCGGCATCAAGGATGGATTCGATGTGGTGATTGGAAATCCGCCGTATCTAAGAATCCAAGGAATAAGAGAGGCTAATCCCGATTATGGCGATTTCCTTTCGAGAAACTATAAAGCGGCGACGGGCTCGTTTGACCTCTATGTTTGCTTCGTAGAGAGGGCTTTGAAATTGACTAACAATGACGGGTTCGTGAATTTCATCATGCCAATCAAATGGAGTAATGGAAGCTTTGGAAAAGGACTCCGCAAAATCGTTTCTGAGAAACACGCTGCCCAGCGAATAATCAACTTCGGGGCATATCAGGTTTTTAACGCATCTACTTATACGGCTTTGCAATGGTTTAAGAAAGGTTCCTTAAATCTGCTATACAACGAACTTCATCAGGACTTGCCGTCCAATGAAGAGCTTGCTCATTATCTGGAAAAACTGGCTTCCAATAGTTTCAGTATTATTCCTGCCTCGAAACTAACGGAAAGTACGTGGACTCTGGCGCAAGATGATGATAATGAAATACTCAAAGCCTTGAAAAGGCAACCAAGGACTCTTGGGGATGTGTTTGATAAGATTTTCCAAGGATTGGCAACGGGCAAAGATGATGTATTCTTTCTGCACAAATGTAAAGAATATGAGAGTACAATTTCTGCTTATTCGTACATGTTGGGCAGGCTTGTGGAAATTGAAAAAGAGATTACCAAGCCTTTGTTGAAAGGTGAGGATGTTCATAGATATGATGACATTTTCTCAACTCGTCGTGTATTATTACCCTATAATTCAGACTATCAACTCATGGAAGAAAAATTCCTAAAAAGTAAATACCCTAAAGCATATTTGTATCTCAAACAGTTTGAGGATATATTAAGAGGAAGAGAGCATGGAAGGTTCGATATAGATGGACAGTGGTATCAATTAAGTAGGAAACAAGGCTTGTCATCTGCAGAGTGTGAGAAACTGGTGGCTCCAGAAATATCCTTTGGTGGTAACTATGCATACGATGAAAGGGGAGAGTTCTATTCTACTACTAAAATTTACGGGTATATCAAGAAACGGGGTGTTGCGGCTTCTTACAAGTCTTTGATGGCAATACTCAATTCGAGTGTGATGTGGTATTTTATGAGAAATACAGGTTACGTGTTGAGGGGAGGTTATTACACATTCAAAACCAATTATGTCAAGCCCTTCCCGATGCCATCCGACTCTGCCATTTTGGCTGTGGAACCTAAGCTGCTACCTATCGTTGACAAGATACTTGCTGCAAAGAAACTTAATGCAAATGCTAACATTGGTAAAGAAGAAAGGGAGATAGACAATATCGTTTTCGACCTCTATGGACTTACAAAAGAAGAGCGCGAAGCCATCGGGTATATTGATATTAAATAGAGGAGAAAAAGATGAAGGAGTTATCGTTCCATCCTGTTCACTGTCTTCAGCCCAGGAATGCGGTTGAAATGCTTAATGTTGTCAGTGACCACCGTCAGCCCCTCACTGATAGCCTGCCCGGCAATGACAATGACTCTCACGAATCATCTTCTTCATCTCCTCAGCGGTGGGCTGTCCTTCATACTGTAAGGCTCTCATTTCTCGGACAAACAAATGATAAAAAGCAAATACAATAACTATTAATCAAAATTGTTTTACACTATGACAGAAAAAGAATACATCACTCAGTTAGAAGACAGATGCCACAACATGGCACAGCGCATTATCAGTCGACTTTGTAAACGTGCAATGCGCGGAATGAATCAGTTAGAGGCAACAATGGCTGGCTCTACCGACGATTATCCCAAGGACTTTAAGTTCATTGATGTTTTGTCAATAGAACTCCAAGAAAGGACAGAAGAAGAGATAAATCCTTTCTTGGAAGATTATATTAGGACTGCATTGGAAGATGAGCGAAATGAATTGTCAGCAGAAGAGTCCTTCGTCCTTGAACAGGCTTATCTGGATTATCAGTTTAATGTGGATGAAGCTGAAATAACTGGCCAGATAAGAAGCCGTTTTTACGAGTTGTTAAATGAGCATTATGAATTGAAGAAGATTCAGAAATTCATCGATAGACGGTAGTATGGCAGCAGGCGTATATGAACTGACACTCCGCGCTCCTGACGGGCGCGAACGTCGTACCCTTGCCTGGTTCCCTAATGAGCAGGTGGGCAGGACTACCTTCGCCGTGCCGCTCAGCGAGGGCTGGAGGTAATTGAAAATTCGATTGACAATAATAGCGTTTAAAGATGTAAAGAAAAAGAACGTTTAATCATTAAACTGAATATGAAACTTACAAAAGCAACTACGGAATTGATCTGTGAATTAGAGCGAATTATTGGTAGTCAATGCTACAATCCCAATTCCCTTAATGGCTACACATTGGAGGAAGGATTAGAGTTCAGATACCCGGTGTGGTATGAAAACAAAGAGGGGGATGATACTAAGACCAGCTATAAAATCAGAGATATTGACAAGTCAAAGATTGGTACCATTAGATATAAATTTGGCTCCAATCATCTCTATATTGGCGAGGCCATCATAAATGCCTTAGAGCATTTGGAAAGACAATATGGGCTTGATTTCAATGAGCTGACTAAGTCGAAAAAATAAGGAATTCCGATTATGCCAGACATAACAGAATATAATGTAAGAGCAGGCACGACAATCGTTGCCAGCCTTACATTCAGGAAGTGCAGGTTGCTTTCAAATGTGACTTTGCCAGAAGGATTATTGACTATCGGAGATGCGGCCTTCAGCCTTTGCACTTCCCTGCGACAAATACAAATCCCTGCTTCTGTGGAGCGCATCGGCGTTGCCGCCTTCTGTAAGTCTGGCCTGGTGGCCATCCAATTCCTGGGTATTCCAAAGGTGATAGAAGCAGATGCCTTTGAAAGTTGCTGGCAGTTGAAGGAGATTGTTGTTCCCGTTGGAAGCAGAGACATCTTCATCGGAAAGTTTGGATTGCCGAAAGACAAAGTGGTTGAGGGAATGGGAAATGTACATAATATGAAGCAAATAACGGAGAGTCCCCCAGAGCCTCCTAAGGTCAATCACGATGTTCAAAAAGCGATCCCACTCCAGCGGTTCTCGTATAACGCCCGTTATTTCTACTGGTCTGTAGGCGATGAAGTTAATTTGAGGAACGTTTTCAGCGGGCAGATAACTTTAGTCGGGAATCTCACGTATGAGTTCCGCAGGAAGGTACTTTTCATCTTCGTGAAATCGGTTATTGCTAGAACGTTAAAACAGGAAATCGTATATGAGTTACCTGCCGACACCGCCAGTTTCGCTCGCAAGTATCAGGATAAATATGCCAGCCGTCCCCCTCGCATCTTCATCTTCGTATGCGATGACAGTAAAACGGCAAGGGTCTTTGATGAAGTGAAACTCGTTCGTGTCAATACCAATACTATCATGGTCAGCTCATTGCTGAAAAGAAACCTATAATTACAAGTGTTTAACTCATGTTTTGGAAATACAATGATGAAGAAAAAAGAGTCAAAAAAGCAAATAAAGAGACGGGAAGAAAGGGAATTTTGGAAATCGCTTAAAGGCATGACACAGGAAGAGAAAATTGCGGCCAATAAAGCAAGAGTGGCGAAATTTCATCCCGAACCTGATATGTCACGTTTTTCGACGGTTTATCGGCGCGAGTTAAGCAAAATTAAATTTGAAAAGGAAATGGAAGAAAGGATGAAAGACAAATGGGTCTCTATTGTTTCTATTCCTATGAAGGGTTAAAGTCGGCGTGTAACGAAACAGGCTTCATTTATAATAATTAAACTGAAACAGTGAGTCTATGAAGAAGAAAAAGAAGAAACATATTTGGGAAGTTCAAGCCCACGCCTTACTATATGGACGGAGTTCAAAGGCCGTCCGAATTGTTAATGGTGAGATTGTAGGTAGAGCGGATAAGCAAAAACACTCACCTAAGAAATATAGTGGGGTTGTGAAATATGTGCAAAAGGCGCAAAAGGTGCAGAAGATTTCAAAAGCACCAAAGAAATACGTTATGAGCGAAAGCGTACAAAAGAAACTGGATAATTTAGGAGACCCCCTGGCTATGATAAGCAGGTTTGAGAGAGCGCAGAAATATGAAGCTGCAAATTCGGGTGAGAAATACGAATATGGTCTTTCTGATTGGTAAAAATGTAAATGATCTGCTAATACAATATATGGTATGGTATCAAACATGACAGGTATTTATGAACTTACCCTTCGTGCTCCTGATGGCAGAGAACGACAAACCCTTGTTTGGTTCCCTAACGAACAGGTGCGTCAGGACTACTATGCTAAAGCCCGCAAGCGTGGGCTGGAAATCATTGAAAAAGAAATCTCTGAATAATCTGGAAGCGCATAAAACCGACGGAGTAAAAAGTGGCCCAGCCAATAGCAGAGTCTCTTTACAACCTTTTTATAGTGCAGACAGGAGTGATTAAAACTCTGTGTACATTTTACATCTGAAAACTTCGCGGCCCTGTTATGCTGCATCTATGGCGGCCAGAGCCTGAGGCAATTACGTGAAATTCGACGCATAAACGTCTCACATGTAAGGTTGTGGATGGCCAATACCAGAATGGCAGACGTGAAACTTTGGAAAAGCAGTAATCTCAGACCAAACCCACTGGTCAGGAGAAGAAGAATTCTGTCAAGAATGGAACCAATCTCTGATATTATTATTAGGCCATTCGTGAGAATATACCCTCATTTTTATAAAATTATGGTACTAAATTAATTTTTGAGTTAATTTTCTTGGTGGTGTCAATATAAATGTGTACTTTTGTACCGATAACTTAAAAGTTAAGTATGAGACTGGAATATACGATAGAACTACTTGAAGAATATGAGAACGTCAACTTCTACAGCATCCGCCTTGCAGGGGAGGAACTGACAGAGGTGGAAGCTTTCTTTGAGAAGTTTCCCATTGGTTCTGAATATGACGAGGAAATAGACGTAATCATTTCATGGATTGATAAGATTGCCGAAAGGGGAGCACTCGAACGCTATTTCAGGCCAGAGGGAAGATATGGCGACGGTGTGGGTGTGATTCCCATTGACATAGGCAATAAAGTCCGTCTCTACTGCCTGCGCCTGTCGGATAAGATTCTTGTCTTTGGCAATGGCGGTGTGAAGGATGCTGCCAGATGGGAAGAAAGCGAGGAACTTGCACCGTATGTAAAACTACTGATTGACACAAGCCGTTTTATTTCTTCCAGAATAAAGGACGGCACGATTGTTTTAGTTGATAAGGAAATTGTCGGGAACTTAAATTTTACAAGATATGAAGAGGAGTAGCATTTTAGAGCAGCGTCGTAAACTGGTGAACCCCGAAGTACGGCAGTCTGTAGATTTGTCGTTCCAGATAGTTGACAGAATACATGAAATTCTCGTACAAAAAAACATGAGGCAGAAAGACCTCGCCCTTCTTTTAGGCAAAAAAGAGGCAGAAATCAGCAAATGGATGCGTGGAACACATAATTTTACCATCGACACGCTGGTTTCTATCGAGGAAGCCTTGCAAGCTCCCATTGTCGAAGTGTGCCATCCAGAGGAACTGGAAATATCTAACTTGACAATGTCTTTGTCATAAAAGGACTTGTTCCTGCAACAGAGGAAAGCCGCCGAGAACAGCTTGGAGCAGGAACTCTCTTTAGATGAAATCAATGCGGAAATATCTGCCGCAAGGGCAGAAATATCCGAAAACGCCAATAGTTATTAGCCCTGCAGACTTCATTGATATAGTTTTAAGACAACAATAACGGTTACCAGTGCGCATCCTGAATTTTAGGCCGTTATATAGGAAGTTGGTGCGCCGAATGAGCGTTTTTTCCGCTTGATGTCATTTTTGTGGTCTTAGATGACGCTAATATGCCGAATTTTTGCTAAATTTGTGGTCTGAAACTAATGTAATTCTCATTTATGATGAAAAAACGGCTTATCATTGTTTGTGTTTTCGCTTGTGTGTGCGCCGCCCTTTCGGCTCAGCCACATCGTCTTTGGTATTCACATCCCGCCTCTCATTGGTTAGAGGCCCTGCCCATTGGCAACAGCCATTTAGGAGCGATGGTCTATGGCGGAACGGGGATGGAGGAAATTCAGTTGAACGAAGAAACCTTCTGGAGTGGCTCGCCCCATAACAACGACAGCAAGGAGTCGCTGCAATACCTGCCCGAGGTGAGGCGGCTGGTGCTTGAGGGCAAGGAGTATGAGGCCTCGAAACTCATTGACCAGCATTTCGTGAAGGGTCCCCACGGCATGCGCTACCTCCCGTTGGGCAGTCTGAAGCTGAACTTCGGCCATCAGGACGCGACGGACTATCGGCGTGCGCTGAACCTGGCCGATGCCACAGCCACCACCTCTTATACCTATAACGGCGTGAAGTATGAGCGCACGGTCTTTGCCTCGCAGGCCGACAACGTCATCGTGGTTCGACTGACGGCCAGCAAGAAAGGCGCACTCGCGTTTGGAGTAGGTTTCGACAGCCAGTTGCCGTCGAAGGTCGTTAATGCGACGACTTCGGGAGCAGCCAACAAGGAGGTAGGCGTGTTGTCGGCTATGGTCGACGGCGTGGAGCAGGAAGGCGTCAAGGCCGGGCTGAATGCTGAGTGCCGGGTGGTGATTGATACCGACGGCGATTTGCAGCGCGACGACAAGCAGTTTGCCGTGGCCAATGCCACCACGGCCACGCTCTATGTGGTGGCTGCCACTAATTTCGTGAACTTTCAGGATGTGAGTGGCAATCCTGTGGAGAAGAACAGCAAGACCCTGAAGTCAATAGATGGAACCACCTACAAGCAGCTGCTGGCGAACCACATCAAGAAATACAAGGAGCAGTACGACCGCGTGACGCTGACGCTGCCCAAGACCGCCAACAGCGCAATAGAGACCGACCGCCGTCTGGCTGCCTTTGGCGAGGGAGCCGACCTGGACATGGTGTCGCTCATGATGCAGTATGGGCGCTACCTGCTTATCTCCTCCAGTCAGCCGGGCGGACAGCCTGCCAATCTGCAGGGCGTGTGGAACGACAAGATGAATGCCCCCTGGGACTCGAAGTACACCATCAACATCAATGCCGAGATGAACTACTGGCCCGCTTTGGTGGGCGGTCTGGCCGAGACGCAGATGCCCTTCTTCTCCATGATCAGGGACCTGAGCGTAACGGGTGCGAGGACGGCTCGCAACATGTATGGCTGCAGGGGATGGATGGCCCATCACAACACCGACATCTGGCGTATTGCAGGCCCGGTGGACGGTACGCCCTGGGGCATGTTCCCCACGGGGGGTGCCTGGCTCACCACCCACCTCTGGCAGCACTATCTCTATACGGGCGACAAGGACTTCCTGGCCGAATATTACCCCGTGATGAAGGGCGCTGCCGACTTCCTGGCCGACTACATGCAGGAGGAACCGAAGAACGGATGGATGGTCACCGTGCCCACGGTGTCGCCCGAGCATGGGCCGAGTGGCAAGGGCACCAACGTCACGGCTGGCTCCACGATGGACAACCAGATTGTGTTCGACGTGCTCAGTCAGACGCTACAGGCTGCCAAGGTTCTCGGCAAGGAGGATGCTGAACTGGCAGTCCTCAAGTCCCGGTTGGAAAAGCTGCCCCCCATGCAGATTGGCCGCTACGGGCAGCTGCAGGAGTGGCTCATCGATGCCGACGACCCGAAGGACGAACACCGTCACATATCCCACCTTTACGGCCTCTACCCCTCGAACCAGATTTCGCCATACACCCATCCCGAGCTGTTCACGGCGGCGGCCAACACCCTGAACCAGCGCGGCGACAAGGCCACGGGCTGGAGCCTGGGCTGGAAGACCAACTTCTGGGCTCGCATGCTCGACGGCAATCATGCCTTCCGAATCATCAAGAACATGCTCATGCTGCTGCCCGACGACTCGAAGGCCCGCGAATATCCCGACGGGCGCACCTATCCTAACCTGTTCGATGCGCACCCGCCTTTCCAGATTGATGGTAACTTCGGCGTGTCGGCAGGCATCTGCGAGATGCTGTTGCAGAGTCACGACGGAGCCGTCCATCTGCTGCCAGCCCTTCCCGACGTGTGGAAGGAGGGCGAGGTGAAGGGACTGCACGCCCGTGGCGGGTTCGTGGTCGACGAGCAATGGGGTGGGGGACAGTTGCGCTCGGCACAGGTGTACTCCACCATCGGCGGCATCCTGCGCCTGCGTTCCTACGTCCCCTTGCGCGGCAAGGGTCTGAAGCCTGCGGCAGGCGAATGTCCCAATCCGCTCTATGCGCCTGCGGCTGTGCGTCAGCCTCTGCGCTCGGCCGAGTTGACCAACTTCGCCCTGCTGCCAGTCAATAAGGTGTATGAGTACGACATAGAGACCAAAGCCGGACAGACCTACAAGGTACAGGCAGATAACTAAATGAAGTGGGAAAAATAGTTTGGCACGCCGTTTGCTGTGCGTGTAAATGCAAATAAGGTAATAAAGTAATAATGACCAGCCAATTTTCACCAAAGGTTTCCGAGATCCTTGCGTATAGTCGTGAGGAAGCTGCCCGACTGGCCAGCAGTTCGGTGGGCCCAGAGCACTTGCTGCTGGGCTTGCTCCGCGTGAAGGAAGGCCCCGTCATCGACGTGTTCCGACGACTGCGCCTGAACCTTCAGTCGGTGAAGACCGAACTGGAGAACAAAGTGAGACAGGACGAGATAGGCCGACCCATCAATACGCGCGAGCTGGTGCTCAACGAGCGGGCTTCGAACATCCTGAAGCTGGCGGTGCTCGAGGCACGCACACAGCACACCACCCGCGTAGACGAACAGCATCTGCTCTTAGCCATTCTCCACGACCAGTCCAGCAACGGAGCCAAACAAATCCTGGAATTTAACAACATGAATTATGAAGACGTTTACAGCCTGATGCACGCACAGCAACAGGGTAACAGAACTACCGACGGCGTAGGGCTGCCCGATGAGTTTGAGGAAGACTACGAGGAGCCGTCGGACAACAGTGCAACGGGCAAGGGCGCGCAGCAGGCGACGACTACCCAGCAGCAGAAGAAGGACTCGAAGACGCCTGTACTCGATAACTTCTCGGTCGACCTCACCCAGGCTGCCCTCGAAGGCAAGCTCGACCCCGTAGTGGGGCGTGAGCGCGAGATACAGCGTGTCATCGAGATCCTGGGCCGTCGCAAGAAGAACAATCCCATCCTTATCGGTGAACCCGGCGTGGGAAAGAGTGCCATCGTCGAGGGACTTGCGCAGATGATTGCCCAGCACAAGACCTCGCCCATGCTCTTCCAGAAACGCTTGGTGTCGCTCGACATGACTGCCATTGTGGCCGGGACGAAGTATCGCGGACAGTTTGAGGAGCGCATACGGGCGTTGCTCAAGGAGATAGAGATGGATCCCAACGTCATAGTCTTTATCGACGAGATTCATACGCTCATAGGTGCGGGTTCGGCTCCTGGTACGATGGATGCGGCCAATATCATGAAGCCTGCGTTGGCACGGGGTGTCATCCAATGCATCGGTGCCACCACGCTCGATGAATACCGTAACTCCATTGAGAAGGACGGGGCACTGGAACGCCGTTTCCAGAAGGTGCTCGTGGAACCCACGACCAACGAGGAGACGCTGCAAATCCTGCACAACATTAAGGAACGCTATGAGCAGCATCACCATGTGTCGTATTCCGAGGAGGCCATCAAGGCGTGTGTCAAACTGACAGAACGTTACATCTCTGACCGCGTCTTTCCCGACAAGGCCATTGACGCACTCGACGAGGTGGGGTCGCGCATGCACCTCTCTCATGCTCAGATTCCGCCTGAGATATTGGAGAAGGAAAAGGAGCTGGCCCGCATCAAGGACCGCAAGCAGGCTGCCGTGAAGAACCAGAACTTTGAGTTGGCTGCGTCCTATCGCGACCGGCAGACTGAGTTAGAGGCTGAGTTGGCCGTGCTCAACACCAACTGGAGCAACGGCTCTATGGACGACCGTCAGCTGGTCGATGCCGACCAGGTGGCCGATGTGGTGTCGATGATGTCGGGCGTGCCCGTACAGCGGTTGGCCGAGAGCGAGGGCATTCGACTGAAGGGCATGGCCAAGGAGCTGAAAGGTCACGTTATTGCACAGGATGCGGCTATCGACAAGATGGTGCGTGCCATACAGCGCAACCGCGTCGGGCTGAAAGACCCCAATCACCCCATCGGCGTGTTTATGTTCCTGGGACCCACGGGCGTCGGTAAGACTTATCTGGCCAAGAAACTGGCCGAGTTCATGTTCGGCTCGGCCGATTCGCTCATCCGCATCGACATGTCGGAATATACCGAGTCGTTCAATGTCAGTAGGCTCATTGGTGCGCCTCCGGGCTACGTGGGCTACGAGGAAGGCGGACAGCTCACCGAGCGGGTGCGTCGCCATCCCTATTCCATCGTCCTGTTAGACGAGATTGAGAAGGCCCACGGCAACGTGTTCAACCTGCTCCTGCAGGTACTCGACGAAGGTCGCCTTACCGACGGTAACGGGCGTTTCGTCGACTTCCGCAACACGGTCATCATTATGACCTCCAATGCAGGAACCCGCCAGCTGAAGGATTTCGGGCGGGGCGTAGGCTTCACCGCCGGGGGCGTCAACCTGATGATGGACGAGAAGGACAAGGAGCATGCGCGCAGCATCGTGCAGAAGGCACTCTCGAAGCAGTTCTCACCCGAGTTCCTCAATCGCCTCGACGAGATTATCACCTTCGACCAGCTCGACTTGCAGGCTATCAAGCAGATTATCGACTTGGAGTTGCGCGGCCTGCTGAAGCGCATCGGCGAGCTGGGCTATCAGCTCGATATTACCGACGAGGCCAAGGCTTTCGTGGCTGAGAAAGGATATGATGTTCAGTTTGGTGCCCGCCCGTTGAAGCGTGCCATCCAGAACCATATAGAAGATGGTGTGGCCGAGCTGATTGTCAATGCCGAACTGACTGACGGAGCCACCATCGCCATCACTAAGGAAGAAGGAAAGCAGGAACTCACAATAAGAGTGAAGAGTGAAGAGTGAAGAATTCTTCACTCTTCACTCTTCACTCTTCACTAAAAAATCATGCCAGTTTTGTCAGGTCATTCTCGGCAATGAACTTCAGGTTGTTCAGAATGATGGTTTCGCGGGCTTTCTCGCGGTTGTCCGTGCGGAACACGAGGATGCCCTTGCCGCGCAACAGGAAGGTGTACATGTAGACGATGCTGATGCCTGCGTCGCTGAAGGTCTTTATCGCATCGGCTGCGCGTCCCGGTTCGTCGTCCAGCTCCAAGGCCAGCACGTCGCTCAGGGCCACGGCTATGCCGGCCTTCTTCAGCTCCTCGTAGGCATGAAGCGGCTCGCTGCAGATGAGCCTGTAGATTCCATACTCTGCCGTGTCGGCAATGGTTGAGGCGATAATCTGTATCTTAGCCTCTTTCAGCACTTCGAGCACTTTGATAAGCGTGCCCGAGCGGTTCTCGATGAAAATGGAAAGTTGATGGATTGTCATAGTATGAGCAGTTAAAACAGTTTACGTAAATCTTTCACTCTCACGGCCTTCTTGTCATCGCTCACGGCCAGCGTACCCTTCGGCACGAGCTTCACCTTCGGCGTGATGAGGATCTCGTCCTTCAGCATGCGGGTGATGTCCTTGGCCAACTGCTGCAGGCGCGAGTAGTCGTCGGTGAACATGCCCACCAGCTCTACTTCGACGGTCATGATGTCGGTGGCATCCTTGGTTTCGAGCGTGATGAGGTAGTCGGTCGACAGTTCCTTGAACTTCAGCAGGATCTTCTCAATCTGGATGGGGAAGATGTTCACGCCCTTCAGAATCATCATATCGTCGCTGCGTCCTTGCAGGCGTGCCAGCCGCTTGTGATGGCGTCCGCAGGGGCACTCGCCGGGCAGGATGCGCGTCAGGTCGCGCGTGCGGTAGCGCAACAGCGGCATGGCCTCGCGGTTGATGGTGGTCAGCACCAGTTCGCCCAGCTGTCCTTCGGGCACGGGCTCCAAGGTCACGGGGTCTATAATCTCCACGATGAAGTAGTCTTCCCAGATGTGCAGGCCGTTCTGTTCGGGGCATTCGAAAGCCACGCCTGGTCCCATCATCTCCGAGATGCCATACGAGTTGTAGGCCTTTACGCCCAAGTTCTCCTCGATGCGCTTGCGCTGTTCCTCGCTGTGAGGCTCGGCACCGATGCAGAGCACGCGCAACTTCGTGTCGCGTCGCGGGTCGCAGCCCTCCTCCTTCATCACTTCGTAGATGCGCGAGGCGTAGGAGGGGATGGCATGGAGCACGCTGGTGCCGAAGTCGCGGATGAACTTAATCTGTCGCGTCGTGTTGCCCGACGATGCGGGCACCGTCAGCATGCCCACTCGCTCGGCACCATACTGGAAGCCCAGTCCGGCGGTGAACATGCCATAGCCGGCCGAGTTCTGGAACACGTCCTCGGGCCTTGATCCCACCATCCACAGGCAGCGGGCCACGGCATTGGCCCACTCGTCCAGGTCCTTCTGCGAGTGCAGCACCACGGTGGGGTTGCCAGTCGTTCCGCTGCTGGAGTGCAGGCGGGTGCAGTCCTTCAGCGGCACGCAGGCCAGGCCGAAGGGATAGTTCTCGCGCAGGTCTTCCTTCGAGGTGAAGGGCAGTTTCCTTACGTCGTCAAGACTCTTGATGTCGTCGGGCGTGATGCCCAGTTCCTTGAATTTTTTCTGGTAGAACTCGGCGTTCATGCAGTGGCGCACGGTCTTCTGCAGTCTTTCCAACTGTAGTTTCTCCAGTTCGGCGCGACTCATGGTCTCGAGTTCAGGATTGAAATAAGGTGAATACGATTCGTTCATTTTTGCATGTTTGGTTACTAAATGCGCTACAAAAGTAGCCATTTTCTTGCAAGTATGCAACTTTTTGCCCGTTTTTTTAGTTTTTTGCGCTATAATTTGTGTGTTTCAAAATAATATCGGAAAATTTTGGAACTTCAAATTCTTTTCACTACTTTTGCAAACAAAAAGATGCAAGCGTTATGAAAGAAAGCAAACCATATCCCCGTTCAGAGGAAGAGGACGGCAGTTGCATGACTGCTGCTGAGACAGCTGTGGCTCTGGCAGAACCTGAGGTACAGGTGATTCCTGACGATGTGGATTATGCATACATCGTAAACGGAACGCTGCAGGTGACTCCCGACATTGAAGAGGAGATTGCCGCTGTAGACCGTGGCGAGACTATTTCCATGAGTGAGTTTAAAACCATGTTTGCACGATGGCTCTAACCATTGAGTTCAGTCGCCGAAGCACCACTCAGCTTCAAAAGATCCTGATGTTCTACGACGAGCGTAATGGCAGCATCGACTACAGTCGACGCCTTCTGCGCTGCTTGTTGGAAGATTTACAGCGTTTGGCTGAGACGCCAACAGCCAGCAGTCCTTCAACACGACCTGACGTGCGTTTCTTCTACCTGATGGGCTTCACCATCATCTTCCGCTACAACACCCGAAGGCTGACAGTACTCAGTATCCGTTCGTCAGCACGAAAGCCGCTAAAGCTTTATGTAAAGCAATAATAGAGTCCATTTTAGTAAGTGGACTCTATTATTGATTAATCTATTTTGCTCCTTTTCTTCTGTTGCATTCCCTGCACAGCATTTGACAGTTTTCGACGACTGTGCGTCCACCGTCGCGCCAGGGGGTGATGTGGTCGCCCTCCATCTCGGAAAACTCAAATGTGTGACAGTGACAGTTGTGACAATTAAAAAATGGGAGGGTGATAGTCTTTCTAATACTTTATAACTTATTGATATATAAATAGTTATATATAATATACAGAGAATGATACCCCTCAAAAAACAACTGTCACAACTGTCACTGTCACGCTTGGCCAATGGCAAATTCTTCTAAAAAGCTAAAAATCAATGAAATACGATATCAGCAAGCCAAAGGCCCCCGAGATACCAACCCTCGGAAAAGGCACAGAATGCATCAAATTGCTGCTCTAACAGGCCTCAAAAGACATGCACAGACCCATTCTTTTTCATTTTTGTTGGTTTTAATAATGTGTGAATAAATAAAGAATTACTGTTCTTCTATGAGCTCAAAGTGCTGGTAGTCCTTGCACGACGTCCAGTCGCCGCCCCACTCGAAGCCTGCCTGGGTGAAGAGCTTGAAGCAGAGGTCGTCGTGGTCTATCTTGTAAGGAAAGTCCCAGTCGCGATTGCAATAGTCCACGGCTGTGGCGGGCTGCACATAGCGGGTGCCGTCCTCACGGTCTTTGTAATAGGGATTGTAGAGGGTGTTGATATCTACAGCCAGACCGCGGGCGTGCTTTGAGAGTTTTGTGGTGCCGCTGATGGAGCGGTAGCAGAAGCACGAGGAGTTGTTGTCGCGCATCTGTGTCTCGTCGTCGGCGTCATAGACATCGGGCAGCACCATACGCTCAATGGGATATTTGGCATCGAAGAGCTGGCGCATGATGCCGTACACGGTCTGGGCTATCTGTTTGTTGCAAATCATCTCGCCGACGTGCATCTGCTCGTCGTAGTCCCAATGAAGCACCTTCACGTGTCGCAGGTCGTCGCGCCCTATGTAGGGGTTTTCCTTGTAGGTCTTGCCTTGCATGCGCTCCCAAACGTCGTCGGAAATGTAGTCGGCCATGAAACACATTTCCAAGCCAAAGGCATCGACGGCCTCCTGCGTGACTATGGTGCCGGCGCGCCACTCCTTCAGGTTCTCCAGTCCGGGGATGTCGTCCGTTTCGTCCTCTCCTTCTTCATCCATGCCGAAGGGGTTGCCTGTGGGCTTCTGGTTGTTCTCAGCCAGCCAGTGGCCCCAGCCTGTGTTGGTGTGGAATGCGGTAGCCATGTAGGAATCGCCAAAGGAGAAAATATTGCCAGCGTCGTCCTTCAACTCCTGGGCGAAAGTCGTCTTGTCGACGAGGGTTACCGACAGCGTGTAGGCATCGAGGAAGTCGGGGCGGTTGTTGACGTGTTCGCGGGCGAGGAATGCTTTGTCGAACGATGCACGGAGGTCCTTACTGATGGTCTGGAGCTGAGCGTCGCCCGTCTCGCGGGCCAAACAGTCGGCATAGTCGGCTGCATCGAAAAGCGCGGCGCCCTGACAAGGCCGATAGACCTTGCATGTGGCACGGTCGATGGCCTCATGCTGCGTAGGATAGATTTCGCGGATACGGCTACAGAGGCGGGCCATCTGCTCGTTGACCTCCTCGATGGCCAGCGACTTCATGAAGAACAGGTCGCCATTGCACTTGTCTTCAGGTCCAAGCATACTATAACCGGCTTTCCACTCGTCCAGGTGCCCGAACATCTGCTTTGTGGCAGCCTCGATGTCGGTGGTCTGCAGCAAGCCCTTGACAAACTCGATGATGATGTCGCCGAAGCTGGCCAGCACATGTTGCGAACCGACGTAATAGTCGGTCAGATTGCGCAGCGTGGTCAGCGACTCCAGATTACCCATCAGGCAGTTGTGGAAGTAAATCATCTGCGGGTGCTTGATGTCGGAGGCCTCGATGGCCCACCTGAACTCATACATGTTCATGCCCCTGCCCTGGAAACCCTCGTCGTAGAGCACGGCGCGAGTGGTGGGCAATGGCTCCTTATAGTAATCGTCCTTGGCATTGAAACCTGCGCCGTGGCCGTAGAGTATCACGATATAGTTCTTCGCAGGTGCCGTCTTGGCCGCCCAGTTCAGTTGCTCGGTCAGGTTCTCTTGACTGTAAAGCTGGAACTGCGACTTCTCCTCAAAGCAAGCCTCGGTGCGCAGTTTGCTGAGGTCGGTCGTCGATGTCAGTTCGAAGCGCAGCACCTCATCTTCGTCGGCATACTTGCCAGAGAAATCATAATCTTCGATCTTGTGTCCATACTTATAAAAGAAAAGTACGCGCACTTTCTTCTTGTCGGTAAGCAGCGGCTTCGTCTTTTCATACACATTCTCAATAATCTGGTCCATGTGTCCTCCGGCGTGGCCGTAGATGAACAGGGTATAGTCGGCCAGTTCCTCCGCTGGTGTCGGCTCTGGAGTCGGGTTGTCCTTGTTATCGTTGCTGTCGTGGCACGATGTGAGCACCATTGCGCCGCAGAACAGGATGGCGGCCAGCATCCATAATAGTACGTTTCTCTTCTTCATTGCTATTCGTTTTAATTTTTGCTTACAAATGCGCCGCAAAATTACTGTTTTTGCGTTACATAAAAGACGGGATACGCGAAAATGTCTCGGACTTGTTGGGAAGAAACGGGCGTTTTGGGAAAAAATAGCGATTTTCGGGGCGGCTCCGACCTTATTCCTAAGTAAATCTGTAGTAGCCATAACGTTAATTTTGTTATGGCACCCAAAATTCATGCTGCGATTGAAAGACGCTGAAAGCGTCACCTCTCAATAGCCGTAGGTCGGAACGACCTGCGGATAGAACGTAAGAAGGTACATCGACCCTGAAGGGGTCGCCCAATACGCGGTGTTGGGGCACTCTTTTAGAGTGCTTACCCCTCCCTTGTCTGCTGTCCGCAGGTCGTTCTTCGACAAGCGAAGCGACTTCGTCGATTACCGACCTACGGCTATTGAGAGGTGACGCTTTCAGCGTCTTTCATTCGTACAGTTCGAATTTAAGTCTGATTGGAGTTTGAATGTCGTGGCGATAAGCTACAATAGGTTTCGTAGCCGCCCGTGTCGGATGGGTATATAATAGTGTCAATGAAGTAAATGTGTCCGTCGTCACCCATCAGCACATTACCTTCAACGGCATCAAAGATGTCGTGCAGACCATTGGTATAATATTCGCCATTGTCCTCTGGATGAAAGCCTAAGCGTATGAACTCATCGTGTACTTCCTCCTTGGTAGCAAGACGAAAAGAATGCACAAACCGTTGTACTAACACAGCACATGTTTTACCGTCAGAGTTCTCGCCAAAGCCTATCATACGGTAGATACAATCAGGGAAATACTGGTTGTGTGCTTTGATGCGTTCGAAAAATGACGTTAGATTATCATCTGAATAGCGGAAATCATTGAGTTTGATGATTTCCTTATCATTAGTTGAAAGGTAGGTTTCATTCTCTGACCCTCGGTCAAAGAAATCTCCGAACTGGCTACGGTCATCGTACCAGCATCTGTGTTCCTGTGCCCACTTCTTGAGCCTTACCAGTTGGACTGACTTGCAAGCCGTTGTTCCCGCAAGAGCTTCAATCTCCTCAAGGACTCGTTGCGCGACAGCGGATGCTTCATCCAGTATGCCATACTTGCCAGTTTCTCGGCATTCACCTTCTTGTGGTAGTCGTTCAGAATTATCTCCATTCATTATCTGTATTTATGATTTGCGAAGGCAAAGTTACAAATAATATCCGAAACTACCAAAATTCCAATCGAAAACTTGTCAAAGCGTACCGTCGTTATTCTTGACTTGCTTGGTGCTGGGGGCTTGGTAGAGGAAGGCTAACTCGTGGCGAAACAGTCTCAAGTCTCAGTCTCAGTTAGAAATAAAGTCATAATTTAACTCAATACACCTATCTTTTATACTTATAACTTATTAATAATTAGATAGTTATATATATAAGAGAGAGTTGCGGGGGTGACATGAAAACTAACTGAGACTCTGAGACTGAGACTGCGAATAGTATCAGGTATTCGTTAATTCGCTAAAAGGCAATGACTTACAAAAGTCTTGACCGAATCGCTTCGGCTGCCCAAACTTGCAAAAGGTACAGAAATGGTGCAATTACTCCTCTCTCAGGTCTCAAAAAACATGCAAGAATCGCCTGTTCCGATGCTTTTTCCCTCACTTGGCGCACATATCAGCGACGCGGAAATTCAGTATCCCGACCGCAATTGAAAGGAAATGTGCGGCCAAATGGCACATTTGGCGGGAGATTCGGGGGGTAACTTTGCATCATCAGAAGCAAACAAGATGTATCGCGAGACTAAATGACGCATTTGCCCGAGGCAAACGCCATTAAACAAAGCCGTTGGTCGAGTACCTGCGGCTTTTGTTTTTCTAATGGTTCTATTTCCCAAACAGTTCGGAATGAGTGCCTCATTCTGCGTCTATCTCAGCATTTAAAGCTTTGAACATTTCCTCGGCACTACTATAGAGTTCATTCTCTGGATAGACCTTTCGGCTCTTGGCCTCCTTGATGGCAGCCTTAGTCACCTCGTTGGGTTCGTTGTAGACAATGTCGAGAAGGACGCTCTCCACGTAGTTGTTGAGTGTGCGGTTCTGGCGTGCTGCATTGCGCTTCAGCCTCTCCAAGAGATCAGCACGATTATTATTGTTTTTTCATATCTATCTAAACATCCCTCCCTTTGGGAGGGCTTGGGTAGGCTTATAAAGAATGAAAGGAGTCTCTTGGGGAGGCTCCTTTCATTCTTTTCGACGGTATCTTTTTAAGACCATACAGTCTTTTTGTGATTACAGCTTACGCTTATCGATGACATGGGCACTCTTGCCCTGCGAGCGCTCGATGGTGCCGGGGGCCTTGAGTTGCACCTTGGCGGCGATGCTGAGCACGCTCTTCAGCTTCGAGGCGAGCTTCTTCTCCAAAGCATCGACGGCGGCAGGCCTGTCGAAGGTCGAGGTGAACACCTCCTGGCGCAACTCTACTTGTACGAGTAGCGTGTCGAGGTTTCTCTCGCGGTCGACGATGAGCATATAGCGCGGGGCAAACTCCGGCAGCGAGAGGATGACACTCTCCACCTGCGAGGGGAACACGTTGATGCCTCGGATGATGAGCATGTCGTCCGAGCGTCCCTCGATGCGGCCCATGCGCACGTTGGTACGGCCACAGTCGCACGTGCCCGGCAGCAGCGAGCAGAGGTCGCGGGTGCGGTAGCGGATGACGGGCATGCCCTCCTTGGTCAGCGTTGTGAAGACCAGTTCGCCTTGCTGCCCGTTGGGCACGGGTTCCAAGGTGACAGGGTTGATAATCTCGGGATAGAAGTGGTCTTCGTTGATGTGGGAGCCGTGCTGCATCTGGCACTCATAGCTGACGCTCGGCCCCATCACTTCCGACAGGCCATAGATATTGTAGCCTTTGAGTCCTAAGCGCTCCTCAATCTCCTTGCGCATGCTCTCCGTCCAAGGCTCGGCACCGAAGGCACCCACGCGCAGCTTGATCTGTTCCTTTGTGATGCCCATCTTCTCCATCGTCTCAGCTAAGTAGAGGGCGTAGGAAG
Organism: uncultured Prevotellaceae bacterium; assembly: GCA_900318815.1. Classification (GTDB taxonomy): domain Bacteria; phylum Bacteroidota; class Bacteroidia; order Bacteroidales; family Bacteroidaceae; genus Prevotella. Next base: position 51,609 of record ONMA01000005.1, read on the forward strand.
GCGTGCAGGCTATGCCCGTGATGCCCAGGTCGCGTATAAGCTTCAGGTGCTTCTCGGTGTTGCCCGTTCCGGCGGGGATGACCGATGCGCCAAGATGCTCCACGCCGTAGTGGGCTCCGAGGCCGCCGGTGAAGAGTCCGTAGCCGTAGGCCACGGAGAAGATGTCGTTGCGAGTGACGCCGAAGGCCGTGAGACAGCGGGCCATACACTCGCTCCACACGCCGATGTCCTTGCGGGTGTAGCCCACGATGGTGGGGTTGCCCGTGGTGCCGCTGGAGGCATGTACGCGGATAATCTCGCTCTGCGGTGCGGCCTGCAGGCCGAAGGGATAGTTGTCGCGCAGGTCTTTCTTCGTGGTGAAGGGCAGCTTGTGGATGTCCTCGATGGTCTGGATGTCATCGGGGCGAATGTCCATCGCCTGGAGTTTGTTACGATAGAAAGGGACGTTGTGATACACGTATTCCACAATCTTATGCAATTTTTTACCTTGGAGCGCGCTCATCTCGTCGCGGCTCATGCACTCTTTGTTTGGGTTCCAAATCATTATTTGTCTATTTGTTAGTTGTTGGATTCTTCTCGTTCGCGTGCAAAAGTACAATAATTATGGCATTCTGCCAAAAAAAACAGCGAGAAACTTTCATTATGAATAAAAAACAACTTCTTTCTATGCAAACGACTGGAGAACGATTATGACTTATGCGCTTCGCGCCTTTAAGAAAAACAAAAAAAAACAAGAAAAACAAGAAAAAACAATGATGGTTTTGTTTGGTTTTATTTGTTTTATTTTGTTTTTTATCAGGCCGCTTGCGGAATTATATACCAAACTTGATTTTTAAACTGTTACTTTATTGCGAATTGTTTGGCAGTTTGTCATTTTTTGATTATTTTTGCAAGCGTAATAACTAAAACCAAAATCTTTCTGACAAATGAAAAAGACTAAAACACGAATGAACCGTACTCTGGCGGTGCTGGCGTTGTTGACTTTGTTTGTGTCTGCTTGGGCAGCCAACACGAAGACAAAGGTGGCGCAGGTGACGGAGACGGTCACGCTTACCGAGGACGTTGACTACATGATTACTTCGGCCACGCCATTCAGCACGAGCGGTATGGTCAACATTGTCAACACCTCGCATGCCGTGCTGATTCTCGACTCGGTGAAGCCGTCGGCCCTGACCAACGACATCCTCCGGCACATCAAGATCAACGGGGCCGCTGCCACCAGGAACGGCAACTGCCAGGTGAAGCTCTACAACCGGGGCACCATCATCCTGCCCTATCGGGAGAACTGCAACCAGCTGGTGTGCTTCACGGAACCCAACTTCCAGGGCGACTCATGCAACACCTACACTACGGGCCATCAGGGCGGATTCATGAAGACGCTGAACGACGGTACGCTGAACAACCGCATCCGCTCGTTCAAACTGAAGCGCGGCTATATGGTGACCTTTGCCAACAAAGCCTCTGGACGGGGCTACAGCCGTTGCTTCATTGCAGCCGACAAGGACCTGGAGGTGAAGGAACTGCCTGCCATCCTGGACCGCAGCATCTCGTCGTACCGCATCTTCAAGTGGTACGACACGGGCAAGCCTGCTGTGGCCAACGACACACGGGCCGCCACGGTGTCGGCACTCAACGTGACCTCGTGCTACTCCTTCGGACTGGGCGAGAACCGCGCCCCCGATGCCGAGTGCGTGCCCCATCATATCTATGAGGACTGGCCATCGGCGGCAGCCTGCGGACAGACCACCTATTCGCCCCACATGAAGACCAACAACGAGCCGCGCAACTCGGCCGATGACCATCCGCAGACCCTCCAGCAGATCCTGGACAACTGGGAGAACCTCATGGCCACGGGCATGCGTCTCTGCTCGCCCTCCTCATGGGATGGCAGCGACTACGTGGGCAATGCCGGCGGATTCCTGCGCGAGTTCTTCGACTCCATTGATGCCCGTGGCTGGCGATGCGACATCATCGACCTGCATTGCTACTGGGCCGAGGGCACCTTCAACAGCATCAGGAACTGGGTCAATGCCGTACACCGTCCCGTCTGGATCTCGGAATGGGTGTGGGGTGCCTCGTGGAACAACAACGGCATCTTCGGCGAAGCCACCGGCGGCAACCGCGACAATCCTACCACGGCGCAGCTGAACAGAAACAGGGACGTGGTACAGCGCATCTGCAACAACCTGAACAGCTGGGACTATATTGAGCGCTACTTCTACTGGAACAGCGAGGCCAACTGCTCGAAACTCTACTACAACAACAAGCTGACCCCAGCGGGCGAGATGTACTCGAAGCTGAACTCCGGCGTGGGATACAACGGCAAGTACGACTACGCCCCGAGAGTTCCCGCACAGCGAGACCCCGGCACGCTGACCATCACCTACGACCAGGCAGCCAGTTCGTCGACCCTCTCCTTCTATGAGTATAATGGCGAGATGAACCTGAGCATCACCGTACAGCGCAAGCGCGGCAACGGCACCTGGGAAGACCTGGCCGAAATCGTCAGGAAAGAGAGTGCAGCCCGCTACACCTACACCGACAACGAGTCGAAGGCCGGCGACCAGTATCAGGTGGTCGTCATCGACGGCAGCAACAAGGAGCGCAAGACCAATGCCGTGACGGCCGTGAACTATGCCGTCAAGGCGGGCGACCCCGTTGAGATGGAGGACGGAAGCGTGAAGTACCTGGGCGGCAACGTCTTTGTCAACGGCGACTTCGACATGGGGCTCTACGGATGGACCGACGGCGAGGGCAATCCCCTGGCCAAGCCTTACTTTCAGGTGCCGGCCATCGGAGGCATCGACGGCGGCAACTACCTGCAGGCCTACGGCCACGGCACGGGCGGCAACAAGACCAACTACAGCCAGGCCGTGAAGACGGTGTTCGACATTGAGCCCAATTCCGACTACTATTACTCAGGCTCCTTCTGCAACGGAAGCACCTCGCAGTACATCTACTGCAACACCGACGGCACCACGCAGAACACCAAGTGCTGCTATGCCAACAAGAACTATGGCTCCAACTGGGACACGCAGTTCAAGATTCTGAACACCGAGGAGAACACCAAGCTGCTGCTCTTCTTCCGCAACCTGCAACGGAAGGCACAGGTGGACAAGCTCAAGTTCTGCAAACTTTTCAATACACGCGAGGAGGCTATTGCCGACGGCGTGGCCAAGGCCAAGCTGCAGGCCGAGGCTTTCCAGCAGTTCAACACCCTGAAGCCTTCGCTCAATGCCGACCTGGCCCAGCTGGTAGCCGCCGTAGGCAGTACCGATGAGCAGGCCCTCAACACCCTGCAGCAGTATAATGCCCGTGCGCTGAAGGCATACAACGCCCTGAGCCGCATCGACTCGCTCCTTGTCGTGGCCAATGCCGTGGTGGCTATCGACTTCCCCGGTCAGTTCACCGTGACGGATGCCGTAGCCCAGGCCCAGGCAGCCAGTACCATCGAGGAGGTGCTGTCGGCTGAGGCCGCCCTGCGCGACAACATCAGCCGCTACATCGGCATGACGGCCAAGGCTGGCGTGAAGAACGGCTCGTTTGCCTCCAACGCCAACTCATGGACTACGAAGTGCGGCACCTATAAGGATGGCGACCAGCGTCGCAACACCCTGAACGGCACCACTTTCTGGAATGCCTGGTGGAGCGTGAGTGCTGCGGGCGGCGAGGACCAGACGATGGAGATTAAGCAGGACATCACCGGGCTGGCCCCCGGCTATTACACCTTGCAATGTAAGGCCACGACCGAGCATTACTGCATCACCGACCAGCACGCCTATCTTACTGCGGGAGGCACTACGGCAGAGTCGCCTGTACTCTCAGCCGACTACTTCGACCTTCCCACCGTGCCCGCCAGCCAGATCTGGCAGACGCTCATCACCACACCCGTCTATGTGGCCGAGGGGGCTACGGCTACCGTGGGCTTCAAGAGTTCGAAGAAGAATGCCGTCGACGGTTCCTGGCACCAGGTGGCAGGCGACGGCAGCAGTACCTACAAGGACGTGAGCGACAACCGTGAGGGCTGGTGGGGAGCCACGGGCTTCGTGCTGAACCTGTGTAGCGGCTTGCATCTCAACGGCATCAGCACCACCGAGAGTGAGCGGGCCAGCCTGAAGGACGGCTTCTACTCCATCGACGGAAGGGTGCTGAACAGCGAGTCGTTGCCGGGCAGCGGCCTCTATATCCAGGTGGCCAACGGACAGACACGCAAAATCATCATCAAATAGCGTTATGACTATGCACAAGATTTCACTACTATTGCTGGCTCTTACGGTCAGCAATAGCGTTTTTTCCCAGAACGAGGGACGTTCTTCGTCGAGTATCTATCTCCAGCCTTCCGACAAGGCCGATGTCATCATTCCGTTCTCCCTCACCGCCGAGGGGCATCGCTTCGCGCCCACGTGGGGCCTTGATCAGGCTTGGATCAACGAGCAGAATCTGAAGAAAGGCGTCAATCACATGGGCAAGGAGAATGTAGGCATCGGGCGAACCGCCTACCGTTTCACCAAGGCGCTGGTCAACGACTCCGTGCTGGCACCCGACGTCATCAGCGTCTTGCGCCAGCGTTCCAATATCTTCAATTCCATTAGTGCCACGCTTCCTCTCGTCTTCACCGCCGACCAGGAAGCTGGAACTAACGAATACTACGTGACCAACAAAAGTGCCAACACGACCCATTGGGCGGCCATGATCAATAGTCACGTACACTGGATGCAGGCCAACACCCAGCATCCCATCGTGGGCGTGTCGCCCTTCAACGAGCCTGATATGTGGACCGTAGAGGAAGGCGCCACTCCCGCCAAGCAAGTGGAGGTGGCCCGGAAACTGAAGCAGGACTACCCCCGCTTTGCCGATATTGCCATCGTGGGCAGCAACACGCTCAACAACGACAAGGCACTCGACTGGTACACCAGCGGAAAGCAGTACTACGACTGGGGCAACACCCATCAGTTGGCAGGCTCGTTCAACACCTTTGCAGGCTTCTTCCAGCAGTTGGCGAAGGACGGCAAGGTGGGCTATGACGACGAGATGCACAACGTGGGCGAGGCCATGATAGGCCTGGAGTATGGCATGACCGTGGGCATCTGGTGGGGATTTGACAGTCGGGCACGCGGAGAGTTCTGCGACATCAGCCGCAACGGCGTGCGACTGGCCTACGCCGAACACCGCAACAACTGGACGGCGGCCTCGGTCTATCGCCATGACGACGGGCGGGTGAAGGCTTTCATCGGTTCCAGCGAGCGTCAGGCCACGACCACCAGCTACCTGTTTGTCTCGCCCGAGCGCGATGTCTACTTCGACGGCTACGGCCCCTTGCGCGACTTCCGCATGGAGATTCCCGGTGGCACGGGCTACCAGAAAGGGCAGACTAATGCCGAGCGGGTCATCAACGTGACCTGGGGCGAGGATGTGCAGCCCGACGTCATCGACGGTACCTACAAGATTGTGAACAAGGCAACAGGCAATGTGGTGGCCATCAACAACACGGCCATCACGCAGCAAATCTACAAGGGTACGGCCACCCAGCAGTGGAACGTGCATCTTGTCTCGCCCCGCATTGGCGGCGACTACAGCTTCTACAACATCGAGTCGGTGAGCAATGCCCGTATTCACATCAACGTGCGCGACTACTCCACCAAGGCTAATGCCGAGCTGATTGCCTACCAGCAGGATGCCCCGACGAGCAACGAGCAGTGGTATCTGGAGTATGCCGGCAATGGCTACTACTACATACGCAACCGCGAGAGTGCCCTCTACATGGCCTCGGTGGGTACGGCCTCGACCAACAATGTGCGTGTGACGCAGATTGCCATGCCCACGGCGGGCAGCAACGACAAGATGCTGTGGCGATTCCTGCCCCTCGACGTCAAGTACGAGACGGCAGCTCCCGCACAGCCTGCATCGCTCATAGCCGAACCGCAACAGGCTTCCGTGCGCCTCACCTGGGCGGCCAATACCGAGGAGGACCTGGCAGGCTATATGGTAATGCGCGCTCCGCAGGATACTGAGGACTGGAACACCATAGCCCGCAAGCTGACCGAGACCACCTACGTCGACAATACCTGCCTTCCCAACACCTCTTATATATATAAGGTGAAGGCCATCGACCAGTCGGGCAACCTCTCTGCCTGCTCGGAAACGGCCTCGGCGCAGCCCACGGGCGAGAAGGGTATGGTGGCCTGCTGGCAGTTTGATGACACGCTGCAGGACGCAACCCCCAACATGATGGACTGTGCCTTGAAGGGTAACGCCAACTATCATGCCGACCATAAGTCGGGCGAGAAGTCGCTACGATTGGTCAGCACTAACTACCTGCAACTGCCCTACGAGGTAGCCTCTTCCGACGAACTGACCATCGTCCTCTGGGTGAAGTGTGGCAGCACGGCCAACTGGCAGCGCATCTTCGACTTTGGCAACGACACCGACCACTACCTGTTCCTCACACCCTCTAACAGCTATACCAGCAAGATTCGCTTTGCCGTCAAGAATGGCGGCGACGAGCAGTACGTCGATGGTAAGTCTAAACTCCCCGTGAATCAATGGAAGCACGTGGCCGTGAGCATCGGCAAGGACAAGACTACCCTCTACGTCGATGGCGAGGAGGTGGCCAGTAGCACGGGCATCACCATCAAGCCCAGCGACATCCACCCCGTGCTCAACTACGTAGGGCGCAGCCAGTTTAATGCCGACCCCTATTTCCAGGGTAATGTCGACGACCTGCGCATCTATAACTATGCCCTCGACGGCGAGGCCGTGAAGCAGGTGATGGATGACACCGTCAGCGGTATAGCCCAGGTGGAGGGTGAAAGGGACAACAAGGCCAGTCAGGTCTTCAGTATTGATGGCCGCAGACTGAACAGCATTCAGCCCGGCATCAACATCGTCGACGGGAAGAAGAAACTGGTCAAGTAAGGAATGTTTTTTCCTGTTTTATTTGATTTTTGATACGATTGTTTGGCCAATCGGGAAAAAGTAAGTATATTTGCACGCGGGTATGCAGGCATCATCGTCTGCGTACCCGCTGTAACGATATTATAGTTATTATCATAAATTCTAAACGCAAAGCATGTCGAATAGAAAACTATTACTGGGCGACGAGGCCATAGCCTTAGGAGCCATTCACGCCGGACTGTCAGGCGTCTACGCCTATCCCGGCACCCCATCGACAGAAATCACAGAGTTTATTCAAGGCAATGCGCTGGCCCGCGAGCGCGGCATTCACAGCCGTTGGAGTACCAACGAGAAGACGGCCATGGAAGAGGCCCTGGGCATGTCGTTCATGGGCAAGCGTGCGCTGGTGTGCATGAAGCACGTGGGCATGAACGTCTGCGCCGACCCCTTCGTCAATAGTGGCATGACGGGTGTCAATGGCGGCGTGGTCGTACTCGCTGCCGACGACCCCTCCATGCACTCCAGTCAGGACGAGCAGGACTCGCGCTTCTATGGCAAGTTTGCCATGATTCCCACCTTCGAGCCTTCCAGTCAGCAGGAAGCCTACGACATGATGGCCGCTGCCTTCGACTTCAGCGAACAGCAGAAGTTGCCTGTACTCATGCGCGTCACCACCCGCATGGCCCATTCGCGTGCCGTGGTGGTCGTGGCCGACGAGCCTCGTCCGCAGAACGAGCTGAACTACAACGCCGTAGCGGCCAACTGGGTGCTTCTGCCTGCCAATGCCCGTAAGCGCAACGACCATGTCACCGCCCAGCAGGCCGAACTGGAGGAGGCTGCCGCCAACTCCACCTATAATATATATATGGAGGGTCACGACCGCTCTTTGGGTATCATTGCCAGCGGCATAGGCTTCAACTATGTCAACGAGTGCTTCCCCGGCGGCTGTCCTTTCCCCCTGCTGAAGGTTTCGCAGTATCCTCTGCCTAAGAAGCTGGTGCGCCGCATGCTGTCCGAGTGCGAGAAGGTGCTCATCGTCGAGGAGGGCCAGCCCTTTATCGAAGATATCCTCCGTGGTGTCTCAGCCACGGTTCAACACGGTTCAACACGGAATCTTTCTGCCACGGTTCAACACGGTTCACCACGGAATCTTTCTGCCACGGTTCAACACGGTTCACCACGGAATCTTTCTGCCACGGTTCAACACGGTTCACCACGGTTTAATGGTGCCGAACCTTGTGATACCGCAGCAGAAAATAACCGTATCGAACCGTGCAAAACCGTGGCAGAAAATCTCCGTGGTGAATTTGCCACGGTTCCACACGGTTCTACACGGTTTAATGGTATCGAACCTTGTGATACCGCAGCAGAAAATAACCGTATCGAACCGTGTGAAACCGTGGCTATTTACGGTAAGCTTGATGGAACGTTGCCCCGCACGGGCGAACTGACGCCCGACTTGGTGAAGAAGGCGCTGGGCATGGAGACCGGCCAGTGCTTCGACCCGTGTGCCGACGTGGTTCCCCGTCCACCTGCACTCTGTCAGGGCTGTGGCCACCGCGATGTCTATGCCGCACTCAACGAGGTGCTGCGTGAGTACGAGAACGCGCGCGTCTTCGGCGACATCGGTTGCTACACGCTGGGTTTCCTGCCTCCCTTCCGTGCCATCCACTCGTGTGTCGACATGGGTGCGTCCATCACCATGGCCAAGGGTGCAGCCGATGCAGGCCAGTATCCTGCCGTGGCCATCATTGGCGACTCGACCTTTACCCACTCCGGCATGACGGGCCTGCTCGATGCCATCAACGAGAATGCCGACATCACCGTCATCATCTCCGACAACCTGACTACCGGCATGACGGGCGGACAGGACTCGGCCGGCACTAACAAGTTCGAGGCCATCTGCCGCGGACTGGGACTCAGCGACGAACACCTGAAGGTGGTTGTTCCCCTGCCGAAGAACATGCCGGAGATTACCCAGATCATTCGCGACGAGATCAACTACCACGGCACCAGCGTCATCATTCCCCGTCGCGAGTGCATGCAGACGCTCCAGCGTCACTTGAAACAGAAAAAGGCTAATAAGTAATTACGCTTCATCAGGCCGCTTGCGGCAAAAAAAAGAGTAAGAATATGAAGACTGACATTATACTTTGTGGCGTAGGAGGACAAGGCATCCTCTCCATTGCCACGATCATTGGCGAAGCCGCCATGAACGAGAACCTATATATCAAGCAGGCTGAGGTACACGGCATGAGCCAGCGCGGCGGCGACGTGCAGAGCAACCTGCGCATCAGCAGCGACCCCATCGCTAGCGACCTCATCGCCAAGGGTGGGGCCGATGTCATCATCTCCATGGAACCCATGGAGGCCCTGCGCTACCTGCCCTGGCTGAAGAAGACGGGCTGGATTATTACCTCTGCCACTCCCTTCGTCAACATTCCCAACTACCCCGATATGGCGGTCATCAATGCCGACCTTGACAAGCTGCCCAACGTCATCCGCATCGACATCGAGCAGTTGGCCAAGGACAACGGTATTGCCCGTTCGGCTAACGTCATCCTCTTAGGTGCTGCCCAGAAGGCCCTCGGCATTGAGTACGAGAAGCTTGAGGAGGCCATCCGTCGCGTCTTCGGACGCAAGGGCGAGGCCGTGGTTGAGGCCAACATCAAGGCCCTGGCTCTGGGACGTGAGGCTCAGAAGTAAGTGATTCTAAGTGAAGAATGTAACGATAATAAAAAGTTCTTGCTATGCAAGCGACAGAAGGTCGAGCAGGTACATAATTCCGCAAGCGGTCTGATAAAAAACAAAATAAAACCCCAAAAACAAAATAAAACCATCATTGTTTTTTCTTGTTTTTCTTGTTTTATTTTGTTTTTCTTCAAGGCGCGAAGCGCAAGAATCATACCTGCTCGACCTTCGGTTACTTGCATGTATAATTACTATAAACCCTCATCAATGTAGTCGATTTTGACCACGATGACGCGAATGGTCTGGTCGTTGGTGTCGTTGTTGATTTTGGCAATGTGCCAGTCGCCGGGGAAAAAAATGAAGAACTCGCTGGGCTTGGAGTCCATGAAGCGGGCGCGCTTCACATCGTAGCTGTAATGTACCACATCGTCTTTCCAAGCACAGTTGGGCTTGCTGGTCAGGTGGTCGATAATGCCGAAACGTTCTGTTCCCTTCACCACCCATTGGAAGTCAATATGATGGAAGTGGCTCTCACTCTGTCGCTTCTCTAAGGGGCCGTTCTCCGAATCCTCTACGCTTACCGTCAGCTTGGTGCCCAGTATGGGGTGCTTGCCCTTGTCGATGGTGGTCACGTCGTTCTCCTGTAGCCAGCGGAACATGGCCTGCCATTGTTCGGGGTTCTTCTGATACTGGCGGTAGAACTCCACCACATTTACCGACTCGTGGGCATCGGCTTTCGTAAAGCCCTGTCGCCACTCATTCTTCTTCAGCCACTTCTGCGCTTTCTTCACCAGGGCCTTGTCGTGATACTCGCGGGTGTAGAGTCCCTGTGCCCCTACGCCCAGCGTTAGTGCCATGAGCACCAGCGCGGTAATAATCCTTTTCATAACTACATTGTTTTAGCAGATGCCGTCTTTTCGCGGCGTTAATAAAATGATGTTGCAAATTTACGAATAAAAGTGCAGAATGCCAAGAGATTTGTTTCCGAAAAATTGGTCAGCACGGATTTTCTTAGTAATTTTGCATGCAGTTAATTAACGAAAAAGACAATGAAACCAACACCCATTAAGAAAGAGATTGTCGACGGGCTGATTGCCCAGATGGGCATTCAGGACTTTGCCAAGGCAACAATCCGTGAAGTGAAACAGGTGGCCGCTATGGCCGAGAAGCAGAGTGGAGTGGAGTATATCAAGATGGAGATGGGCATCCCCGGACTGCCTGCCGCACAGGTGGGCGTCGATGCACAGGTCAAGGCCCTGCAGGACGGCATCGCCCATTCCTATCCCGACATCCAGGGCTACCCCGAACTGAAACGGCAGGCATCGCGCTTTGTCAAGGCCTTTATCAACGTGGACATCCAGCCCGAGGGCTGCGTGCCCGTCACAGGCTCCATGCAGGGCACCTTCGCTTCCTTCCTCACCTGTTCGCAGGCCGACCATCGCAAGGACACGGTACTTTTCATCGACCCGGGCTTCCCCGTGCAGAAGATGCAGCTGCAGGTGCAGGGCGTGAAGTACAAGACCTTCGACGTCTACGACTACCGTGGCGAGCGGCTCCGCGAGAAGTTGGAGAGCTACCTCCGCGAGGGCAACATCTGTGCCATCGTCTACTCCAACCCCAACAACCCGTCATGGATTTGCTTCAACGACGACGAGCTGCGCATCATCGGCTCCTTAGCCACCCAGTACGATGTCATCATCATGGAAGATCTGGCCTACTTTGCCATGGACTTCCGCCAGGACCTCAGCGTGCCCTTCCAGCCGCCCTATCAGCCATCGGTGGCCCACTACACCGACAACTACATGCTGCTCATCTCTGGCTCCAAGGCGTTCAGCTATGCCGGTGAGCGCATCGGTGTGGTGTGCATCGGCGACAAGCTCTTCCATCGCCACTTTCCCGACCTAGCCAGTCGCTACGAGGGACTGCCCTTCGGCCTCGTGTTCTCTACCCGCATGCTCTACGCCCTCAGTAGTGGCACCAGCCATTCGGCCCAGTATGCATTAGCTGCGCTGTTCCGTGCGGCTTGCGACGGCGAATACCGTTTCCGCGACGACATCAAGGTCTACGGCGAGCGGGCCCACAAGCTGAAGGAAATCTTCCTGCGCCATAACTTCTACGTGGTCTACGACAAAGACCTGGACAAGCCGATAGCCGACGGCTTCTATTTCACCATCGGCTATCCTGGCATGACCAGCGGCCAGCTGGCTCGCGAACTCATGTACTACGGTGTCTCAGCCATCTGCCTCATCACCACCGGCTCCCATCAGGAAGGTCTCCGCGTCTGCACCTCGTTCATCGAGGATCACCAGTACGAGCAGTTAGAGGAACGCATGGCCATCTTCGCAGACAACAATCCTGTTAAGTGAGTGAAGAATGAAGAATGAAGAGTGAAGAGTGAAGAATTTGCTACCGCAGCAGGCAACGAATAATCTGGCGCGGTAGCAAATTCTTCACTCTTCATTCTTCACTCTTCACTCTTCTTTCTTTGTCATAGCTGTGTCCTCCTTTACTTTACTTAATCACGACCTTTTTATCATTCACAATGTAGAGACCCTTAGTGGGCTGGCTGACGCGGCGGCCTTGAAGGTCGTACACCTCGCCGTTACCGCAGTTGCTTACGCTCACGTTGTCGATACCCGTTGCCTCGCCTGAGAGGAGGAACTCGCGGGTCTCAGTACCATTGTATACCAGGTAGGCTTTGTTGGCACCGATAGTTCCTTCGGCTTTCAACTTGTAGAAGCCTATGCCAGCCGACTTCTTGTTCAGTACGTAGGCGTTGCCGGGGTTCGCGATGGCGGTCATCGTGCCTTGCAGGCTGTTGCCGTCGTAGTTATCATCGCTGGCCGAAGCATTCACGGTCATGCTGATGCTGTTTGAATTACTCTTCAGCACCATGCCTTGGCCTTTGGTCACGATGCCGTCAGCAATTTCGGTCATCGTTATTGCTGAACCACTAAGGTTGACCTTGAACACCTGCGTTTCTTCGGATACGACCTTCACGTTGTAATCATAATTATAGATGTTGCCCAGTACTCGTCCGTATCTCCCTCGTTGGCAGTCAATGATACAGAGGGGGTGCTGGTGTAATAGGTCGTGGAGCTACCGGAAGACCAAGTGAATTTTACCTCATCCATCCACAAGGCACCGCTGTTAGAGCGCAAACCGATATATTCGTAATCACCGCTAATGGTTAAATCCTCGTTTGTTGAACACTGAATGGAACCCAACTTAGTTCCTTGAGTACTGGTGCTATACAAATCTGAAGCAGCAGAATAAGCTGAGTTCTTTCCATAAACGTCAACTATACGGGCACCATCAGTACTGCTGTTCCAAGTAATAGATACCTTCTTAACCTTTCCGCCTGAAGCCGTTGTTATAATGCCACTATTGTTGTTGTTCGCACGCAACTGGATAGCGTCATTGCCACCAGCACTATTGCCTGCATAGACAGCAGGCGATGTTGCAGTCTTGCCAGACCAAGTACTATAATTTGTACCCGTAATACCTGTCAACTCGCGGTTCAACACGTCAACAACTTCTGTAACACCACCTTCTGTCATTGTATAAACAGGATAGAGCGTAATGTCGGCGGTAGGATAGTATTCGCCTTCTTCAAAAATTACGGGCTCGTCCGTCGTCTCTGTGGCCATGTTGGTTTCGCTCCAACCAGCAAACTTGTAACTGCCAATGTCCGAGCGAGAAGGCAGGATAACACCGGCACCGCCAGCAGCCTCCGTCAGCGTACTGTTGTCATCGCCAAGGGTCACGGTGTAGGGCAGAGGCACATACTCCACCTGTATCTCAACGTCGTAGTTGGGCATGGTGAAGGTGTAGTTGTTGCCCGTGTTGCTGACGGCGATGTCAGTGGAGACGAGGTTGTTGTAGTGTACTTCGACCTGCGAGACTTGTACATAAAAATCAGATATTGATAATGTGACACTCGTAGCATTGACGTCCGAGACGGTGATGGTGCCGCCGCCGTTGCTCACTGTGCATGTGCCGGACGTGGCGGAAACCATTCCTGAGTTATGAGGGTAGTTCGCGATAGTCAGCACCATGCTTGTGATGTTCCTGCCGTTGGTGGTACTGATGGTCATAGTTTCATTTTCATTATTTCCATTATATATCCAAGCTCCATCTTCTCTTCCATTGCCTGGATAAGAGACTGTAATGCTGACGTTATCGCCCGTGAAGGTTGATATGCCTGAGCCGGTCGCAATGGTTTCCGTTAATGGCTGATTCTTCAGCAGCTCGAAAGACTTCACATTACGGCTTCCATTGTAGCTGACGGTGATTTCTGTGCCAGCCGTGGCCGAAGTGGGGCTTATGGTCCAGTCAGAGTCGTCGGTACCCATGACGAAGCTGATGTTTTTGTAGTTCGGGGTGACGTTGACGGTACACGTGGCTGTCTGGTCATCGCTGGTGTCATCGGTGCCGTTGGTAGCCGTAGCGGTGATGGTGCATGAGCCTGTGGCTACGGGGGTTACCAAGCCGTCATCGGATACGGTAGCCACCTCCTCGTTGCTCGATGTCCACGTCACGGTCTTGTCGGTGGCGTCGTTGGGGCTGACAGTAGCCGTCAGCTGCAACGGTTCGCCCTCCATAATCAACGTGGCAGTTTCCTGCGAGAGCGTAACGTCAGTAACATCTACCTTAGCAGCAGGGGTATCAGAATAGGTAATAACAATAGAACTGAAATAGCTGGCTCCTGAAACTTTCAGCTGAAAATATGTGTCTCCAGCAAGAGCATTATATGTGCCGCCAGTTGTACCCGTCTGAACGTTAGCTGTTGGTTTTTCTGAAGTGCCAGTGGTAATAGTGTATGTTTTATTGCCGCTAGCAACGTTTACTTGTATAGACTTAAGACCTGTAATAGCTGTTGTGTTATACAGAATACCACTTCCTTTGGATGAATTCATTTGGATAGTGTTTCCATTCCCCTTATAACCTTGATTAACAGTAAAATCTATACCATCTACAGTGGCAGTCTTTACTTTATAACTAGTTTCAAGACCAAATGAGCTATAAGTAGCGTAATAGTCTTGTCCTCGGCCCACATTGTTCCGCTTCCCACTATGAGGGCGCATAGCAGGAGCCATGTTTTAAGTAAATTTCTTTTCATATTCTTGTATATTTTTTGTTGTTAGTAACTTCTATTTATTCGTTAATGGTGCGCAGCCTCTCCCCTCCCTTGTAGGGTTGGGGTTGGGGTCAGTATCTTCTTCGATAACAGGACATTACAGACCCCACCCCTGCCCCTCCCCTTGAGGGGAGGGGAGTGGCTGCGCATAGTTTTAGCATTTTATAGAACATATCTTAAATATGTTCTTGTCATGCACTTGTTTTTTCTTGTTTTTCTGGTTTTATTTTGTTTTTCTTAAAGACGCGAAGCGTACTCACGGATGCCCCTCTTGGCGACCCCCTCTAATAGTGTTTATCTCGAAAAAGGGTGACAGGCTAACAGGGGAAGTAAGCCAGACGTAGTTAAATTCTCGAGAGAATTGAGCAGTAAGTATGCTGTTTGGCAAAGGTAAAGATATACTTTACGCCTCAATTCTCTCGAGAATTGCACGGAAGGCGTGATTCCTGTCACCCTTCTGTCACCCTTGTCATCCTCGAAAAAGGGTGCAAACGCCCTGTTTATCGGCATTCTGTCACCCTGTCACCTTTTTTTTAAAAAAATCATAGTATGTAAATTTCCGACCTACGGCGCATCAATGAACCGATGATGATTCTTCTCGTATCAGCAGTTCTGCTGCATCCACAGGGCGAGGAAGGGGTCATAGACCATATAAGTGCCTTTGTCGGAGGTGATGAGGTCTTTGTCGAGCAGGGCACGGACGGCAGCGGTAATCACGCTGACGGTCTGTAGGTGGTGCTTCTTGATAAAGGGCTTACCCGTGATGGCCTTGGCTTTGCCTTCGCGGGCAATAGCGATGAATACCTCTCGTTGTTTCTCAGGTATCTTGTCAATCAGGTCGGCGTATGTCTCTGTAAACATGTCAAGTATGTATTCCACGGCACCGTCAACCATCTCTACAGTACAACACTGCCCAGGCAAGGTTTTTAGGAATAGCACGTTCATCACCCTTTGCAGGCAGGAGGTGACGGCATAGAAACGCCTATATACTTCATTCACCACCTCTGCGTCAATATCCTTTCCCTGCTTCTGAAACTGCATCTGGGCAAATTCCGTATATTTCTCCACAGAGATAGGACGCAGATTCATAATCAATACCGACTGATAGAACGGTCTCGATGGGGAAGTAAAGATCTCGCCCATCAGATGACGCTTAGAACCAGAGAAGATAAAGGTGGCGTTGATGCACTTCTGGATATAGGTGCGTAGCGTGGCCTCCATATTGGGCGAGTCCGTATATCTGGTAATTTGCTGAAACTCGTCGATAGCTACCATGCATGGCTTGTCGGCCTTGCCAAGATA
The DNA here is from genome assembly GCA_900318815.1 of uncultured Prevotellaceae bacterium. Taxonomy (GTDB): domain Bacteria; phylum Bacteroidota; class Bacteroidia; order Bacteroidales; family Bacteroidaceae; genus Prevotella. Next base: position 67,636 of record ONMA01000005.1, read on the forward strand.
TACGAATATCTCGTCGAGCGTTGTAGCGGGATAGTCAATGTCGCCAAGGCCGAGACTCCAAGTAGGGAAGTTGTTGGCATCGTAGGTGATTTCAGAGCGTAGCGAACGGAGTACGCTCAGGAAGCCCTCCCATACAGCCTTGCCTTTCGGCTTCAGCTCGTCGAGGATGGCGCGTCCGAACACGTTGACAAAGTCGCGCAGACTTGTCGTGGCATAGATGTCAATATGGAACGTGTAGTATCTTTCCTTGATTTCCGGCTGTTGGAAACAATGGTGTATGAGATCTGTCTTGCCTACGCGGCGAGGCGAGATCAGCGCCATATTGTTCCCGTTGGTGGTCAGTTCCACCAACTGCTGTGTTTCTTTCACTCTGTCGCAGAAATAATCTGGTCCAGCATATCCTTTTGTTACGAACGGATTCTCCATATCTCCTTGATTTTTAGTGCAAAGATAGGATTTTTATCGCAATTATCCTAATTAGGATAATCCTATTTAGGATAATTTATCATTTTGAACGGTTTACCATCCTCCCTCCGTCCCCTTTCTCGTCTACCCGAAGCCTGCTGCTCGTCAGGCAGTAATTTAGCTGTTCAGTTGTATCCACCGCTTGAAGAAGGGATCCTCTATGGCGTAGGCATCTGTACGGATGACGTAGCCCGTTTTCATCAGGCGCTTGATGCTGCTGAAGAGCGTGCTTGTGGGAAGGGTGGCCGACTGTAGTGGCGACTGTCCGCGGCTCAGCGTCTGCATGATTCGTTTGTCGGTGCGATTGAAGTTTATCCACAGACGCTCAAAGTCAAGGTCGTGGGCTTGCGTCAGCCGTGTTATTGCCGACTCAACGATGTTGTCTTCCATGTGCTCGTATGTCATCAGTTCCCATACCTGTGAGGCCAACTGCTGTGTGTAATAAGGATGGCACGAGGTGAATTGCAGGATGTCGGCAGTAACATCCTCACGCTGCGAGGGCAACCGCTGTATGATATAGTCGTGAAATTCGCTGTACGGAATCTTGGCCAGTCGCATCAGTTTGCCGAAATGATAGAATGGTGATTTCTTCCGCTCAAAGATTTCCTCCATCATCGACTCCTGACTGCCTAAGAAAATATAGTTCAGGTTCTGTTGCAACTGCATAATGGCCCTTAGCTGTTTGTCCAGTCCTTTCTCCAGAGTAGTTACTTCCTGAAATTCATCGAGGGCAACGATAAGCCGACGCTCCTGAGTGCTGACACGACTGAGAAGTGACAGCACATCTTCTAACAGGACACGCGAGTCTGTCATCGGTTGAAAAGCCACATCTATACTGTCGGTCATTGGGTTGGTCGATATGGTGGGAACTATTCTGAAACTTCTCATCAGATGTTTCAGGTGTTCCCATTTATAGAGTTTGAAAGTCTCCTTCAGTAGTTTAGTAGCCAGATCCTGTGTGCTGATTACTTGCTGCAGGTTCACCGTCAGGAAAGGGCGTCCAGTCTGCTTCATAGCCTTCATCACCAGGCTTGACTTGCCGAAACGGCGTGGACTGATCAAGACCAGGTGGTTCTCACTGTTCATCGTCCGGACGATTTCCTGTAGTTCCTGTTGCCTGTTAGTAAAGAACTCGTTATCTACGATTGTGCCGTATTTAAAAGGGTTTTTCATATTGCGAAATTTTTCGTTGCGAAATTTTTCGCAAAGATACGGTGTTTACCTTAAACCACCAAATAATCTTCTCTCTTTTTTATTCCAGATAATGCTTTTTCGTGCTGTTGCGATTGAAAGACGCTTTCAGTGTCTTTCAATCGTATAGCACGATGTTTTTTTGACGTTGTCGGTCGTCTTTCACTTCTGCGCCAGCAACCACATAGTGAAGAATTTGTCATAGACCTCGTAGGTGCCTAATGTGGTGGTGACGAAATTTTTCTCTAACAGGCCCTTGATGGCCGATTGGACACTACTGCTGCTCGTCAGGCGGTATTTCTTGACAAAGGCGGAGGAGGTAAGGTTCTGAGCCTTGCCTTCCTTGGCAATGGCAATGAGTAGCTCCTTTTGCTTGGGGGGCAGTTGGAAGAGCATGGACTGGTAGTTGAATTCGTTGGCCCGCAGGATGTTGGTGATGGCAGGCTCCAGCATTTCCGTGTCGCAGATGGCTTTTGGGGGAGTGAGCGAGAAAAACTCGTTCATTACTCGTTGAACGTACCAGGTCACTCCCTCAAAACGCTGGTAGACCTCGGTGATGACAGTCGGTGAGATTCTTTTGTCGGCATTCTCGAAATGGCCTTGCGCAAACTGAGCATATTTCTCTATCGGGATGCAGCCGATGGTCATCATTGAGGTACTCTGATAGAATGGGCGTGACGGACTGAGGAAAATCTCGGCCATCATGGAACGCTGCGAGCCGGAGAAGATGAACTGTGCGTTGCGGCAGCGCTGGATGTAGGTGCGCAGTAGTGCCTCGACACGATTGTCCGGATAGTTGGCTATGTTCTGAAATTCGTCGATGGCCACGATACATGGCTTGTCGGCAGCATTGATGTATTCGAATATCTCGTCTAAAGTGGTGTGTGGCAGACGGATATCGCCCATCTCCACATTCCACGAAGGGGTACCCGTTGCGTCGAAGGTGACACCTGTGCGCAGGGATGAAAGGAAACTGACAAAACGCTGCATGACCTTGGTGCCTCTTGGCCGTAGCGATGCCAACATAGATGCTCCCATCGCCATGACCATCTCTTCAAGGCTCTTGGTGGCATAGATATCTATCAGGAAGGTGTAGTACTGCCTACTGATGTCTTTCTGGTGAAACAGGTTCTCTATCAGTCCCGTCTTGCCGATGCGGCGTGGAGCAATCAGGGCCACGTTGTTACCGTTTGTCACTAAGCGTTTCAGTTCGGCAGTCTCTTCCTTGCGGTCACAGAAATATTTCTCCGATTCGTAGCCGTAAAGTATAAAAGGGTTGTTGATCATACCTCATTTGTTTTTATGGCTACAAAGATAATTATTATCTTTCAATTATCATACTATAATAATTGTCTTATAATAATCTTTAACGGAATGACCATCACATTATCATTGATGTGTACATGGAACTATTCGGCTTCGCCAAGATATTATTCAGATTCAATTTGCTTCACAATTGCAACGTCTATGCCAAGTATATTGGCGATGGCATCAACAGACATCTTTTGCTTGAGGAGAGCGATAACAGAACTACGCATGATTTGCTTTGCATGCTCCTCGGCCTGCGCCTGTCGCTCCTCGGCCTGCGCCTGTCGCTCCTCGGCCTGCGCCTGTCGCTCCTCGGCCTGCGCCTGTCGCTCCTCGGCCTGCGCCTGTCGCTCCTCGGCCTTCTTGACAGCAGCATTTCTCTCCGTTATCTGCATGTCTTTTGCTATGAGATCCGTTTCCATGTTCTTGATGACGGAGAAGAACTCGTCTTCTACGTCCATTGCACGCCGCACGTCGCTGTCGCAGGTGGCCTCCATGAGCCTCCGCATGATGGGCTCCATGTCGGCATCATCGCCGTAGACCGACGGGTCGATGTCCACGGTTTGCGAGTTGTTGCCTATCGCGTGTGTCTGGTCGAAGATGCTCAGCACCTTGTCGAGGCGGTTGTTAATTTTCCCGTGCAGGCGCGGAATCTGCACGATGATGCTGTTGTGCGTCAGGCTCTCCACAAAGGGGTTGTGGATACCCTCCTCCACCAGATTGTCATCGTAGTCGTACACTTGGTGGTTCACATAGACCACGGGTGCGTCAATGTTCCTCACAGTGTGGCCAAGCAGGTAGACTGCCACCATGGGCAGGGCATGGGACCTGCGGCCCAGTTTGAGGGGATTGGCAATCCCCGGTTCCGTGTCGGGCACCATGTTCTCCTTGTTGCCATACTGGGTGCCGAGGTACTGGCGGAAGCGTAGCAGCTCCGAGTCTACCCATGTCTTCTGGATTTCTATGAGGATGGTCTGCCGACTGCCGTCGGCCTTGCGGATGGTTGCGCCGAAGTCTATACGGAAGATAGAAAGGCTCTTGCGACTTCTGTCGGAATACTCATTGCGGCGCATGTGTACTTCCACCACCTCCTGCTTCAGTAGGGCTGAGAGGATGGTACGGGCTATACGCTCGTCCTCCATGAGGTACTTGAACACGATATCGTAAATAGGATTGGCTACTATCATGACTTATAATGATTAGATTGCAAAGATAACCTTTTTCTGAGAACTGTACAAGAATAGCGGTGAAAAAGTTTGCTGTGTGCAATTTTTACCGAAAAAATATCACTGTGCGTACTTGGCAATGAGGTCGTCGGCCTGCTCGTCGCCCAGCTCCTTGGCTTTCTGCAGGTGCTTGATGCCCTCCGTCTTCTCGCCCTTCAGACACTGGGCAAGACCAAGGAAGAGATAGCCGTCGCTGTGGTCGGGAGCCACGTCGATACATTGGCGGGCGGTGGCGATGGCGTCGTCGTAGAGCCCGACACGCACCTCGAGAGAAGCCTTCTCGGCATAGTACAGGTCGTACTGCGGAAGCAGGTCGATGGCCTTCTGGATGTCGTCGAGGGCCTGCTTGAACAGACGACCGCCCACCTCGGCCTGGTAACGGATGTAATAGAAGTTGGCACCGAGACGAGAACGCATCAGCGGCTCGTACTCGTTCAGGTCGGCTGCAGCCTCACGATACTTACCGGCATCGAGCCGTGCCTGGGCACGTGCCAGCAGGTAAGGAGCGGCCTCCTGCAGCAAAGGACGGCTGAACTGGGCCAAGGCACTATCGAGCAAGGCCAACTGCGCCGTGGTGTCCTTGAGCTGCTCCTTGCAGCGAGAGGCCTCGAAGAACATCTCGGCAGAGCGGAGCGAGGAGCCGAGCAGCTCCTGATAGATGGCAAAGGCATCGTCGTACTGCTTCTGCGCATAGCGAATCTGGGCCTGCAAGTGGCGATAGATGGGCTGCGCATTGAGGGCGTAGGCCTCGCCAACCTCCTGGTAAGCCTTCTCATACGACCAAGGCTCGAAGGGCAGCTGACTCTTGAACACCTCCTTCTGATAGATGAGCCGCGCATAGTTATAGTGGGCCTCATCCTTCTTGTCGGCTACGCTGATAGCCTGCTCCATGTCCTGCTGAGCACCCTTGAAGTCGTCGGCATCGACCTTCAGCTGGGCGCGATAGGCATAGCCGTCGGGTGACGTGGGGAACGCCGCGATGAAGTCGTCGACCATAACGGCGTAGGCAGCCGAGTCGAGCGACTGCACCCCGATATACATAGCGAGCAGGGCCTGATCCAACTCGGCGGGCAGGGCTTTCTTGATGTTGGTAGAACGGAGTGCGCGGTCGTTCATACTCAGTCCCGTGATGCGCAGGCTATCGGCATAGCAGGCACTCACGGCATAGTTGAGCGTATCGGCAGCCGACGACGGGGCCTGCATCAGTCCAACGACGGCACCCTCGGCATTGAGCAACGGACAGTAGCCCATCGTCTCCGGCATCTGCAAAGCCACGGTGTAGTAGGCATTGTCGCCCAGGAACTTCTCCACCCGGCGCACCACTCCCTGCGGCACCTTCTTCACCTCGAGATAAGGCAACACCCACACCTCGCTCCCCGTGCTTAGCGTCTGCTGCGCCACGGTAAGTCCTTGAGGCTTCTTCACGTCGACGCGGAACTTAGCCACGTCGTAGGTCTCGTTGGCTCCGAGCATAGCCTCCACGGGCCATTCCTTGCCCTGCGCGTCGATGACGACGGCGCGGTCGGCACCGCGGAAGGGCGCAAAGCTGCTGAGCGCGCACCCCTCTTCGCCCACGAAGAAGGCGTTGCTGCTGGCCAGTAGGGTGCCGTCGGCCTTGAAGGTCTTCAACGTAAGTACCGCCTTTGAAGCCTTCTTCACATTAAAAGGCTGGGCATATACCAAGAGACATGAAAAGACGGGAAAAAGAAGTGTAAAGATATAACGTTTCATCCTTGTCGTTGTTTTATAGTTTCAATAATTGTTTAGCGTTGGCAATGGCGGCCTCGCTCACGTCGCTGCCGCTGAGCATCTGGGCAATCTCGCGCACGCGCTCGTCCTGAGTCAGCAGTTGCATGTGGGTAGTGGTGCCCTGTGCTGTCTCCTCCTTATAAACTTTATAGTGGGTGGACCCCAATGCGGCAATCTGCGGCAAGTGAGTGATGCTGATGACCTGACGGTCCTGCTGCCCCATCTCGTACATGATGCGAGCCATCTGTTCGGCAATCTTGCCGCTAACACCCGTGTCAATCTCGTCGAAGATGATGGTAGGTAGCTTCACCGCACCGCTGATCATCGCTTTCAGCGAGAGCATCACGCGGGCAATCTCACCGCCCGAAGCCACCATCCTCACCGGCTGCAAGGCCGAGGAAGTGTTGGCGCTGAAGAGGAACTCCACGACGTCGCCGCCACTATGGCCCAGCGCTCCGCTGCCCATGCTGACCTGGAAACGCACGTTGGGCATGCCCAACTGCACCAGCCGTCCCAGCATGTCCTGCTCTATCTGCCGGGCCGCCTTCCGTCGGGTCTCCGACAACAAGCCGGCCTTCTGCTGACATTCCTCCTGCAACTGCCTGACGGTGGCCTCCTGTTCGGCCAGAGCCTCGTCGCTGTTCTCTATGCCCGCCAGCTTCTGCTGCAAGTCACGCTGAATGGCCAACAGTTCGTCGATGCTCTCCACCTTGTATTTCTTCTCCAGGTCGTAGATGCGGTCGAGCCGCTGGTTGACGGCATCCAGCTCGGCGGGGTCGAAGTCGATGTCCTCCAGTTTACTGCTGATTTCCTGAGCCATGTCCTTCAGCTCTATATAAGTAGAGTCCATGCGTGCAGCCAGTTCCGAGGCATCGGGATAGACGCGCTCAATGCCATGCAGGGCCGAGACGGCCCGTTTCAGTTCGCCCACGATACCGGCAGGCTCGCCCGACAAGGCATTGTCGGCCTCGTAGAGGGCAGTCTTGATGTCCTCCGAGTGGGTCATCGTGTCGCTGCGCTGTTCCAGTTCCTCCTGTTCGCCAGCCATTAGCCGGGCATTCGAAAGTTCCTCGAACTGGAACTGCAGGAAGTCGGCATTCTGGCGGTTCTGCTCCACGTCGGCCTTCAGCTGTTCCAACTGCCTCTTCGCCTGCTGATATTGTGCGAAAGTCTGCCTGTAGCCCTCCAGTTCTTTCCCGTTACCGGCAATGATGTCGACCACATTGAGCTGGAAGTCCTGCTTGCTGATGAGCAGGTTCTGGTGCTGAGAGTGAACGTCGACCAGCCTTTCGCCCAGTTCCTTCAGCTGGGATAGAGGCACGGGCGTATCGTTGATGAAGGCACGGCTCTTGCCCGAGGCCGTCAGTTCGCGGCGCACGATGCAGTCGGCAGCGTCATACTCTATGTCGTTCTGCTGGAAGAAGGACTCCATGCCATAGCGTGCGAGGTCGAAGTGAGCCTCGATGATGCACTTCTCAGCCCCGCTCTTCAGCGTCTTCGAGTCGGCCCGCTGTCCCAACAGCAGGCCGATGGCCCCGAGGATGATGCTCTTGCCCGCCCCCGTCTCGCCGGTGATGACCGAGAAGCCCGGGCGGAACTCCATGTCGAGCACGTCGATAAGTGCAAAGTTCTTAATGTATAATTGCTTGATCATATTTGGTTCGGTTTTTAATTTGGGATGATTCGGAGGTGCGGGGGAATTTCGGAGGTACGAAGGTACGGGGGTACGAGGATAGACTCTTCGCGGAAAAATGGACGTGCAATCTATTCTCGCACCCTCGTACCTCCGTACCCCCGCACCTCCGAAAATCCTCCGTTCCTTCGTATCTCCGAAATCGTACCATGTTTTTTTTGCATGTTACTATAATAATCGGCTGTGGCGGTGAAGAACACGTCGCAGCTGGAGTTGACGGCGGTTTCGACCGAGTCCTGCACCACGCCGATGATGAAGCCGATGGCCACGGCCTGCATGGCTATATCGTTGCCGATGCCGAAGAACGAGCACGCCATGGGGATGAGCAGCAGCGAACCGCCCGCCACGCCCGACGTGCCGCAGGCGGCCAGCGTGGCAATGACGCAGAGCACCACCGCAGAGGCAAACGACACCTCGACACCCACGGTATTGGCCACGGCCAGCGTCATGGCCGTGATCGTGACGGCGGCTCCGTTCATGTTGATGGTCGCTCCCAAGGGAATGCTCACGGAGTAGAAGTCCTCGTCGAGTCCCAGTTTCTTGCAAAGCGTCAGGTTGATGGGGATGTTGGCAGCCGAGGAACGGGTGAAGAAGGCATTCAGTCCACTCTCTTTCAGACAAGTAAACAGCAGCGGATAGGGATTGCGGCGCATCGTGATGAAGGAGATGAAAGGATTGAATACCAGCGTGTTGAACAGCATACAGCCCACCAGTAACAGCAGCAGTTGGCCATAGGTGGAGAAGACATCGAGACCGTTCTCGGAGACCGAGGTGAACACCAGACCCATGATGCCGAAAGGAGCAAACTGGATGATCCACTTCACGCAGAGGGAAACAGCCTCGGCCAAGTCGTGAACCACATTGATGGTGGCATTACTGGCCTTCAGCTTCAGTGCCAGGCCCATCACGACGGCCCAGAACAAGATGCCGATATAGTTGGCCGAGGTAATCGACTGCACGGGATTAGCAACCATGTTGGACAGTAAGTTGGCAAACACGTCAGCGAGTGCGCCCGGCGCGCTGCCCTCCGCTTCGTTGGCAAAGTCGAGCGTCACGGGGAAGAGAAAGCTTCCCGCCACCGCACAAAGAGCGGCCAGGAAAGTACTCAGCATGTACTCGGTAATGACCGTCCGGAACCGTGGCCCCAGCCCGCCCCCGGCCTTGGCAATGGCAGCGGTCACCAAGACGGCTACCAAGACGGGGGCAATGGCTTTCAAAGTTCCCACAAACGCCTTGCCTAAGATGCCGATGCCCGTCCACGAGGGTACTGAAAGCCCCAGCAGGGCACCGATGACGAGCCCCACAAAGATGCGGAGTACCAGGCTTGCGCCCGTGTACTTCGTCCAAAGAACCAGGAAAAAGCCCTCCTTCCTCTCTCTGTTTGAGGGGATTTCAAATCCCCGACTCCTCTCTCCTCTCTCCTCCATACTCCTTACTGCTTAATTTTCTCCCACGCATTATTTTGCGAGGCGTTGATGCCGAACAGGATGTCGTAGACCGACTCCTTCTCCTTCTGCGTGCCCTTGCCCTTATAGATGTTGGCCAGTTCGTCGCGCTTATAATCCGTCCATATCTGCGGCAGCAGGCTCAGGGGTTTCTGTTCGTGGGCTTTCTTCAGGTCATTTTCAATGGCCGTGGTGATGTTGGTGCGTCCACGCTCGGCATTAGCGGCCATCTCGTCGAGACCCTGTCGGTAGTAGTCGTACTGGAACTGCCGGAAAGGCTTCATGCCCTCGTCGAGATAGTCGTTGATGATGGCAAAGCGGTTGCGCGAGTCCTCGAACGACTTCCAGCCGGGATAGTCGAGCGACTGGGCATTGTTGACTAAATACATGCAGCGTTGCAGCACGTCGGTGCCTCCCAACGGGGCAAAGCTGTCTAAGTCCAGGCCGATGATCAGGTAGCAATAGTAGGCCACAAGGGCCACCAACTGGTTGTCGATGACCTCTTCGTTGAAGTTCAGTTGGTCGAACTGGGCAAAGTCGAAGATGAAGTTCTTGTCGGTATTATTATATAAGGTGGAAGTGTACGACGCATTATATACGGGGCGGTTGGCCTGAATCAGGGCGTTGCAGGTGAAGCGGTTATTAGCCTGGTCGTACTTAGTCACCGTGATATTGAAGTTGCAGCCGATGCGCTCGTTCTCCTGGAACTGTAGGGCCGTCCACTGGTGTTCGTTGATGAATTGTTCGAGCGTCTGCTGCAGGTTCTCAAACACCGAGGCGTCGGTGCCCTGCACTTGCTGGTGGTTGATGCGCACCGTGGCCTGTAGCTCCTGTGCATGCATGGTGGCGGCACTCATGGCGAGAACCAATAGAAATAGAATCCGTCTCATTGGGAATGAAGAAATAATTATTCGACTTGCAAAAGTACGAACTATTTTCCAATTGCCCAACTTTTTTCATACAATTCAGCACAAATTAACCTATGGGGAGCATGGGGTGAGTTAAAAAAACATAATTAATTAACAAAAAATAAATAATTCGTATTTTATTGTTTATCTTTGAAAGCTCAAATGAGAAGAATTTATGTGAATTAACAAAAAACAAGGAAATGAAACGACGAATACTTTCATTGTTCATCCTGCTCATAGCGGCAGTGATGGGTGCATGGTCACAAGCCTACGTCACAGATGTGGCAGTGGTGGGTGCCAGTAGTAATGGGTCGGCCAGGAACAGTGCCAAGTGGTATACCGACCGTGGCTGGCACATGCTGGACTACGACCTCAACCGAAAAGCCGGCGGCTGGTATATCTACCTCGTCTACAAGACGAGCGATAACGCCAATCCTGTAAACGGTTACATTACCGACATTATTGCCTCCACCTACAACGTGTCGCAGTTCTCGGAAGGTGGCCGACAGTACTATAAGGTAGAAACCAATTTCAATGGCGACTTGAACCGTGGAGCTGGCGGTGCCGACATTTTCCTCTACTACACCCGAAGCCGTGCCAACCTAAGTTCGTATGGCGGCCAAAAGCGGGTCATGTCGAGCCTCTCCATCAGCAACCACAGCAATGGCAATAGCGTGCAGTGGGCCGGCTACAGCAAATACTCCGGAGCCGTGGACTGTAACAAGAAGGCCGGCGGCGACGACATCTTCATCCAGCGCAACTTCACCACCCAGAAGCTGGTGGTGAAGAACCATCCTACCATGGCCTCCGATCCCATCTATAACGGTGGTTCGCAGTATCTCGTGTCGAAGGCTGCCTCTGGCAACTACGGTACGATGTACTACCGTGTGAACAACGGCTCGTGGTCTACCAGTCGCCCTATGGCCTCACAGCCGGGCAGCTACAAAGTGAACTACTACCTTTCAGGCGGCAGCTATGCCAACAATTCCGATACCCATGAGCGCACCGTCCATATCCTGCCACCTCACGGCAAGGCCACCAATCTCAACGGTTCGTTTTCTCAGCGTGACAACAAGGTGACCCTGCGTTGGCGCGGCGGCAGCAATCAAGGTAATTTCAATAATTACCAATGGGCTATCTACCGCAACAACCAATTGGTTACCAAAGTGAATAATAATGTCACCACCTATACAGAGAACGCGCCGGCAAACGAAAAGGAATACACATACTCCGTGCGCTACTTGCCACTTACCACATTTACAGGGCGCACCGTGGACTACACCAATTTCGATGATGCCAAGGCTGCGGTCAAGGTAAACACCCAGCGCTCCATACCGGTGAACGCTCTCACAGGCGTGAGCACCGACGGCAAGGTCAGCCTGACGTGGAACACCGTGGGCTATGAGACCTCGATGAACCACCGGTTCAATGTCTATATCGACGGAGAGATGGTAACCACCATCACGCCGACCAACAACCAGACGGCCTTCAAATGGGAGCACCGCGACAACAACGATGCCACCTCGCGTACCAGCACACAGAAGTATTCGGAAGAAGACCTCGACGCCTGTACGCCACATACCTATCGCATCGTAGGCGCCATCGGCAGCAAGGAGCTCAACAGTGCCGAGCTGAAAAACATGGCCATCAACGGCGGCACCACCTTCCTCAGCATCGATGCTTCGAAGGGTGAGTTCTCGGGCCATGTGCAGCTGACGTGGAACGTGAAGCGACTGTCCAACCAGAGTGCTGACGAGACCTACACCGTGGAGCGCCGCTCGCTGACACCCGACTATGGCGACGGCTCTTGGGAGACCGTCACCGTCTTCGACAGCAACAAGGCGCATAGCACCTACGAGGACAAGACTGCCTTGCCGGGCGTGTACTACCAGTATCGCATAACGTGCCAGAACACCTGCGAGAACGGTAACCGCCCCTCTACCACAACCTACGCTACAGGCTTTGCACTCTCCACGGGCGTGGTGAGCGGCCGTGTGACCTACGGCACGGGCACTGCCGTCAAGGATGTCAAGGTGAGGCTGTGCATCCGTGGCAATGGCAATGAGGAGGTGAACAGCCTGCGCTCGCTCGAGTTCCCTGGTTATGGAGCCGACCTGAAGCGTGAATTCACCCCCGACGAGCTACAGAAGCACTTCGCAAACAACTTCACCGTGCAATGCTGGGTCTACCCCAACGGCGAACAGATGAAAGACAATGGCAATCACCATCTCTTTGCCATCGGTTCGAGCGCATACGCTGCCACGCTGAAGTATGACAACGCGAAGGACTCCTTTGCCGTATGCATCTACAACAGGGAGGGCGGCATCACCAACTATCAGCCTTCAGGCCTCTACATACCTGCCAACATGTGGACCCACCTGAGCTTTGTTCACGACAATGAAGCCAGAACTACGACTATCTATGCCAGTTCCGAACCCGACGAGTTCACATCGGCTGTCGTACAGGGCACTCGGATGAGTGAAAACGGACTGAAAGCCCCCCACCGCAACTTCTACATAGGTCATTACAACCGTATCGAGGCGCTGAGCGCGTTCCGTGGCTTCCTCGACGAATTCCGTGTGTTTAACCGCACCATGACTGAAAATGAGATTCGCCACAACCACAACCATCTGCTTGTAGGCACAGAGACGGGCCTCATCATGTACTATCCCATGGATGAGAACACAGGCTTCCACACCGATGTCTATGACTTCTCGAAGACCAACAACAAGCTCAACAAGCGCCATGCCGCATCAACCGAGCTTGTTCAGACCAGCGTAGTGGTGCCCAGCGAAGAGCAGCTCAGTCTGATGTCCTATACCGACGACCAGGGTAACTATGTTGTACGCGGTGTGCCATTCTCCGGTGACGGCACCAACTATACCATCGTGCCCACAATGGGTATCCATGAGTTCACGCCCGCCTTCCTCTCACGCTTTGTCAGCGCCTCGTCGCTGGTGAATAGCGGTGTTGACTTCGAAGACACCTCGGCCTTCCCCGTAAGCGGCAACGTGCGCTATGCCGGCACCGACTACCCGGTGGAAGACTGCAACATCTATGTCGACGGACAGCTCTGTGCGAAGAACGGAGAGCCTGTCACCACCGATGCAGAGGGTAACTTCACCGTGAGTGTGCCCATCGGCGACCACTTCATCCAGATCAAGAAGAACGGCCACACGTTTGCAGCTGCCGGACGCTACCCGGCCGACCCCAACAATTTGGACGTGACCCATACCTTTGACCAGAAGATTACCGGCCTGGAGTTCATTGACGAGACGCTGGTCAACTTCACTGGTCGCGTGGTGGGTGGCAGCATCGAGGGTGAGAAGCCCGTGGGCTTCGGACTCAGCGCCAACAACATCGGTCAGTCCGAGCTGGTGCTCTCGCCACTCAACGAGCTTTATCGCCTCAACGTGGTGAAGAATGTGACCGAAACCACCTCGTCGCTCGACACCAACCAGGAGGAGATGGCTGTGGCATCTGCCACCGAGGCCATCAACAGCACGTCGGTGCGCGGTGCCACTGCCGACTACTGCAAGAAAATCTTCATACGCACCGATCCGCTGACGGGTGAGTTCTCGGCCATGGTGCCCCCGCTGGAATACAACGTGGAGAGTATCAAGCTGGTAAAGTCCGGCCTGGAAGTAGGCCAATCGACCACTATCGACCTGTCAAATCCCACTGTGGAGTATCAGGACAGCACACGTGACGAAAACGACGAACTGCTCACCTATACTTATAATACCATGCTGCGCACCACTTACCACACCCCGCCATCGTTCTCCGTGAAGCAGAAGGGCAGCGCTGACGGCCATTTCGGCATCAGTAGCTATACCCTGACCGACGTGCTGGGCGACGTGGAGGTGAACGACATCTACACCAAGGACGAACAGACAGGCGAGATTACCTACAACTACGGCGGTGCCATGTTCGTCAAGGACGACAAGTACACCTTCGAGCTGCAGGGCTATGAGGAATATACAAATGAAGACGAGGAAGTCCCCGTGACAACCACGGTGCCCCTGTCGGGTATTGTAGTGACCATCAACAATGCCCTGTCGTCGAGTCAAAGCGTCTATCTGGAAAGCGGCACTAATGAAAAAGGGGTTGAAGTGAATGCCGGTGAGGTGGTCGATCTGGAGAGCAACCAGATGGCACTCGACGACGAGGGCTACGGCACCTATACTTGGAGTGCAGGCTTCCCCAACATTGCTGAGCCTTACACCCGCACCATCAGCATCAGCTATGACATTGACGGACGTACCTACCAGTGGACTGGCAATGGCATGACTGGCATCATCCTCGGTGAACTGCCCACTGGCAACAACTTTGTGACCGCAGGTCCCGACAAACTACTCATGATTCTGCGTGACCCCCCAGGTTCTGGGTCGTCGGCAGAGTGGAGCACCGGTAGCTCTACGAGCTCATCTAAGGTAAGGGGTTCCACCTTCACTCAGAACACACAGATAACTACTAAGTTCAAGTTTGGCTTTAAGAATGCAGTCATCGTTGGTACGCCTGTTGCAGGTACTATCACTGAGGCTGAGACTAAGGACGAACTGGAGATTGGTGCCAAGCTGGAGTCGGAAGGCGAGAGCTCAACGGAACAAACCACCACAACCAGCATCACAAAGGCAATAGCCACTAAGGACAATGAAGACTTCGTGGGTCATCAGGGCGACGTGTTTATTGGCACATCCACCAACATCATTTTCGGCAAGGCTCGCAACCTCAGCTTCATGCGTGACGGCGACGGTGTGAAACTGGCTGTCGACGACATTATGACCACAGGCATGAAGTTTGCCACGATGTTCAACTACTCACTCAACTATATCGAAGAGACGCTCTTCCCCAACTTGGAGAACCTGCGTAACGGCTTCCTGACCACGGTGCCCGATGAGGCTACCATCAAGAATTTCAAGAATACTGGTTCAAGTCCCGTCTATCTCACCACGCTCACACCCGATGATGAAGACTACGGACAAGACGGCACCTATACCTTTGTGAAGCCGGCAATTATGCCCAATGGCTTCTGCACCGACTCCGTGATGTGGGTGAACAACCAGTTGGCCAACTGGAAGTCATATCTCGCAAAGAACGAGCAGGAAAAGGTGGAGGCATTTGCCAACCGCACTGACCAAACCGACAACTACTCATTTGACTCGGGTTCCGACGTGAGCTACTCTATCGAGAAGGAGAGCACCGAAGCCTCCTCTTGGGAGTGGAGCGTAAAGGCCGGACTCTATGTTGACAACACAACCGGTCTGGAGGTTGCCGGCGTGGGCTTCGACCTTCATATCGAAGACGAGACCATGGGTGGAACCCATCAAGTGGACGGCAGCGAGACCAGCGAGACATCTTCGTTTGCCTTCACCCTGTCGGAAGACGGTGACGACGCCCTGACGGTCGATGTGTACAATTACGGCAACTTCAGCCCCATTTTCCGTACACGAGGCGGACAAACCAGCAATCCCTACGAGGGTGAGGTGGTGACCAAGTACTATCAGCCTGGAACCGTCATCATGGAGGCCACCATGCAGATAGAGGTGCCCCAGATTGATGTCGATGAGCCCGTGGTGAGCAATATCCCCAGCGGTTCGGCAGCCAACTACACACTGCGCCTCTCTAATGCCTCTGAGATAGGCGCCGACGTGGCATACCGCCTGTTCGTGCTTGACGAGACCAACGAGGACGGCGCACAGCTTACCATCGACGGACAGACCATCACCGCTGAGGGACGTCTGTTCAAGGTGCCCGGCAACCAGACACTGACCAAGACGCTGCAGCTGCGCCAGACCGATACAGGCATCCTCAATTACGACCGTATCGGCCTGGTATTTGCCAGCGACTGCCAGCCCGAGGATATTGCCGACACCATTTATATATCGGCCCACTTTGTGCCATCATCCTCGACTGTCGACCTGGCTCTCTCCAGCACCACGCTGAACACGCAGACCGGTACCGACCTGCGCCTGACATTCAACAACTTCGACCGCAACTATAAGAACCTGAAAGCCTTCCGCATTCAGTATATGAAGCAAGGCAACAGTGACTGGACGCTGCTCCATGAGTATGTGCTCAAAGAGAGTCAGCTCACTAACAATAACGAACTGCTGCCCGACGGTGCCGATATCAAGTACACACTGCCGATGGCTAACTTCACCGACGGCAAATACACCTTCCGTGTGCTCTCAGTAGCCACCTACGGCACGGGCGAAGTCTATCGCTCCAGCGAGGAGATATCCCTTGTCAAGGACATGCAGCGTCCGCGTCCGCTGGGTCAGCCGGAGCCTGCCGACGGCATCCTGTCTACAGGCGACGAACTCAGCGTCACCTTCAACGAGAACATCCTGAAGGGCGAGCTCACACAAGCCGCTAACTTCAAGGTCACCGGTATTCTCAACGGTGCAGAAGTGGCCCACGAGACCGCACTCTCCATGCAGGGAACAGAGACCACCGCACAGACAGAGGCCAGCATCACACTGGCCAACAAGGACTTTGCCATCGATGCATGGGTCAACCTGAACGGCAACGAACAGGGAGGTACACTGCTCACCCACGGTGTGGGTACCGCCAAACTGACCGTGGGCACCGATGAGACAGGCCACTTCGTAGTGGGCATCGGTCAGGAGACGTTCGTTTCTGAAGCCACTGTTCCTACAGGTACCTGGGTGTTCCTCACCATGAGCTATCATCGTACTGACAACGGTGAGGCTGTGCTCAATGCCAGCGTGGCTCGCGATGCCGAGACCATCACGCTCTTCAACAGGCAGACGGCGCCGCTCTACGAAGGCAACGGACCGATTGTCATCGGTAAATCCATCAAGGGTGCCATCCACGAGCTGCTGCTATGGGATGTGGCTCACGACATGACCGACGCCCTGCTGCAGCGCAGCCGCACGAAGAATCCAGCTACCCGCAATCTCATCGGCTACTGGAAGATGGACGAAGGCGAAGGCACTTCCGTCCGCGACTATTCGCGCAACCGCCACATGACACTGGCCAACGAGACCTGGTATATGAACAATGTGAACAAGGCCATCAGCATCGCCGAGGGCAGCTTTATCAGCCTCTATGCCGGCGAACTGCCCAACTATGACGAGGACGACTATGCACTGGAATTCTGGATGAAGGCCGGCAAGCAGCAGGGCGATGCCCAGCTGGTGCAGATGGGCGAGGTGGGCCTGTGGCTCAACGGTAACGGCGAGCTGCAGCTCACGGGCAAGGGAGCCAACCTGCCTCTCAGCGAACAGACCAGCATGGCAACGACCAGTGGCAACCTGACCGACAACGCATGGCATCACGTGGCATTGAGCGTATTGCGCCAGGGAGCAGTCTCCGTCTATGTCGACGGTGTGCGCCGCCTCACGACCAATGCGGCCAACGTGGGCAGTATCGCCACCAACTACATGCTTCTCGGCACACACCGGCAGCTGCTGTCAGCCCAGTTAGGTACCTACACCTACGACCGTCCGTTCGTGGGTGAGATCGACGAGGTGCGCGTCTGGAATGCCACCCTCAACGCGGGTAAGTTGCTCTCCAACCGCGAGGCACGCCTCACGGGTAAGGAAGACGGCCTGGTGGCCTACTATCCCTTCGAGACCAAGCAGCTCGACGAATACAATCAGGTGGTCACCGTGGGCACGCCCGTTGACTTGGTGACCAACAGGCATGAGGCACAGGTGACGCTCAACAGCGCGGATGGCTCTGGCGCTTCGCTCAGCGAAGAACCGTCAGCGCTCACCTACATTGACGACGCTCCCGCCCTGCGCACCAAGCAGACCGAGACCAACGTGCCCTTCACCTTCGTGGCCAGCGACGACAAGGTTGTCATCAACATCGAAGAAGATGCTGCCACCATCGAAGGCTGTACGCTGAACTTCACCGTGCGCGACGTGCGTGATGAGAATGGCAACTACTCTTCACCGGCTGTGTGGTCGGCATTCGTCAACCGTAACCAGCTCTACTGGGAGAACAACAGCCTGGTGACAGAGCAAATTGCAGCCACTACCGGCACCCTGCAGGCCACGGTGGTAAACACCAGCGGTACTATGCA
Organism: uncultured Prevotellaceae bacterium; assembly: GCA_900318815.1. Lineage (GTDB taxonomy): Bacteria > Bacteroidota > Bacteroidia > Bacteroidales > Bacteroidaceae > Prevotella. Next base: position 85,677 of record ONMA01000005.1, read on the forward strand.
GGCCTGGACGCTCAGCGGTATGCCCGCATGGCTTGTGCCCGATGTGGAAAGCGGACAGACCAACCCGCTGTCGCAGACCACAGTCACCTTCACCGTGCTGCCTTCGGCACCGATCGGACGCAGCGAAGCAACGGTCTACCTCTCTGGCAACGACAATATCGACACGCCGCTGACCATCAACGTCAAGGTGACTGGCGACAAGCCCGACTGGAGTGTCAACCCGTACGACTATGAGGGTTCGATGAACATCGTGGGACAGCTCTATGTCGAGGGACAGGTGAGCGAGGATGCCGACGACATCGTGGCAGCCTTCATCGGCGAGGAATGCCGCGGCGTGGCCACCATGCAGTATAATGCGCGCTACGACGGCTACTTCGTCACCATGGACATCTACGGCAGCACCACCGAGCAAGGCCAGCCGGTTACATTCCGTGCCTACGATGCCTCCACAGGTACGCTCTATCCTGTGGTCAATGCCAACGTGCCGACGGAATATGCGCCTCTTGCCCTGTTAGGCACCTACGCCGAACCCGTAGAGTTCAGCACGACCAACTACATTGAGCAACAGACCACCCTGAGAAAGGGATGGAACTGGATGTCGCTCTATGTCACCACTGATAACATGACTCCGCAGAACATCTTCTCGCTCATAGCCGACGATGTGCTGGTGGTGAAGAGCAAGAGCGATGGCTTTGTACAGGCCACCGAATCGAACGGTCTCAAGGGTAATCTGAAGAGCATCGAGAACGGACGCATGTATGCCGTGCAGATGGCCAACGAACGACCCCTGCGCCTCGTAGGCACAAGGGCCAGCGGCCAGGTGAGCCTCGACGAGGGATGGAACTGGCTGGGCTACGGCCAGCGTCTGGCCAGCGTCGGTGATGCTATGGCCGGCATGGGTGCCGCTGATGGCGACATTGTGAAGGGTCAGATGGGCGTCACGTATTTCGACCGTTACGAATGGATGGGCTCACTGCTCACCATGCAGCCCGGCTTGGGTTATCAGGTGAAGAGTGCCACTGCCAAGACATTCAGCTACCCGTCGGCCGTAACTGGTGTGGCTGCCAGCCGTATGGCATCTGTGGAAGAAAATTCTTCACTCTTCACTCATCACTCTTCACTCTTTGTTCCCGCTGACCACCACCAGTATGCCGACAACATGATTATGACGGCCGCAGTGACACTCGACGGCAAGGAGCTCACAGACGTGGAGATTGGTGTGTTTGCCGGTGAGGAATGCCGGGCAACTGCCTTTACCGACAGTGAGGGTCGCGCCTACATCACCATACCAGGCGATGAGGCTTGCCAGCTCTCCTTCAAGGTGGCTGTGAGCAACTATGAGATGGATGCAGTCGAGACGCTCGACTACACCGTAGATGCCGTATGCGGCTCTTACAGCAACCCGTTCGTCATCGACCTGAACGGTGCCAACGGCATCTTCGAACTGAAAGCCACAGGCGTGACGCACACCGTCTACGATCTGTTGGGTCGCAAGCTGCCCACCATCACCGGCGACCAGCCTTCGAACCTGAAGAAGGGTGTGTATATCAAGCACTCGACCGATGGACGCTTGCAAGGCAAGAACGGTAAGAAGATAATTGTAAAATAACAGAGATGGCTATAATCAGTAAAACAAACAGCACAATACTGGTGCTCCCCCAGCGTGGGGAGCGCCAGACTATTGGATTGTAAGGTTGAGAAATAATATAATCATATTATGAAACGAAAAAGAATTCTTTCTATGCTCGCGCTACTCTTAGCAGTAGTGACGGGTCAGGCCAATGACAACATTACGCTCATTTCGGGCTATATCTTCGACGGGGGGACTCCGTCTAGGCATGATAGCCCGTCTAACTACCTTGTAGACGGCGACGCGGAAAACACTAAGTGGTGTACAGACAAGAGTGACAGGGTCGATGGCATCTGGTACTGCGAGTTCCACACCGCCAGTAGATGACAACTTGTGGTATAATGACCGCAATCCCATGAACTGGGAACTGAAGGCCAAGGTGAACTCCTATGATGACTGGATGACCATTGCCAAGGTGGACTATGATAATGTGTTGGAGGATGATAACTTTAGGTCCTTTGACTTCATGGTCGACGAGCCAGGCGTGTATCAATACTTCCGCTACGAGGTGAGTGATAACCAGGGGGCTGATGATATGCAGATGGAGGAACTGCAGCTCTTCTACTCCGGTGAAGCTGCAAGTGAAGTAGAGACAATTACGTTCATTTCGGACTATATCTACGATGGAGGTACTTCGTCAAGGCATAACACCCCGCCCAACTACCTTGTAGACGGCGACGCGGAAAACACTAAGTGGTGTACAGACAAGAGTGACAGGGTCGATGGCATCTGGTACTGCGAGTTCCACACCGCCAGTGATGACAACTTGTATTGGACTAACCGCAACCCCCTGAACTGGGTGTTGAAGGCCAAGGTGAACTCCGGCGACCAATGGACTGACATTGCCACGGTGACCAATGATAATAAGTTGCAGGATGAGAATTTTATGCCCTATGACTTCAAGGTCGACGTGCCAGGCGTGTACCAGTACTTCCGCCTCGAGGTGAGTGAGAACCATGGTAGTTCTGATATGCAGATGGAGGAACTGCGGCTCTTCTACATCGGTGAAGGTGCAGGAGGGACGGGTCAGGCCAATGGCAATATTACGCTCATTTCGGGCTATACCTTCGACGGGGGGACTCCGTCTATGTTTGATCAGTCGCCAAACTATCTTATAGACGGCATCACGAATGACTCATTTAATAAGTGGTGTACGTCCATTTATGACAGAGACAATGGCATCTGGTACTGCGAGTTCCACACGGCCAGCCTTGTCCGCGTGGACGGCTATCAGATCCTCACGGGTTTTGACACCGGGTCTACTAATGGCCGCAACCCTCATAGCTGGGTGCTGAAGGCCAAGGCCAACACCGGCGACCAATGGACTGCCATTGCCACGGTGACCAATGATCAAACGTTGGAAAACAAGAGCCTTCAGCCCTATGACTTCAATGTCGACACTCCAGGAAAGTACCAGTACTTCCGCTTCGAGGTGAGCGAGAACTGCGGTGAAGATTGTATGCAGATACAGGAACTGCAACTGTTCTACTCCAATGAAAGTGCAAGAGAACTCTCCACAGACGAATCGGGTGCCTACCTCATCAACAGCGATGCCGACTGGACGGAGTTCAGCCAGAACTTCGACACCTACAAGGCAAGCGTCATCAAACAGACCAATAACATCAACGTCTCCACACCGGTGGGCAATTGGGAGAACAATAACCCCTTCACGGGCACCTTCAACGGCAATGGTTACACGATGAATGTCAGCATCAACGACAACTCGGCATATGGCACCGCACCCTTCCGCTATATTGTGGGAGCCACCATCTGCAACGTCGTTGCCACCGGCTCCGTTACCAGCACCCAGAACCACACCAGTGGTCTCGTGGGCATGTCTAATGGCGCCAACACCATCGAGAACTGCCTCGTGAATGTCAATGTGAACTGTGGCGTGCACTGTGGTGGTATCGTGGGCCACGGTTTGAGCGGCACACTCACCATGACCGGCTGCGCCTACACAGGCGAACTGAAGACCAACAACAATGTTGCTGGCGGTCTGCAGGGCTGGGCTGACGACAATACGGTCATTATGACCAACTGCATCTTCGCCGGTTCGAAGTCGGGCGGTGCAAAGTTCAACCCCATCGCCATCAATGTGAAAGACGGCTCCGGCAGCGGCAACTGCTATTACACCGTGGCTGGCAATAACAGTTCTAAATACAGCGGCAAGCAGGCCCGCAGCATCAGCGCAGGCAACGTCATGACAAGCCTCGCCATCAGCGGCACGGCCACTGAGTACAACGTCAGCGGCATCACAGCATATGCCACGGGAATCAAGTTCAGAGATGTGTACTACGCAGGCAATGGCGACGCAGTCGGCCTCACCCTCGCTCATGTCGAAAAAGCCGGCTACCCATTCAGACACTACGAGGTGACAGGCGGCGGTTCGCTCGACGACGCCACCAGCAGTACGCCGACGCTTACGATGGCCGATGCCAACGCTGTTATTAGTGCTATCTACAAAACCGATGCAGACTATGCTGACGAGGTCATCGCCCTGATTGCTGCCATCGGCGAGGTGGCTTATAGAGAGGATTGCCAGGCGCGGATTGGCGCAGCCCGCTCGGCCTACAACGCGCTGACAGACGCTCAGAAGGCCATCGTGACGAACTACAGCGTACTGACTGCTGCCGAGAATCAGTATGTCAAAATTCTCATGGCATCTCTGAACTTGGAAGAGAAGACAGAGGCCGACGGGTCGAAGACGCTGCACCAGACCATTATGGCGGGTACCAATGAAGGTCAGCTCGTGGACATGACAGATGTGTTCATCGTGGCTAAAAACAGAAACACCAACGTAGGATTCTCGTTCACCAATGGCGGTGAGTCGCCCACGGCCCAAATCACCATCAACAGAAATGCCGTGAACGGCATCGACTGCAATGGTCTGGTGAAGTTCGGCGCCAAGTATCTCACCTACGAAGACACCCCAGGCAACGTGAACATCGTGTTTGATTTCCGCCTGGAAGACAAGAACGGCACACCGCTGAACCTCACTAACGGCACGGCAACGGTGACGATGCCTTACGCCGACATTGTTCCTGACGGCAAGAACCCCACCGTATGGTGTTACAACAGAGGCATCTTGATGGAACAAGCCGTCAATGCCCAGCTCAACACATCGACCAAGGTGCTCACCTTCACGGTGCCCAGCTTCTAACTTCTTGATGACCATGACAACCATGATGAAAATCATCAATAACAGAATCATGACCATCCTGGCACTCCTCCTCACGGGGAGTGTCAGTCTGTTGGCTAACGACGACGATCCTTTCCCAGAGGTGAATCCTGCACTCTATCAGGGCAATATGACTCTCACGGCCCAGGCGAAGTTCAAAGGCGATCTGCTGGGCAGCGAAGTGGTCGTAGCAGTCTATCACGACGACGAGATACGTGCCAAGGGCCGGCCTGATGAGGATGGCATGCTCTACTTCACCGTCAATGGCGACGTGCTCCCAGAAGACCTCCATTTCAAGATCTTCCACAAAGGGCGAGTCGTAGAGACCGACCAGGGACTTGAGTACAACTACTATAGCACGGTGGGCTCTTACGACCATCCCTATATCATCGATGTGCCACCCTCGTTCTTCACAGCGCCCGCTGCCGATGGATGGACCACGGTCTGCCTGCCCATCGATGCGGCCGTGCCAGAAGGAGTTACCGTATATGCCGTGACGGGGATAGAGGATGACCATGTACACAAGGTGGCCATCGGAGAAACGCTGTTGCCCAAGGAGATGCCCGTGATTATCCACACGGAGAGTACAGAAGGCATAGAGTGGCTGCCGCGCGTGATTAGTGCTACGCGGTTGGAGCAGTTGACAGAGGCGTACAAGCCCGAGCCTTCCTATCTGAAAGGAACCACCGCAGCCCTTACTGTGGATGAGGGTGCGGTGCTGATCTTCGGCCATCAAGCCCCCTACGGATGGGGATTCTGGCCCAGCGAAACAGACGAGGTGCCGGCCTATAGTGCCTATCTCACCACTGCAGATGCCGGTGCGGAAGGTCTGGCGCTGAACATGGTAGTACTCGATGAAAACGGCACAGAGGCGATAGAGGCAGAAGAACACACGAATGTACTGGTGAAGCGAACTATCAATGCAGGAGAGTGGAGTACCATCTGCCTGCCCTTTGCCATGACGGTGGAACAGGTCAGGACGTGCTTTGGCGACGATGTGCAACTGGCTAATTTCACCGGCTGCGAATCGACTTACGACCAAGCAGGCGAGAACATAGTTGGGTTGACGGTGACTTTCGAGAATGCCCCAGCCATGGAAGCAAACCATCCCTATATCATCAAGGTGTCGGGCAACATCACGAAGTTCAAGCTGGCGGGAGTAGATGTCGCCCCAGACGAGGCAAATGCTTTGGTAGGCTGCAACGGGAAGATTGAGGGCGGGGAGACCCACTACAATCGTTTCGTGGGAACCTATCATGCGGCTACAGAAGTGCCCGCCCTGTGCCTCTTCCTGAGTGGCAACAAGTTCTGGTACTCCACAGGGAAGACAAAGATGAAAGCATTCCGAGCCTACTTCGACTTCTACGATGTGCTGAGTTCCGTGACAGAGGGAAATGATGGGTCACGAATCAACATGTCGTTTGATGGTACACTAACAGGCATCAACGAGAGAGAAGACGCAAGATGGAAGATGAAGGTAGAGGCCGTCTACAACCTAAGAGGCCAACGACTATCCAAGCCAGGGAAGGGATTGCATATCATAGACGGGAAGTTAGTGATTAAAAGATGAATAACGAAATGAAGAAGACCTATATAAGACCATTCGTAACCGTTGAAGATATTGAACCAGAGAGCATCATCTGCACTTCGGAGCGTCTGAAATCCAGCGGTGATGTGAATGACATCACATACGGGGGTATTGACAAAGAAGGTGACATCGATCCTGCCTCACGTTCTTTCTCGTTGTGGGAAGAAGATGAAGAATAGTATATATTATCCGCAGGGTAATTAGTGAAATTAGCTAAATTCGTGGTTTCAGAAGGGTGGGAAAGTTCAGTTATCTAACTAATCTTTCCCACCTTTTTCTTTTTAGGTTTGTTCTATAAATTGCATATAGCATCCGCTGCTCGCATTCTATTTTAAAAATTTTTATTTTAGAAATAACATACACTACATACACCAGCGTGTAACAAGCTGATAATAATGGAGAAAAGTGGTGTAGGTAGCGGTGTATGTGGTGTAGGTGGTGTATGTAACCAAAGAGACAGTTTCTCTGTGGCAATGCAAAAATACGGAAGACGAAACGTCCCATGCGTTGGGACTGGATGTCCCAACGCATGGGACAATCAGTCCCAACGGGTGGGACAATAATCGTTTTGGTCGCGAGCTATATTGAGAATTGAGACGCACCACAACGTCTCTACCTACACCAAGACAGGTGTACGCTTATCTATTGGTGTAGGATAAATTTTATATACACCCTACATACACCGCTACATACACCTTTTATTCCATTGACTTAGAAGTAGTTATCACAAAAATGTAGGTAGTGTATGTAAGTATGCACAAAAAATATTATTTTAGTTTCCGCAATAGGATGTCCAATTTGTTTCCCCTTCTTCAGTTCGTATTCGTGTTTCTCTGCGTCTCTGCGCGAGAAAGAGGGTGGGGAACTTCAGAAGGAGAAGCGGACGATGAGGGGGAGGTGATCGCTGAAGCCGGGCTGGTAGCGGTAGCCGTTGAAGGTGCGGAAAGGCTTCATGCCCCCCATCTTCTCGTCGGGTTCGAGCAGGAAGGGTGCATCGTTAATAGACGAGGAGGTGACGCGGGCATGGAGAGAGGGCGATACGAGCACATGGTCGATTTGTTCCCAGCGTCCCTGGTATCGGTAGTTGGCCGGAGAACCGTTGAGGCCCACGGCTTGCGACGTGGCACTCTCCAAGCCTTGCGCAAGGATGAAACGCAGGGAATGGTTGTCGAGAGAGGCGTTGAAGTCGCCTGCAACGAGAATGTTGGGTGAAGGTCGATTCTTCCTTACGGAGTCGATGGCAGAGACGAGCGTCTGAGCGACCTGCATGCGATAGGGACGCGAAGCGAGTTCGCCACCGTATCGGCTGGGGGCATGGACGATGAAGATGTGAAGAGTATCGCCCGATGTTGTTTCGCCCTGTACATAGAGAATGTCGCGCGTAGGGCGCATGTCCTTTACCAAAGGGACGGTGACGGACTCGTAGCAGATGGGACGGAACGACTCGGGAAGATAGAGTAGAGCCACGTCGACGCCGCGTTCGTCGGGCGAATCGGTCATCAAGTACTGATAGCCTGCATTGCGCAGGAGGGAACGGCGGGTGAGGTCGTGGAGTACGGAGTCGTTCTCCACCTCGACCAAAGCCACCAAGTCGGGTATATCCTGAGAACACGACAGGATGGTCTGCCCTGTGTGATTCAGCTTGCGCCAATAGCGGGTGCGGGTCCAATGTCTCGCTCCTTCGGGCGTAAACTCCACGTCCTGCTTCAACGAGTCGTGCCGACAGTCGAAGAGATTCTCGCAGTTCAGCTCGACGAAGGTGAGGGACGATGAGAGTGAAGAGTGAAGAATGAAGAGTGAAGAATTTGCTACCGCACTCCATAGCATGAAACATAAAGTAAACAAACGTCTCATCGTTGCGGTAGCAAATTCTTCACTCTTCACTCTTCATTCTTCACTCAATCAGCAGACCTTCTCCAGCCGCTTCATCATGGCGAACATGAAGAGGGCAGCAACGACGCAGACGGCGATGAAGACGCCCCAGACAACGGTGAGCGAAATGTCGCCCCAGAGGTAGCCGCCTACACCCACCAGCTTATTGCCAATGGCAGTAGACACGAACCAGCCACCCATCATCAGACCCTTGTACTTAGGAGGTGCCACCTTCGACACGAAGGAGATGCCCATCGGCGAAAGCAGCAGCTCGCCAAAAGTAAGAATCAAATAGGTGCCGATGAGCCAGTAGGGCGAAACAAACGTGGCTGCATCGCCGGCTGCCTTCTGCTCATTAGGTGTCATAAGCCCCTGCGAAGCCATCATCATGACGACGAAGGCTGCAGCGGCCACCAGCATGCCGTAGGCAATCTTGCGCGGAGGCGTAGGCTCCTTGCCTTTGGAGGCCAATGCGCCGAAGATAGCCATCGACACAGGCGTGAGGGCCACCACATAGAAGGGATTAAACTGCTGGAAGATAGGAGCCGAGATAGCCACCTCGCCCGTAGCCTGCGTGTACTTGTAAATCAGCACGCCAATGGCCACCAGGATGATAGCCGCCGAGATGCCCTTGCCCTTGGAGGTCTTGCTCTGGAAGAGGGAGAATCCTGCATAGACGATGAAGATAATCATCACGAGGTTGATGACGTCGAAGGGCATGGTGTCGGTACCCGTGGCCGACTTGGCCGTGAACTCATCGGCGAAGTAGGTGAGCGAGAGACCGTTCTGGTGGAAGGCCATCCAGAAGAAGATGACCACGGCGAAGACCAGGCACAGAGCCACGATGCGCTGAGAGGTCTCTTGCTTCGTCAGTTCGGGTTCGGCGGCAGCGGCCTTGTCCTTCTCGGCCTTGCCCTTACCGCCTTCCACATGGCGGAAGGTGCTGCGGAAGACGTAGTAGATGGCGATGGAGAGGATGAGCGAGGCGCAGGCCACGGCAAAGGCGAAATGATAAGAGTCGTTCTCGCTGACGCCCATGCTCTGCTGTGCCCACTCCATGATGCGCACGGCAGCAGTAGGAGCAAAGAGAGCACCGATGTTGATGGCCATATAGAAGAGCGAGAAGCCTGCATCGCGCTTGTTGGCATACTGCGGGTCGTTGTACAGGTCGCCCACCATCACTTGCAGGTTGCCCTTGAACAGACCAGTGCCAAAGCCGATGAGTACCAGCGCGGCCAGCATGACAATGAGGGCGAACCTGTCGCCGCCAAGGGGCACAGAGAGCAGCAGGTAGCCGGCAAACATGATGATAATACCGATGGTGACCATGCGGCCAAAGCCAAAGCGGTCGGCCAGCCAGCCACCGACGATAGGCAGGAAATAGACGAGCATCAGGAAATCGCTGTAGATTTCACCGGCCCAACCAGCATCGAGTCCGTAGTTGGCACGGAGGAACAATGCAAAAACGGCAAGCATGGTGTAGTAGCCGAATCGCTCACCGGTGTTGGCAAGTGCCAACGCAAACAATCCTTTGGGTTGTCCTTCAAACATAATTATTTAATTTTAGGGTTATTAGTCTTAGAAACGTTGAACAGATAGGTCAGCTTGACAACGATGTTGGAGAAGTTGGAGCGTCCGAAATAGTCGCGCTTCGTGTTGCCGAAGATGTCGCCCAGACCATAGTAGTAGCGACCCTCGATGATGAAATGGCCTATCTTGGGATAAGAGAACTCCAGACCCAGTCCGGCGGCAATGCCATAGTCGACGCGGTGTTCCACCGACATGGTGTCCTGGGCAATGACCATCGACGTGCGTGCCGCGAGATTGATGGTGTTGAGGTCGAAGTTGCTCTTCGTCTTCTCGTTCAGGAACCACCCCACCTGCGGGCCTGCCTGGAAGAAGAACTGGAAGCCCTTGCGCTCGCGCCCCCATCCCAAGCGGGCGAAGACGGGCACCTGGATGTAGGTCATGTCGCGCTGATACTCTTCGGGCAGTCCCGTCACAGCGTTAAGGACAGGCTCGTCGTTGGGGGTCAGGATGTTCTCCTTCCATCCCACCTGGGCGTAGTTCACTTCGCCCACGATGGCGCAGATGCTGCTGAAATACTTCTCGCTGGTGTAGCGGAAGGTGAGTCCGCCCGTCAGTCCCGGATGCCAGCTCTGGGGCACTTCGGGCAGGAAGCCAATCTGGCTCAGGACATAGCCGCCGTTGAAACCCATAGCAAAGTCGTTGCGGTGTTCTCCTACCTGGGCATGGGTCGCCGTAAGTGACAGATGGAAAAGCAGGCAAAGAAAGAAGAGCTGTCGCTTCATGGCCGGTCTTAATAGTTAATGGTTTCAACGTTGCGCTTCGACGCATTGTAGTGTACGAACAGGAAGCCTTGGTTCTGATAGCCGCCACCGCCTAAGCGTACAAAGCGCATCGGGGCCTGCAGAGGCTCGTAGGTGAAACGCCCGGCTGCCCCATCGAATGCCTTACCATATTTATGTAGTCCCTTCAGGAAGAAGTAGGCATGGTCGAAGCCGGCCAGCCCCATGCAGGGCGTGCCGCTCATCAGGTCTTGATGGAAGTTGTGGCGATACTTGTTGTGGAAGCGTTTCACGGCGTTTGACCTCATCTCCGTAAACTCATTTACAGGCAGATAGACATCATACTTGAAGAAGAGGTTCTCCTTGCTGGCGGCCTCGGGTTGCCATTCGGGGTAGCCCAGTACGGAAATCTTGGCCTTGGGCTTCAGGTTCTGCACGATGGTCAGCTTGGAGAACACCTCGTTCATGCTCTTCGTACTCCCCGAGTTGAGTATCACCACGTTGCGCTCATTCTCCTCGAAAGCCTTCAGGAGCGAGTTGGTGGGGGTCTTCAGGCTGGTGAGGCTGAACTTGATACCCCCCTGCTTGAATGCCTCGCGCAGGGCCTTGGTGAAGGCACCCTTGGTACTCTTCTCGTCGGCACAGTCGATGATGACGGGGTGATAGTTCTTGAAATGCTTGCAGATATAGTCCACTGAGACGGCATTGACGGCATCGGGCCGCTGATAAATCTGGAAGATGTTCCTGTTGCGCTCCACCTCATTCGAATTTACGGCAAAGGGCATCACCATCATGGTGGCGTGCTTGGTAATGAAGTCAGAGAGAGGCTGCATCTTGTTGGCATGGAGCGGGCCTATGATCAGGTCGAGGTTCTTCGCTTCCTGCGTATCCAGAATTTTGGAGATGACCGTTGTCTCCTCCACGTTCCAGGCATTCACGCTGACGGATATGCCCTGCTTCTTCACGCTGTCGCAGGCCATCAGCACGCCACGGTAGTACTCCACCATCTGGCGTCCCTCACGGTTCTTGCTGTTCAGGGGGAGCATGATGCCTAAGCGGATGGGGCGTGAGGCCACACCAATCTTCTCATTGTTCGCCACAGGTTCGGACGGGGCAGAGGTGTACGGGATGAACAGCCTTTCGCCCTTCTTTAGCATTCCCGGGTCGGAAATCTCGGGATTGGCCTGTTTCAGTTCGTCCACCGTAATACCATATTGCTGGGCAATGCTCGTGAACGTTTCATTCTTCTTAACACTATGAACGTCACGCCACTTGTTAATCTGGGCCACCGCAGTTCCTGCCAGGAAAAGCAGCAGAACACCCAGGGAAATGAATCTCAATACTCGTTGCATCTTCATTTAAATTCAATTTTGGCCACAAAATTACTAAATAATTATGAAATATGTGTTGTCATGGTGTGCTTTTTTAGCAAAAAGAGGCAGGATTTGAGTTTTTATTTGTACCTTTGCATATTAAATGAGTAAAATAATGAAGAGGAAAACGACTTTCTGGCTCTTGCTCGCATGGCTTATTCCTGTATTGGGAATGGCTCAGACGGTTGCACCAAGAGCTTACTACACCGACACAGACGGTAACTATAAGGAAACAATCAGCATCGACGACGGACAGGCACCGCTCAACGTGAGTTTCCGGGCCAACCCGGATCAGATGGGCGACTGGACTCCCTCGTATGAGTGGCACTTCCGCAAGCAGGATGCCAACGGGGGCTATGAGGAACTGCTCGTGAGGTATGAAGAAGATACGGACTACATGTTCAATGAGTCGGGTACGTTCAATGTGGTGCTTCAGACCACGCTCATCAACGGTACGGACACGACAGAACTCAGTTCGGAGACCATCACGATATCCATCGCCGAGAGTAGGCTGGAGTTTCCCAATGCCTTCTCGCCCAATGACGACGGCACCAACGACGTCTACCAGGCCAAGAAGGGCAAGGACGGCAAGGATGGCTACAGAAGTATTGTCTCGTTCCACGGCTACATCTTCAACCGTTGGGGGCAGAAGCTCTTTGAGTGGACCGACGTGAGCAAGGGATGGGACGGCACCTACAACGGGCATCCCGTGAAGGAAGGGGTCTACTTTGCCCTGATCAAGGCCAAGGGCGCCGACGGGAAAGAATATAACTTCAGGAAAGACGTCAACCTGCTGCGAGGCCATAGAGAAGGCTCTGGCAGCGATGGCGGGTCTACCAAAGAGTAACATTTAGCGAGATTTATAAGATGAGCGAGAAAATACAAGTCTTCGGTGCCCGTGTTCACAATCTGAAGAACATCGACGTGGAGATTCCGCGCCATTCCCTCACCGTCATCACCGGGCTGTCAGGCTCCGGCAAGTCGTCCCTTGCCTTCGACACCATCTTTGCCGAGGGTCAGCGCCGGTACATCGAGACCTTCTCGGCCTATGCCCGAAACTTTTTAGGCGGCATGGAGCGACCCGACGTAGACAAGATAACAGGCCTGAGTCCCGTTATCAGCATCGAGCAGAAGACCACCAATAAGAACCCACGCTCTACTGTGGGCACCACCACCGAAGTCTACGACTACATGCGCCTGCTCTTTGCCCGTGCCGGCAGGGCTTACAGCTATGCCACGGGCGAACCGATGGTGAAATACACGGAGGAGAAGGTCGTCGATATGATCCAGCGCGACTATGCGGGCAAGAAGATTTTCATCCTGGCTCCATTAGTACGCAGCAGGAAAGGCCATTATCGCGAACTGTTCGAGGCCATGCGGCGCAAGGGCTACCTCACTATGCGTGTGGACGGCGAGGTCGTCGAGATTGCCAGGGGCATGAAGGTTGACCGCTACAAGAACCACGACATAGAGGTGGTTATCGATAAGCTGAGCCTCCCCCCAACCCCCTCCCAAGGAGGGGGAGTAGAGCGCCTGAAGAAAAGCGTTGAACTGGCCATGAAGCAAGGCGAGGGACTCATCATGATACTCGACAAGGAAACGGGCACGGTGAAACACTTCTCCAAACGGCTCATGTGCCCCACGACGGGCCTGTCCTACAGCGACCCGGCGCCCAACAACTTCTCGTTCAATTCGCCTCAGGGGGCCTGTCCACGATGCAAGGGACTGGGCACCGTGAACATGATTGACCTGACAAAAGTCATTCCCGACCGCAAGAAGAGCGTACACGACGGGGCCATCATCCCTTTGGGAAAATACAAGAACCAGCTCATCTTCTGGCAGATAGATGCCATCCTGAAGAAGTACGACTGCGACTTGAAGACACCAGTAGAAGCCATTCCAGAGGAAGCCCTGAACGAACTCCTCTATGGTTCGTTGGAGAACGTGCGCATCGACAAAGACCTCGTTCACACGTCGAGCGACTATTTCGTGGCCTTCGACGGCATCATCAAGTACCTGCGCGACGTCATGGACTCGGACGACTCGGCTACGGGCCAGAAATGGGCCGACCAGTTCTTAGAGGAATGCGAGTGTCCGGAATGCAAGGGGCAACGGCTTAACCGCGAAGCCCTCTCGTATAAGATATGGGACAAGAACATCGCGGAACTTACGTCGATGGATATTTCCGAGCTGCGCGAGTGGCTCGACGAAGCAGAAGAACACTTAGATTCGCAACAGCGACAGATAGCCGTAGAGATACTCAAGGAGATTCGAACCCGCCTCGACTTCCTGCTTGAGGTGGGCCTTGACTACCTCTCGCTGAATCGCCGATCGGCTTCGCTCTCGGGCGGTGAGAGCCAGCGCATACGCCTGGCCACGCAGATAGGCTCGCAACTGGTCAATGTGCTCTACATCCTTGACGAGCCCAGTATCGGCCTGCACCAGCGCGACAACGAGCGGCTCATCCATTCGCTGAAGGAACTGCGCGACCTGGGCAACACGGTTATCGTCGTGGAACACGACCGCGACATGATGTTGGCAGCCGACTATATCGTCGACATAGGCCCCCGTGCGGGGCGCAAGGGCGGCGAGGTGGTGTTCCAGGGCACGCCAGAAGCCCTTCTCAAGACCGATACCCTCACGGCGCAGTACCTCAAGGGGGCTGTACGCACCTTCCCCGTGGGTTGCGACTCAGTCGCAACCACCCCAGCTGCCCCCGCCTCCCCCCAGCGGCGTGCCGGCAACGGCCATGCCCTCACCCTTCGAGGCTGCACGGGCAATAACCTGAAGCACGTCACCGTGGATTTCCCGTTAGGGAAGCTCATCGTGGTCACGGGCGTCTCCGGCTCAGGCAAGTCTACGCTTATCAATGAGACCCTCCAGCCCATTCTCTCTCAGCACTTCTACCGCTCGCTTCGCAAGCCCATGCCCTACGAGGCCGTTGAGGGGCTTGACTATATCGACAAGGTGGTCGATGTCGACCAGTCGCCGTTAGGACGCACGCCTCGCTCCAATCCTGCCACCTACACAGGCGTGTTCAGCGACATACGCACGCTCTTTGGTGGGTTGCCCGAAGCCAAGATTCGCGGCTACAAGCCCGGAAGGTTCTCGTTCAACGTGAAGGGAGGCCGCTGCGACACCTGCGGCGGCAATGGCTACAAGACCATCGAGATGAACTTCCTGCCCGACATCCAGGTGCCTTGCGAGGCGTGTCACGGCAAGCGCTACAACCGCGAGACGCTTGAAGTGCGCTACAAGGGCAAGTCGATTGCCGACGTGCTCGACATGACCATCAACCAGGCCGTGGAGTTCTTCGAGAACGTGCCCGACATCCTGCGAAAGATCAAGACCATTCAGGATGTAGGTCTGGGCTACATCAAGCTCGGTCAGTCCTCGACCACGCTCAGCGGCGGCGAGAGCCAGCGCGTGAAACTGGCTACCGAGCTGTCGAAGAAAGACACGGGACGCACGGTCTACATCCTCGACGAACCCACCACGGGCCTGCACTTCGAGGATATCCGCATTCTGATGCAGGTGTTGCAGAAACTCGTCGACCGTGGCAACACGGTCATCGTCATTGAGCATAACCTCGACGTCATCTGCCAGGCCGACTATATCATCGACATGGGGCCCGAGGGCGGACGCAAGGGTGGCACCGTCCTTTCTACGGGTACGCCCGAACAGGTGGCCCAGAGCGACAAGGGCTATACGCCCCGGTTCCTCAAGGCTGAGCTACAGACAAACCTATAGCTTCTTGAACACGAACCTGACGAGCACGAAGTTGGTGGGTACGGCGATGGTAAGGACGGCGAAGGGAGCCAGCATGCGGTTGATGCCGAGCCAGAGGAAGACGTTAAGGAGTGCGAGCTGCAGGAAATAGTTCATGACATGGGCGCCGCAGAAGCCGATACCCGTCTTTGCAGAGGTCTTTTCCCTGAACGTGAAACGGGCCGAGAGAAAATAGTTCACGAGGAAACTGACGATATAGCCGATGGTATAGGCCACGTTTACCTCCATCCAATGCAGCATCATCCAGTAGACACCGTAGTGGATGGCAACGGCAAGCACGCCTACGATGCCAAATCGCATCATCTGTCCAAGGGTTTCTCTTCTCTCCATCGTCATTCGTTGGCTGCAAAGTTACGAATTACCCGGCAAATACCCAAAAAAATGAGCCATTCTGCGCGATAATTCCCGAAAAAATTGTATTTTTGCAAAAACAAATCAAATAATCCCCTGATGGGGGTGTAAAAACATCAATCCTATTTCATTTTTACCAATGCAGAGAAAACTATTACTAACCTTGATGATTGCGTGCCTCTGTAGCATCGCATCGGCACAGCGCACGACCGACAAACTGGATCGTGGCGTGGTGGCTGTTCCGTCGGGAAGCGGCTCGTTCGTGAGCTGGCGCATCTTCGGCGAAGAGTATTACGACACGGAGTACAACCTTTACCGCAATGGCGTGAAGGTGAACGAGACCCCGCTGAAAGTGTCCAACTATACCGACTCCCAGGGGCGTGCAGGGTCTAAGTATCAGGTTGCCGCCGTGGTGCGCGGCGTGGAGCAGGAGAAGAGTGCCGAGGCAACGCGCCTCAGCCAGCAGTACATCCAGTTTGCCGTGAAGGAACTGCACTCCCGTCGGGGCACCAACATTACCAACGACTACAACATCAACGACATTGCCTTGGCCGACGTGGATGGCGACGGCATGAGCGAGTTCATCATGAAGCGCAACTACGGTCCCGATGGCTCGTCGGTGGCCAACGACTCGGCCTACAACTGCATCGAGTGCTACAACATCAAGGGCGACCGTCTGTGGTGGATTGACCTCGGGCCTAACATGGTGTCGGGGCCTGACGAGCAATATGATGCTGTGGGCTACGACTGGGACGGTGACGGCAAAGCCGAAATCCTGATGCGTGGAGCCGACAACATGATTATTCACCATGCCGACGGCACCGTGACCAACATCGGCAACATGAACGTGAACACGCGCAACACCGTCTTGCAGACGGCCAACATGACCTACACGAACACGGGTGCCGAGTACCTGCTCTATTTGGAGGGTGCCACGGGCAAGCCCTATCCCATCGGAAACAACGGAGCGTTGTGGATGGCCTACCCCCTGCCACGTGGCAATGCCGACGACTGGGGCGACGGTTATGGACACCGCTCGACAAAGCACTACTTTGGCGCTCCCTTCCTCGACGGTCGTCATCCCTTTATCTTCCTCGGGCGCGGCTGCTATACCAAGCACCACATGAAAGCCTTCAGCGTGAATCCCACGACCCATAAGCTCACGCAGTACTGGGAGTGGCAAAACAACGGCGGATGGAGCGACCCCTGGTATGGCAACGGCTTCCATAACTTCGGTATTGCCGATGTGGACTGGGACGGACGCGATGAGATCTGCTTCGGCTCCATGGTCATCGACGACAACGGCAAGGGCCTCTCCACCACGGGGCTGGGCCACGGCGATGCCCAGCATTGCAGCGACTTCGACCCCTATCGCCACGGTCAGGAGATTTTCACCTGCAACGAGGACGAGCCTGCCATGAACTACCGCGATGCCACGACATCGAAGATTTACTACCGCCTGCAGTCAACCGGCGACGACGGGCGGGCACTCTGCGGCAACTTCAGCAACCAGTACCCCGGTGCTATTGGCCACTCCAGCCAGTCGGGCACCATCTCCTGTGTCAGCGACAAGGTCATCTCGGGCGGTCCCTCGGGCTTCACCAATAACTTCCGCATCTACTGGGACGGCGACCTCTTGGAGGAAGGACTCGACGGAGCCTCTTCGCGTGAGGGAGCGGCCCGTGTGTTCAAGGCCGACGGTTCCGTCGTCTTCACCGCCGACGGCACCGCCAACTGCAACTGGACGAAGAACACCCCCAGTGCCACGGGCGATATTCTGGGCGACTGGCGCGAAGAGATCATCGTGCGCACCAATGATAATAAATATGTACGTGTGTACACTACTAATATAGCCACCAACTATCGCAACTATACGCTCTGGCACGATCATCAGTACCGCCAGGGCATGGTGTGGGAGAGCATGGGCTACAACCAGCCTCCACATGCCAGCTACTTCCTTGGCGAACTGGAGGACATCACCGTGGCTCCCCCGCCCCTCACCATGACAGGACGCATCGAGGTGGCCAATGGCGGCACCATCGACAACAGCCTTGACGGCCAGCATGTCATCGTGTGCGAGACGGGCAACACGCAGATAAGCATAGCCAACGGCGTGCAGCCCTGGGTGGCCACCTTCAATGTGCCCTCGTGGGTGCAGGGCACCAACAGCAGCATCACCAACGGCAACCCGAAAATCAACTACGTCTACTATACCTGCAACGTCACGGGCGGAGCTTTCGCAGGCACCACCCGCCTGGTGAAGCAGGGCGACGGCATCCTGAACCTGCCCAAGGTGGACATGATGCACACAGGCAACACCGACGTGTGGGCTGGAACGCTCAACTTCGACGGAACGCTCCGTCAGTCTCCCCTCTGGCTGAATCGCTTTGCCGAGCTGAACAGCGACGGGGGCGAGTTCCTCAGCATCAAGATGGACTATGACTCAAAACTTCGCCCGGGGCGTGCCAGCCATAAGGGTTCTATTACTACCCAGACGTTGCAGTTGGGCTTCGGGTCGCGCATCGTCTTCGACCTCTATTGCAACGACCTCACAGCCGACCAAGTGAATGCTGGTCAGCTGAGCATTGAAACAAAGTCGTGGCAGTATGGTCCGGCTTACCTCACGCCCGTGTTCGAGTTCGTGGTGCATGAGGCCAGTGCCATTGCCGAAGGCAAGTACCTCTTAGGCGAGATTGGCACGGTGAGCGGCGACCTTGGCAGCATCAAGATCGAAGGCACCGGCACCCAGAAGAAAGCCAGTCTGCTCTATGAGGGCGGCAAGCTTTACTTGCAGGTGGCAGGCATGCGCGACAACGCCACCATCGTGTGGAACGGCAACGAGAGCAATATCTGGGAGATGGCCGGGGCGGCCAACTTCTCCCTGACCGGCGACGAATCGGCCACCAATGCCCCCTTCGTCAACGGTGATGTCGTGCATTTCACCGACGATGCTACGACAACTTCCGTCAGCCTCAGTGGCGAGATGGAGGCCGACAGCGTGATCGTAGACAACAGCACCAAGAACTACACCTTCACCGGCACGGGGGCACTCGTGGGCAACACCTCCTTGGTGAAGCGTGGCAAGGGTAGCCTCACCATCCGTAACGACAATACCTACACCGGCGGCAACCGCATTTCGGGCGGCTCGGTCACCGTTTCCTCGTTGGCCAATGCCAACCAGGCCAAGGGCAACCTGGGTGCCATGACCACGGCGGCCTCGAAGTTCATCATTGAGAATGGCGGCGAACTGCGCACCACTGCCGCCGTGACCAACGGCTCGGCCATCCAGTTTGCCGGTGAGGAAGGCGGTGCCATCAACAACACTGCCGACTTCATCGTTGACCGTGCCATGACAGGCACCGTGGCCACCAAGAAGGGTACAGGATGGATGAAGCTGAACGTGAGCAACAGCAGCCTGAACAAGCTCATCGTGGCAGCTGGTACCGTGCAGTGCATCAACTCGGCCACCCCGGCAAAGACCGTGGAGTATCAGGGCGGCACCCTGCGCGAGAACACGGGAACCAGTTATACTGTCAACGTGCCCAAGAACAAGCAAGGCTCCTGGTACATGGCCAACCGCTCCACCTACACCAACAAACTGACGGGTGAGGGCACGCTCACCATCTACTGCACCACCGAGAAGGGTTCCAACTACTATGCTACGCGCACGCCCATCCAGTGCAACTTCTCTGAGTTCGAGGGAACCATCAAGCCTACGTCGAGCCAGGACGACCCCGCCGTGCTGCGCTTCACGCTCAACACGAGCGGCGGTATGCCCAACGGCACGATGGACATTGCGGCTACCGTTGAGGTGCAGAACAGCGGAAAGACCTTCCGCATAGGTAAGCTCGCGGGCAACGGTGCCCTGGGCGGTAGCTGCACCTTCAGCAACGGCGGCAGCGTGGGAGCCAACACCTGGCAGGTGGGCAATGACGCTAACTGGACCACGTCGGTCAAGGTGGTCAGCAACGCCAGCCTGGTCAAGCTGGGTGCGGGCAAGGTGACGTGGAATGGCAAGAACACCAATACGGGTACGACCAGCATCAACGAGGGCGAGCTGTGTCTCGGCACGTCGGCCGGCTTAGGCACGGGTACGCTCACCATCGGGGCTACAGGAACACTGTCGGGCAACAACAATAAGAACGCCCTCACCAACTCCTCGGTAGTGGTCAACGGCATCCTGCGTCCCGGAGCCTTCGACGGAGCTACCTCGGGTTCTGTCCTGATAGACAACAAGCCCCTGACCATCAACGCCTCGGGCATGCTTGTCATCGGCGTCATACGTCCCACGACCAGCCTGACCAGCGGTTGCACTTCCGTCGAGGGAGTCAGCAAGCTCACCATCAACGGAACTGTCTGCATCGTGCCGTCGGCCAGTCACAAGCTCCAGGTGGGCGACAGCATCCGTATCTTCCAGGCTGGCAGCTTTACGGGCACGCCCAAGTTCGACATGCAGGGCGGCATTGAGTGGGACACGAGCCGCATCAGCGAGGGATGGCTCTTCGTCAGGGGTATCGACGGCATCATCGACGGTAGCCACTGTGTCACCGCCCACGACGCACCGGCCAATATCTACGACCTCAACGGTCGCCTCGTTCGTTCGCAGGCTACGATCACAGAGGGGCTTCCCGCAGGCATCTACCTGATGAATGGTCGCAAGGTGATAATCAAGTAACAAACCTCCGACGTAATCATGGCCACGGTTTTTCACGGTTTTCCACGGTTTTTACAAATTGCCCGTATAAAACCGTGTAAAACCGTGGCAATGAAGAATAACATCGATGCTGCCCGTATAAAACCGTGTAAAACTGTGGCAATGAAGAATAACATCGATGCTGCCCGTATAAAACCGTGTAAAACTGTGGCAATGAAGAATAACATCGCTGCTGCCCGTATAAAACCGTGTAAAACCGTGGCAATGACGAATAACATCGATGCTGCCCGTATAAAACCGTATAAAACCGTGGCAATGAAGAATATCATCGATGCTGCCCGTATAAAACCGTATAAAACCGTGGCCATGAATAGTGGACTGGGCAGTTTACCGATTACTTATCTAAATTTGAAATAGAACACCAAATCAAAAAGACTATGATTAACAAGCAACTATTAGAACCGGAGAGTATTGTGGTTATCGGCGGTTCGAACAATGTGCATAAGCCTGGTGGTGCCGTGGTGCGCAACCTGCTGAGCGGTGGCTACAAGGGCATACTGCGTGTGGTCAACCCGAAGGAAGACGAGGTGCAGGGCATCAAGGTGTTCCACGACGTGCAGGGGGTGCCCCCCACCGACCTGGCCATCCTCGTGGTGGCAGCGAGGTTCTGCCCCCAGTATGTGGAGTACCTTGCAGCCGAGAAGCAGGTGCGAGCCTTCATCATCATCTCGGCGGGCTTTGGCGAGGAGACCCATGAGGGAGCCTTGCTCGAACAGCAGATTCTGGACACCTGCGAGAAGTACGGCTGTGCGCTCATCGGCCCCAACTGTATCGGCCTGCTCACACGCTGGCATCACTCCGTGTTCACCAAGCCCATCCCACAGCTCAATCCCCGGGGCGTCGACTTCATCAGCGGTTCGGGGGCCACGGCGGTGTTCATCCTGGAGAGTGCTGTGACGAAGGGCTTGCCCTTCAACTCCGTGTGGTCGATAGGTAATGGTAAGCAGATAGGCATTGAGACGGTGCTGGAATATATGGACGAGCACTTCGATGCAGGGCGCGACTCACTCATCAAACTGCTTTATATCGAGAACATTGCCGACCCCGACAAACTGCTCTACCACGCCACCTCGCTCATTAAGAAAGGCTGTCGCATTGCAGCTATCAAGGCAGGCTCCTCCACGGCAGGCAGCCGTGCAGCTTCGAGCCACACGGGTGCCATCGCTTCGAGCGACTCAGCTGTTGAGGCTCTTTTCCGCAAGGCGGGTATCGTGCGCTGCTTCTCGCGCGAAGAACTCACCACCGTGGGGTGTATCTTTAATATACAATCCCCCCTGTCATCGGTTGGGGAAGAAACGATGCAAACTCCCGTCAGGAAAGTAGGAGGAACCTCGTTTGCCATTATCACCCATGCGGGCGGCCCTGGTGTCATGCTCACCGATGCCCTGTCGAAGGGCGGGATGAGTGTGCCACCGCTCAGCGGCCCTGTTGCCGAGGAACTGAAGTCGAAACTCTACCCCGGCTCGTCGGTGGCCAATCCCATCGACATCCTGGCCACGGGCACGCCCGAACACTTAGGCATTGCCATTGACTATTGCGAGCAGAAGTTCGACAACATCGATGCCATCATGGTCATCTTCGGCACGCCCGGCCTCGTAAAGGTCTACGAGACCTACAACGTGCTTCACCAGAAGATCCTGACCTGCAAGAAGCCCATTTTCCCCATCCTGCCCAGCGTGAACACGGCAGGTCCCGAGGTGCAGGAGTTTCTGAGCCGGGGACACGTGAACTTCAGCGACGAGGTGACCCTTGCCACTGCCCTGACGCAGGTGATGAAGACCCCGGCCCCAGCCGACCAGACGCTGACGATACACGGGGTCGATGTGCCTCGCATCCGCCGCATCATCGATGGCATAACGGAAAATGGCTACATCGTTCCAAACCTTGTCCATGAGCTCTTGCAGAGTGCCGGCATTCCCACGGTGCCCGAGTTCGTCAGTGCCGACAAGGCCGAGGTGGTGGCCTTTGCCGAGAAGTGTGGCTATCCTGTAGTGGCTAAGGTGGTAGGCCCCGTACATAAGAGCGACGTGGGGGGCGTGTCGCTCAATATCCGTTCGAAGGAGGTACTCTCTGCCGAGTTCGACCGTATGATGCAGATTCCTGATGCCACCGCCATCATGGTGCAGAAGATGATCAAGGGCACGGAGCTGTTCATCGGTGCCAAGTACGAGCTGCGCTTCGGCCATGTGGTGCTTTGCGGCTTAGGCGGCATCTTCGTCGAGGTGCTGAAGGACGTGTCTTCTGGCCTGGCACCCCTCACCTACGAGGAAGCCGACTCGATGATTCGTTCGCTCCGGGGCTATAAGATTCTGAAAGGTACGCGAGGCCAGAAGGGCATCAACGAGCGCAAGTATGCCGAGATCATCGTGCGGCTTTCCACCCTCCTTCGCTTCGCCACGGAAATCAAGGAGATGGACATCAATCCCCTCCTGGCCGACGAGGACAACGTCATTGCCGTGGATGCCCGCATCCTGGTCGAGAAATAAACAGCAACAGGAGGGCGTGTCATAATAATCTACAACGGATTACACGGATTAAACGGATTTTTTAAGTTGCTGATTATCAGTCGTCATACTTTCTTTTTCCTGTTTTCCGCGCTTTTTTGAATCACCATTGTAACTACTTGATAATCAGACATACTTGCCCTTATGCTGAGTGACCCGAAAATATTCGGACGAAATAGAATACCGTACCCCCCTACGGGCGAAAGAGCAAATACGCGAGTTTTGAGAGCCTTGGCTTTTCTTCGTGGGTGTCCCAATGCGGAAAACAGGCCTCCTGGCCGACGAGGACAACGTCATTGCCGTGGATGCCCGCATTCTGGTCGAGAAATAAACAGCAACAGGAGGGCGTGTCATAATAATCTACAACGGATTACACGGATTAAACGGATTTTTTAAGTTGCTGATTATCAGTCGTTCTTTTTTACATGGAGTCCATCACCGTCAGGAATAGGCTGATACGCTAAACTTCCTCGTCGCCCCCGTAGGCCTCGGTGCCGATGGTTTCCTGACTGCCGATGGTGAGCTGGCGCAGGTCGTAGTAGGAGCCGTTGTAGATGTTGAAGTCCACGTAGCCCTTGATACCGGGCAGACGGCCCACGTCGGTGTGCTGCCAGAACTTCCATTCGCCCTTGTATTCCACGCTGTCCACGTAGTAATGCGCTATCCAGTAGGGGTATTGGTCGAAGACCTTGTCGTTGAGGTAGCGCATCTTGAATTTATAATAGGTATAGATGATGGGCTTCACCTGATAGTGGTTCTCCACGATGTGAAGCCATTCCAGCACGCTCTGCTTGAACTCCTCGTCGCTCTGCTGCTTGGGCTTGTGTTCCACATCGAGCACAGGCGGCAGGTCGCCTTTTTCCAACTGCACCACGTCGATGAAGTACTGGGCCTGCTCGCGGGCAGGGGAGTGTACGCTGTAGAAATGATAGGCACCACGGGTGAAGCCGTACTCCAGTGCCTGGTTGAAGTTGTCGTAGAACTTCGGGTCGGTGCGGTTGGCACCTTCCGTGGCCTTGATCATCACGAACCTGACGGGACACTTGTCAATCATGCCCTGGTTGCGCAGCACTTCCCAGTCGATGTCGCCCTGGTAGTGGGAGATGTCAATGCCATGAATCTCATAGCCTTCAGGTTGCGGCACGTAGCCATACAGGGCTTTCCAGCGGAACCCGAAGGGAGAGACGAAGAAATAATAGAAAAACCACACGTAGACTGCCGCCAACGAGAGACCGCCTATCCAGAAGGCCCAGCGGGGCATCTTCTGCAACAGCCGAACCCATAGCCCGGGACGCTTGCGGCGCACAGGGCTGGTAAGGCGTGGCTTCCTCGGTTTCTTTGTGCGGTGAGGTGTGGTTGGCATTCCCTTTCACTAATAATTGAGAACTGATAATGGTTAATTATTCCGCAGAAGGCAGTTAATTATCCATTATCAGTTCTCAATTTCCATTACTTAATTGTCAATTATCAATTGTCAATTCGCCGTTTACTTAGCCTGTTCCAGTGCCAGCGTCTTCGTGGGAAGGTCGCAGACCTCAGCGGGTCCCCAGTACTGGATGGGGCCGGGATAGATGTAGGCCGTCTTGCGGGCCCACTCCTCGCGGTGAGCGGCAAACTCCTTGAAGGGAGCGCCGTCGAGCTCTACCAGGGCCTTGCGAATCACGGGTTTCATCTCGCCGGCACGACGCTCCATGTTCATCATCATCGTGATGGGCACACCGCCTGCCTTCCACTCGTCGGCAGGAGCTGTGGTGTTCTGCACGATGGCCATGTAGCCGGTCTTGCCGTTGGCAATGAGCTGGGCTGCCGAGGTGCCGAGGGCGTAGCAGTAGTCGGCGTCGAAGTTCGAAGGAGCGGCGCAGCGTCCCTCATAGCCGAAGAAGTGGTGCATGGCCGAGAACTTGCCAGCGTACTTGCCTTCCTTCTTCATCTTCTCAAGCTTCTGTGCCACCATGGTCGAGAGCAGTTTCTCGGTCTCGATGAGGCTCACCTGTACGTTTCCGTGCGGGTCGCGGTCGAGGGCAAGCTGACGGGCCACGCCAGTGGGCAGAGAGTTGAACACAGCCAGGTTCTCGTCGGTCAGGTGAGCCTTGGCGAAGTCAATCTGCTCCGTGCGACCCATGTCCTTCACCTCTGGACGTGCCAGCACGTCGTTGAGCTGGGCAATGAGCTTCTTGATGGCGGGGATGAACTCGATGACACCCTCGGGGATGACGACCGTGCCGAAGTTGTTGCCGTCGGCGGCGCGTGCGGCCACCACATTGGCGATGTACTCCACGATGTTGTCAAGGCTCATGGCCTTGGCCTCGAT
This sequence comes from uncultured Prevotellaceae bacterium, assembly GCA_900318815.1. Classification (GTDB taxonomy): domain Bacteria; phylum Bacteroidota; class Bacteroidia; order Bacteroidales; family Bacteroidaceae; genus Prevotella. The sequence goes on from ONMA01000005.1 coordinate 111,299, forward strand.
TTCCTCAGAGATGAGGCAGACGTTGGGCTGCGTCTGCAGGGCGCACTCTAAGGCGATGTGGCTGGCCGAGCGGCCCATCACCTTGATGAAGTGCCAGTACTTGCGCGACGAGTTGCAGTCGCGCTCGATGTTGCCGATAAGCTCCGAGTAGGTCTTGCAGGCGGTGTCGAAGCCGAACGAGGTCTCAATCTGCGAGTTCTTCAGGTCGCCGTCGATGGTCTTGGGGCAGCCGATGACCTGCACGCCGTAGTTCTTGGCAGCGTAGTATTCGGCCAGCACGCAGGCGTTGGTATTAGAGTCGTCGCCACCGATGATGACGATGGCCTTGATGCCGAGCTCGCGGATAATCTCCAGACCCTTCTCAAACTGATCCACCTTCTCTAACTTGGTACGGCCCGAGCCAATCATGTCGAATCCGCCCGTGTTGCGATACTCATCAACGTACTCGGCTGTCAGCTCCATGTAGTTGTGGTCTACCAGACCGCCAGGACCCAGGATGAAGCCGAAGAGGCGGTTAGCGGGGTTCAGCTTCTTCACGGCATCGAACAGGCCGGTAATCACGTTGTGACCGCCGGGAGCCTGGCCACCGCTCAGGATGATACCCACGTTCATGGGCTCGTGTGCCGTCTCCTCGCCGGGGACGAACTCTACGAGCGGCATGCCATAGGTATTGGGGAAGAGCTTCTTGATCTCTTCCTGGTTGTCAACACTCTGTGTAGGCGCACCCTCCTGCACCTTCACGGCACCCTGCAGGCCGCGTGGCAGCTTAGGCTGATAGGCGGCTCTTGCAATCTGCAATGCACTTTTTTCCATAAATCGTTTTGTTTTATTTGAATAGGTAAAAAATCCGTTTCTCTCTTTCGATTTGCAAAGATACGTATTTCATTTGAGAAAACGACATGTTTAGCATTTTTTATATCATTACTAAGAAAAATATCGGGAACAATGCGCAAGGAGTGCGCATCGTCCCCGATGATTAATTAAGTGGGTTACTATTATTCGTCCCAGATGCCGCCGCAGTTCATGGCATCGTTCCAGCTGTCGCCGGGGGTGTCGTCATGGGTGACTTCTTTCCGTTCTTGCCTTGCAAGCGTCCTTCAGTCGATTATTCCTTGCTTGCTGTCAGCCTTTCAATGAAGGTCTTTAGCTTCAGCACGAGGAGTTTGGGAAAGGGTATTCTGGGTAGGCAGAGCCGCGACGGGCCAGCGACGACAGTAGGCTGTTGGTGTCGAGCACCACACGGTCAGTCGGCATAGGCGTGATGTTTGGCATGAACGTCTTCCGTAGCCAGAGCGTCGATGTGCGCCTGGCTCCACTTGCCCTCATCCCAGAGCTTGTCCATCTCTTCGTCCACCTTGCGGGCATAGTAGTCGCAGATGACCTTCCGCAGCTCGTTGGCCTGCTCCACTGTCTTCATGTGTCCCAGCAGTTGCAGGATGTCCAGTTGTGCCTTGTTCAGCACGGTTCTTTCTTCCATTGCTTCCATAATTCTCGTTGTTTAGAGTTTCACGGAGCAAAGGTATAACTATTTTCCGACAAACCCGCTAAGGAGGGCACTTTTTATTCTAAGGATTATGGGATTTCGGGATTTTCCCTTGCGGCGCGATGCGCCGCCCATCCTTAAATCCTTGAATCCTTAGACATTATATCTTCCGCAAAGATTCTTTCCCTGGAATAATATCCGTTTGTCTCCAGGAATATGGAGGATGGATTGACCGATCTTAGAGACATACAGAAAACATTACGAAACATGCCCCAACGGCATATATCTTTTTTTGGGGTAACTTTGCACCTATGAAACCAATCACTTTACTTTCGTCACTTTTGCTCTGTGTGTTGTCGCCTTTGGCTGCGATGGCCCAGACCCAGACCATTGATATTAGTGGCAACAACACCTCCTCTAATTACATCAGTTATAGCACCTCCATCTCCCTGCCGGTCGGCAAGACCGTCGATGTGAAGATGGCGCGCTATTGTTATTTCTCGTCGACCATCTCGGGTACGGGCATCCTGAACCTTTATGCAGGTGGCAGCTTTGCCCAGCGTCATCAGATGGCCGTGCGGGGCCATTTTCGTAACGGAAAGAAATTTATTATAAAGTGAGTAATAACCAAACTATAAACTATGATGAAAAAAAACATTTATTTCGCTTTGCTGGCCCTGTTGCTGATGGTGACGGGACAGTCGGTGTCGGCACAGGAACGCCGTCCCATTGATTCACAACATCCGCTCTGGCTGGTGCATATCGACGTGTGGAACACGGCCGATCCGCAGAAAATCATTAACCTCATCCCCGAGGAAATTAAGCCCTACGTCTGCATGAACCTCTCGTTCTCGTGCCAGTACGACAAGGAGCGCAACATCTACAAGATGCCTCGCTGTGCCGTGCGTACCTACAAGTCGTGGGCCTCGGTGTGCCAGGCCAACGGACTCTGGTTCACCTGCCAGCCTGCCAGTGGCGGCCACACCCATATCCAGGACGACGACTTGGAGACGTTCGAGTACTTCTTCAAGCGCTATCCCAACTTCCTGGGCTGGAACTACGCCGAGCAGTTCTGGGGCTTCGACGAGGCAGGCGACAAGAGCAGCAGCACGCAGGCTTCGCGTATCGCACTCTTTGCCAAGTTAGTGCCCATGCACCACAAGTATGGCGGTTTCCTCACCATCTCTTTCTGTGGCAACGTGTGGTCGCATCCGCTCAATCCGATGGGCATGATGAAGCGCAACAAAGACCTGCTCTTAGCCTGTAAGGAATATCCCGAGGCCATCCTGTGGCTGTACAAGTACACCACCAGCTCGTGTTTCTACAACAACGAGAGTGTCACCTTCGGCCCGTTCATCTCGGGTCTGGCCAAGAACTATGGCGTGCGCTACGACAACTGCGGCTGGAACGGTGCCCTCGATGCCATTCTGGGCGACGGCCACGGAAAGAAATATCCCGGTGCAGCCGGCTTGGGCACGGTGATGGAGCAGACCTGTGTGAATGGCGGTGCCGTGTGGGACGGCCCGGAGCTTATCTGGACGGAGGACTTCCAGAACCTGAGCAACACGACGGTCGACGGCTATACGCGCCGCAACTGGGGCACCTTCCCCAACTTCAAGGGCGTCTGGCTCGACATGTTCCGCAAGATCATCGACGGCACCATGTATATTCCCACCCGTGAGGAGGTAATCGGCAAGACCAGGATTGTGGTGCAGAACGACGTGAACAGCGGTAACGATGAAGATAAATATGCTGCCTGGGGCTCTCTCTACGACGGTGTCTATAAGCAGGACGATCCCTTCAACCGTGGCAACGGCCAGTGGATGGACAACTTCTGCTACTTCAAGAAGACGGGACGCTATGGGGCCATTCCCCTGGTCATCGCACTCTACGACGATGTGGCTAAGAGCATCCCCGTCGTGGTGAAGAAGTCGGCCTTTAGTTCACGCTGGGGTACTACTGCCAGGAAAACAGCCGACTTCAATGCCCAGTATCCCGAGGTGTCTACCGGCGACCTCTATGTGAACCGCTATCGCAACCAGTTGGTAACCTATACGCCTTATACCTATTTAAATAAGAATAAGACGGCTTCGGCCACCATTCCCCTGCAGTACAACACTTGCGAGGAGTTGCAGCTTACCTATGGCAAACTGTCGAGCGGACTCATCCGCGAGTATGCCGACCATATCTATTTCTACCTGAACAACTATCGCAGCGACTCGATTACCGTACAGAGCGACATCATCACCGTGAAGGGTGTCAACGCCGAGCCGACCTGTACCATCAAGAAGCGCGAGACGGGTGCCGCAGGTGCTGCCGTCTCCTATACTAAGAGCTATGACGCTGAAAATGCCACCTTTACGGTTACCGTCAAGCACATGGGCCCCCTCGACCTCACCATCAACTGCCAGGGTTCGGCTGAGCGCACCGCTACCGACGTGCTGCCCGCCGAGGCATTGCCCACCCCCAAGCAGCCCGAGCCTTTCGTAGGCCCTATCGTCATCGAGGCTGAGGACATGGACTACAAGAACGTCAAGGGTGTGAACCTGAGCAACTCGGGCTGGTACTTCCCCGAAGTACTCGACTACGCTGGCAATGGCTATGTGGACATGGGTACCAATACGGCTGGGGCACTGCGCCATCAGCTCAAGCTGAATCAGGGTGGCGACTACGTGGTGAGCGTTCGCTATTGCTCAGCCAGCAAGACCGGCACGCTGGCAGCCACAGTGAATGGCACCCGGCAGAACATAACGATAGAGAAGGTAGGACTCAACGACTGGCGCAAGGTCAAGTTCAATGCCACGATGAAGGAAGGCCAGAACACGCTGATACTTTCCAACACCGCCGGTATTGGCATGTACATCGACCAGATTATCTACACGCCCGCAGGAACGGAAGCAGAGAAGTTCTTGGTGAGCGTGCGTCAGGACGAGCACGGTACGCTGACCGCCAACGTTACCGAGGCTGCCGAGGGCGAGGTGGTTCGCCTGAGTGTGAGTGCCGAGGAAGGCTATAAGCTCACGGAGCTGCGTGTCATCAACTCGGTCTACTTCACCATGGCCAAGACCATCAATGTCTCTGACCCTGAGAACATTACCTTTGTCATGCCCGACGATAACGTGACCCTCCAGCCGGTCTTCACCGACATGACGGCCATCTATAAGCTTGACTTCGGCAGCGTGCAGAATGGAACCATGCCGGTAGGCTGGCGTGCCATACAGGAGGACGGTACGCATGAGTACCCCAATAGCTACGGTTCTGGCTCGCGCACCATGGTAGGCTTCACGGGCTATCAGGGCAAGGCGCTCTACTGGCGCAACAACGCGGCTGAGTATGGCCGTCAGACTGCCTACCGCCTACCGTTAGAGGCTGGCGATTACAAGGTGACGTTCGTCATGGCTGCCTGGAAGGGTAATCCCCAGTACAAGGTGCAGGTGCTCAATGCCGCTACAGGCAGTGCTATTGCCACCTCGGGCACGTTTACGGCTGCGCCCAATGCCAACGGCAATACGTCGGCCAATGTGAGTTCGGCCCAGACCCGCGAGTTCGAGTTTACGGTCAGCACAAAGGGTAATTACATTATTCAGTTTGCCGATGCTACCACCTCGGGCGGCTATCATGAGTTCCTGCTCCTGGAAACACGTGTCAACAGCAAGGCATCTTCGGGCATCAGCGTTGTCTTTACGGGGTGCAACCTGCCAGCCGGCATCTACAGCCTCTCGGGCAAGCGCTTGCAGGAAATGCAGAAGGGCTTCAACATCGTGGTCTCTGAAGATGGTACTGCCCGCAAGGTGCTGAAGCAGTAAATTCCTTTATATCCGTTTGTCTCAGTATGAAATCGGGGACGATGCGTACTCTTGGCGCATCGTCCCCGATTCGATGACGATATTTGAGAAAAACGGAAACGCCGGGGCACTTTTTATTCTAAGGATTATAGGATTTCGGGATTTACCTTGCGGCGCACCGCGCCGTCCATCCTTGAATCCTTAAATCCTTAGAAAAAATATCTTTCTCTGTGGTGAAAAAAGGCGTGCCGCAGCATCCTGCGGCACGCCATTATAATATAAAGAGGTGTAAATCCTACTTTTTGCAGGCAAAGATTTACTTCTTGTTCAGGGCCAGGTCAATCTCCACGGCGATGGAAACGGTGGCACCCACCATCGGGTTGTTGCCGATGCCGAGGAAACCCATCATCTCTACGTGAGCGGGAACTGACGACGAACCTGCAAACTGGGCGTCGCTGTGCATGCGGCCCAGCGTGTCGGTCATACCGTAAGAGGCGGGGCCTGCAGCCATGTTGTCGGGGTGCAGGGTGCGGCCAGTACCGCCACCGGAAGCCACTGAGAAGTAGGGCTTGCCAGCGAGCACGCGCTCCTTCTTATAGGTGCCGGCTACGGGGTGCTGGAAGCGGGTGGGGTTGGTAGAGTTACCGGTAATCGATACGTCGACGTTCTCCTTCCACAGGATGGCAACGCCCTCGCGCACGTCGTCGGCACCGTAGCACTTCACCTTGGCACGGGGGCCGTCGCTGTAGGGAGTCTCCTTCACTACCTTCACCTCGCCGGTGTAGTAGTCGAACTGAGTCTGCACATAGGTGAAGCCATTGATGCGGCTGATGATCATGGCAGCGTCCTTGCCCAGACCGTTCAGGATGACGCGGAGGGGCTTCTGGCGAACCTTGTTAGCCTTCTCGGCAATCTTGATGGCACCCTCAGCGGCAGCGAAGCTCTCGTGGCCAGCCAGGAAGGCGAAGCACTCGGTCTCCTCGCGCAACAGACGAGCTGCCAGGTTACCGTGACCCAGACCCACCTTGCGGTCGTCGGCCACTGAACCGGGGATGCAGAAGCTCTGCAGACCGATACCGATGGCCTCGGCAGCCTCGGCTGCGTTCTTCACGCCCTTCTTGATGGCGATGGCGGCACCGCATACGTAGGCCCACTTTGCGTTCTCGAAGCAGATGCGCTGCGTCTCTTCACACATCTGATAGGGATCGACACCGGCCTTCTCGCAAATCTCGTTGGCCTCTTCAATGCTATTGATCCCGTTCTCTTTCAGAGCGGCCAGCACCTGGTTGATGCGACGCTCGTAGCTCTCGAATTGTACTTTTCTAATCATTGCTCGTTTCCTCCTTTATTCTTTGCGTGGATCAATAACCTTCACAATACCCTGCTCGGCGGTGGTGCGGCCATAGCTGCCTGTGAACTTCTTCACGGCCTCGTTGGCATCCATGCCGTCTTTGATGGCTTCCATCATCTTGCCTAAGTGTACGTACTCGTAACCGCAAACCTGGCTGTCCTTGTCGAGGAACTGCTTGGTGATGTAACCCTCAGTGAGTTCAAGATAGCGTGTGCCCTTGGCAACAGTGCCATAGAGCGTACCCGTCTGAGAGCGCAGGCCCTTGCCTAAGTCTTCCAGACCGGCACCGATGACAAGACCGCCCTCGGAGAAGGCACTCTGGGTGCGTCCGTAGACAATCTGCAGGAACAACTCGCGCATGGCGGTGTTGATGGCATCGCAGACGAGGTCGGTGTTCAGGGCCTCAAGAATGGTCTTGCCCGGAAGAATCTCGCTGGCCATAGCGGCAGAGTGAGTCATACCCGTGCAACCGATGGTCTCGACCAGGGCCTCCTGGATGACGCCGTCCTTCACGTTCAGCGACAGCTTGCAGGCACCCTGCTGAGGAGCGCACCAGCCAATACCGTGGGTATAGCCCGAAATGTCCTTGATCTCCTTGGCCTGAATCCACTTGCCCTCCTCGGGAATGGGTGCAGGACCGTGGTTGGGGCCTTTGGCCACAACGCACATGTTTTCAACTTCCTTAGAATAAATCATACTATTAGTTTAATTTATAAAAATGATGAGATTTCATCGTTTATGGGTGCAAATTTACAAAATAAATATGAAATACTCATTAAGAATAGGTATTTTTTTCGGTCTATGATGAAGATTTTTGAAGATTTTGCTTATCTTTGCATCCAGTTAGCAATAATTGTTAGGAATAATTAATTCAAATTACATAAACAATATCTCTATGAGCGTAAATAACACGTTGAAGCCATACGTCATTGGCTTAGACTTAGGAGGAACCAATTCTGTGTTCGGAATCGTTGATTCGCGTGGTGAAATCAAGGCTACTACGGCCATCAAGACGGGCGGCTTTGCCACTGCCGAGGCCTACGTCGATGCTGCCGTTGCCGCTTTGCAGCCCATCATCGAGCAGGTGGGTGGCATTGACACCATCAAGGCGATGGGTATCGGTGCTCCGAATGCCAATTATTATAATGGTACGATTGAGTTCGCACCCAACCTGCCCTGGGCTCACGACGGCATTGTGCCCCTGGCCAAGATGTTCAGTGAGCGCCTGTCGGACATCCCCGTGGCCATGACCAACGATGCCAATGCCGCCGCTCTGGGTGAGATGGTCTATGGCGTGGCACGCGGCATGAAGAACTTCATCGTCATCACCTTAGGCACGGGAGTAGGCTCGGGTATCGTGGTCAACGGCCAGCTGCTCTATGGGCATGATGGCTTTGCCGGCGAACTGGGCCACGTAACAATGGTGCGCGGTGCCGAGGGACGTTCGTGCGGTTGCGGTCGCACGGGCTGTTTGGAGGCCTATTGTTCAGCTACGGGTGTGGCTCGCACGGCCCGCGAGCTGTTGGCCAAGACGTCGCGCGAGTCCATTCTCCGCGAGATGAATCCCGAGGACATTACTTCGCTCGACGTGTCCATTGCCGCTGGCAAGGGTGATGCGCTGGCCAAGGAGATCTACGACTTCACGGGTCACATGCTGGGTGAGGCCTGTGCCGACTTTGCCGCCTTCTCTTCGCCCGAGGCTTTCATCTTCTTCGGTGGAATGGTCAAGGCCGGCGAACTGATTATGAAGCCCATCCGCGAGGCCTACGAGCAGCACGTCATGCCCGTCTTCCGTGGCAAGGCTCAGTTCCTCGTCAGCGGTCTCGATGGTGCCAGTGCCGCCGTCCTCGGTGCCTCGGCAGTAGGGTGGGAGATACAGTAATAAGTGAGTTTTTACTTAGATCCATTAAGTGTTTTGATTCTTCGGGCAATATAATTAGTCAAGTGTCAGCCCCTTGATCTTTTCAACCCAGCTTTCTTGAACGAGAAGGCTGGGTTATTGCTAAATAACGCAGGGTTATCATTAAGGGATAATCTTCAACGAGGACGAGTATTAAAGAAAAAGAAAAGTGGCAACCTCAAGGTGCCACTTTTTCATTTGTTAGTAGAGCAATCTGGAAGCCAAAGAGGTATCTTGTCACCGTGGCCTATGTCTATCTTGTCGCTGACGACAATAATTGTCTTCCGTGGTACACTGAAGTAAAAGGATAGGTTTTCGGAGCGGAAGGGATATCATCTTATGTGGTGATGGAGAAGAAAGCAGATGCTGTGAACCTTATGAATGGACTGTTCGGGTAAGCTATCCTTTGAGAATTTCGGCATATTGCAGTTTTCATCTCTGTTTTGTCAGAAAGACAAAGGTTATTCGTCTCGGTTTTATCATTTTTGGTTATGTTTTTCATCTCGGTTTTATCAGAAAAACATATATTTTTCGTCTCGGTTTTGTCAGAAAAGCCAATAATTGCTTGTGTACATCAAAGAAAATTTCTACTTTTGCACCTGTATAATAAAAAAAGATAAGAATGTATGTACATAGAACGATCAATAGATGCCCTTTTACTTGAATGGAAGAATAGCAGGAGTCTGAAACCTTTGCTGCTACGTGGTGCGCGTCAAGTCGGGAAGTCGTGGGCTGTAGAACATTTGGGTGAAAGTTTCGACTACTTCATTGAAGTTAACTTTGAAAAACGTCCTGACTTGAAGGATGTATTTGAGAAAGTACATGATGTCCATGAACTTGCCAACAGCCTTGGTATACTATACAATAAGCCTGTAGAACCAGGCAAGACTTTGATATTTCTCGATGAGATACAAGACAGTCTTGCTGCTATAAAAAGCCTGTGGTCATTTAAAGAGGACTTCCCCGGATTACACGTCGTTGCCGCAGGTTCCCTGTTAGAGTTCGCTCTAAAGGAATTGCCGTTTTTTGGTGTGGGAAGAATACGCTCGCTATTTGTCTATCCGTTTTCCTTTGATGAGTTCCTGATTGCAGAGGGGAAATCATCATGGGTAAAAGTAAAAAAGGAAGCAAGTAGCGACAAGCCTTTGCTGACAGTACTTCATAATGACTTGGTGCAACATTATCGTACATTCTTGATGGTTGGTGGTATGCCTGCCAGTGTGGCGGCGTGGATAACCAGCCACGACTACAGACAATGTCAGACAGAGCTTGACGACATCCAACTCACCTACTATGACGATTTTGTAAAATATGCCAAAAAAGTTGACCCGACCCTGCTTCGAAACACCCTGCAAAGTGTGATACTCCAGATTGGCAACAAATTTGTTTACAGCCAAGTAGAGGGTGACTACCGTGCAGAGGAGGTGAAAAAGGCATTGGGGCTTTTATGTGATGCTGGCATCATCAAGCGTGTCAGCCATACAGCAGCCAATGGCCTTCCACTCGGTGCGGAAATCAATGAAAAGTTTCGTAAGTACATCTATCTTGACAGTGGTTTGCTCCTGCGTATCTTAGATATGGATTTAGGTAGTGCCCAACAACTCACAGAACTAATTATAGCCGGAACTGCTGAGGATTTGGTCAACAAAGGTGGACTGGCAGAGATGGTTCTTGGATGGGAACTGGTGAAGTACAATAATCCGCGTTCACAACACGACTTATACTACTGGGAAAACACAGCAGAGGGGACACGTTCAGAAGTGGATTACATCATAGCCCGTGACATGAAGGTGTTGCCAATTGAGTGCAAGGCGGGCACAAGCGGAAAAATGAAGAGCCTTCGTGTATTTATGAGACAGAAACACCTGACAGATGCTATACGCTGCTCTTTGGAGAACTTCTCATTGTTGAAAAATGAGGATAAGAAGGACAAAAATGCACTGAGACGCATCTCAATAAATCCATTATACGCTATATCGACCCTGTATAATTCGATTAATCCTTCCATACCTATTGCATTAATATAGTCTTACTCTATGACCAAAGAGGCTCCTCATAACAGGAGGCTTCAGAAAGTTCATGTATTCAAAAAAAGCTTGTGTTCAAATAAATAATTACTATTATGAAGAACCAAAGGGATAGGTTTTCGGAGTGGAAGGGATATCATCTCATCAAGTAAAACAAGTTGTTTTGGTATCGCATAGATAGCTTTTGCATAGGCAAAAGACGGCATTTTGGAGAGCAAAACAAGTTGTTTTGCTATGAGTGATAGTAGTGACAGGTAAAAAAGAAGTGTCACTCCATATAACTATCTGACAATAAATGTGTTATCGCTAAAAGTGACAGATATTGAAAAAATGGTCAACAAATTTTCAGATGATCGTCGGCCGCATGGCGAAATCGACAGCTACACCATTGAGCAGCTGAGATAGTTTATTTAAAAAACAACGGATTTCACGGATTAAACGGATTATTATACTTACTGATTATCAGTTGGGCTTATAATCCGTTTAATCCGTGAAATCCGTTGTAGTTTATTATGACACACATTGATAGTTCGCTGCTACTTAGCGGCTTGTTCGTCGTGGTCATCGGCATCATACTCACGATGCGGATGCTTGAAAATCCGGTGGTGGATGAAGTTCATGCCCTCTAAGCAGACCAGTACCATGAGGGTTGAGGCGGCAGCCACGGCATACATGCCCCGTCCGGCCGTCATGCCGATGGCCGAGGTGACCCACAGGCCGGCTGCGGTGGTGAGTCCTTTCACGGCATTGGCGTTTTTCTGGAAGATGATGCATCCGGCACCGATGAAGCCGATACCGCTTACCACCTGGGCAGCCAGTCGGCTCGGGTCGCGCTGTATGCCCGGTAGTCCTAAGAATTCGTCAAATCCGTGAACGGAGAGGATCATAAACAGGCCGCTGCCAAGACCAACGAGGAAATGGGTGCGGAATCCTGCTTCCTTCGAGCGGTATTCGCGTTCGAGTCCGATGGCACCGCCCAGTATGGCGGCAATGAAAATGCTCAGAATGTATTCGCCTGTCATTTTGTTTGTGTAAGGTTGTTAATAGTGTTATACGATGGGGTTTCTTTTCAGTTCTTCAATCATCTTGTCAATCTTTTGCAGTTCGCGGGGAATGCGTATGCCCTGCGGACAGTGTTCCACGCACTGGGCACAGCCGATGCAGTGGTCGGGCTGACGGTTACGGGGAACGCTGCGGTCGAGGCTGATGAGGTACTTGCGGCGGTGCTCGCGATAGTCGGCGTCGCCCACGCCTCGTGGCAGCGTGCCCTCGTTCTTGCATTTATTGTAGTGTACGAAGATACCGGGAATGTCAACGCCGTAGGGGCAGGGCATGCAGTACTTGCAGTCGTTGCAGGGAATGTTCTCTAACCCCACAATCTTCTCGGCCACGTCCTTGTGCAGATACTCGGTCTCCTCCTCGGTTAGCGGCTCTAATGGACAGTAGCTGAGCAGGTTGTCCTTCAGATGCTCCATATAGGTCATGCCGCTGAGCACGGTGAGTACGCCTTCGGGCGTGCCGGCATAGCGGAAGGCCCATGAGGCCACGCTGCGCTCAGGATTCTTCTGTTTCAGTTCGGTCATCAGGTACTGCGGCAGCTTGACCAGTCGGCCACCCAACAGCGGTTCCATGATGACGGCGGGGATTCCCCGCTTCTGCAGCTCGGCGTAGAGGTAGCGGGCATCGGTATTAGAACTGTTGATTTCGTTGGCATAGTCCCAGTCGAGATAGTTCAGCTCTATCTGCACGAAGTCCCACTTGTATTCGTCGTGATGCGCCAGCAGATAGTCGAACACCTCGATGTTGCCATGATAGGAGAATCCGAAGTTGCGTATGCGACCGGCCTCGCGTTCTTTCAGGAGGAAGTCGAGCATGCCATTGTCCAAATAGCGCCTGTGCAGGTCGTCCATGCCGCTGCCCCCGATGGCATGCAGCAGATAGTAGTCGATGTAGTCCACCTGTAGCTCCTTCATCGAGTTGCGATACATTTCTACGCTACCTTCATGGGTCTGTGTGCGGGGATCCCAGTTGGAGAGCTTTGTGGCCACGAAATACTCGCTGCGCTTGTGGCGGCTCAGGGCAATGCCCAGACAACGCTCTGACAGGCCGCGGCAATAGGCGGGCGACGTGTCGAAGTAGTTCACGCCATGCTCGATGGCATAGTCCACCTGGCGGTTGATCATGTCCTGGTCATACTCGTCGTCGTTGCCGGGCTTTGTCGGCAGGCGCATCATGCCGTAGCCCAGCAGCGACACCTTCTCGCCCGTCTTCGGGTTGGTGCGATAGGTCATCTTGCCGGTGGGCGGTTCCACCTGGTTCTTATAGTCGTCCTCGGCTTTGTATTGGCTGCTCTTGCCGGCGCAGGCAGCCAATAGGGTAGCGGTGCCTGCTCCTACATACTTCATGAATGAGCGGCGGGATATATTCTTTTGTTCCATAGTTTCTTTCCTTAGTAATTGTTAAAAATTAATTTTGGATAATGCGGAGGTGCGGGGGTACGGAGGTACGGGGGTGCGAGAATAGATTGCACGTCCAATTATCCGTGAAGCGTCTATCCTCGTACCTCCGTACCCTCGTACCTTCGTACCTCCGAAATCGTACCATTTAATTTTTGGCATGTTACTTAAATGGTTTTATGTACTTCATGTCCCTCTACATAGATGGCTGGGAACGGGCGTGACGGACAGACGTATTCGCAGGCACCGCACCCGATGCAGGCCGACTCGTTGACTACGGGAATGGTGGGTGACTCTTCGTCGTCCTCGTTGAGCATGACCATCTCGATGGCTCCTGCGGGGCAGTGACGGGCACAGTTGCCGCACTCGACGCCGTCGGTGATGGCTACACAGTTCTTCTTGATCCACACAGCATGGCCAATCTGGATAGACGATTTCTCCTCCAAGTCAATGGGCTTGATGGCTCCTGCGGGGCACACAACGGAACAGCGGTTGCACTCCGGGCGGCAGTGGCCGCGCTCGTAGCTCATGGTGGGCACCATGGGATTCATCAGGTCAAGGGAAGGACGCAGCACGTCGTTTGGGCACTCCGACACACAGAGCTGGCAACCTGTGCAGTGCTGGGCCATGTTCTTCACCGAGAGAGAGCCTGGAGGGGTCAGTGGCGTCTGTCGGGAAGGAGCTGCCTTGTCGGCCAGGTCGGCAAATCCGCCGTCTACCTTTTTCTTTTCCTGTGCTATGGCGGCGGTGGTGGCCATGGCTGTAGCCAAGAGGAAGGAACGGCGGGAGGTGTCGGGAGACTGGGTGTTCTGGGAGTTCTGAGACTTCTGAGACTTCTGGGGACTATACTTTAGGGCACCGAACTTGCAGCTCTGAATGCAATCGCCGCATACCACACAGCGGGAGTAATCGACGGTGTGGTTCTTGTAGTCGATACACGAAGCCTTGCAGTTCTTGGTGCAGAGCGAGCAATTGCGGCACTTGTCGGTGTCGAAGTGAATCTTCAGCCAGGAGAAACGGGCGAAGAACGACAGCACCGTGCCCACGGGGCAGATGGTGTTGCAGTAGGTACGGCCACCACGCCAGGCCAGCACCAAGAGCACGACCACTGTTGCGGCTGCAATGATGAACACGGGCAGCGACTTCATCCATACGTCGACCGAATAGAAAGCGTAGCTGTCCATCGACTCAGCTACAGAGGCAAGGATGTTATTGCCCACTTTCCAGACAGGCTGCAACAGCATCGTGGCGATGCGTCCGTAGGCAGAGTAGGGAGCCAGCAACTGGACGACGCTGCCAATACCTGCCACCAAGGCAACGATGAACACACACAGGAGCGGATAGCGCAGCCAGCGCACTTCCTTCGAGTAGGTGTAGCGGTTCTTCTTTCTCTTCTTGCCCATCCAGCCGAACACGTCTTGCATGACACCTAAGGGACAGATGACCGAGCAATAGATGCGCCCGAAGACAAGCGTCAGCAGAACCAGTGAAGCGATGACTCCCACGTTGAGCGCCATGACGGCGGGCAGGAACTGAATCTTGGCCATCCATCCCAGCCAGTGGTGGAGCGTTCCCGTGAAGTCGAGAAATAGCAGCGTTATGCCTACGAAGCATAATGTAGCTAATGTGATACGGATTTTTTTCAGCATACTTGTTTAGTAAAATGTATCAGTTATGTCTTACAATGAAAATACTCATTTCGTAGAGCAGCCAGATGGGCAATGCCACAACCAGAAGTGTGAATGCATCGGTGGTGGGAGTGATGATGGCTGCTATCAGCAGAATGGCCACGATGGCATGCTTACGGAAACGGCTCATGAGCTGTCGGTTGATGAGACCCATGCTCCCGAGGATGGCGCAGACCACGGGCAACTCGAACACCACGCCCAGCACCAGGCTCATGGAGATGAAGGTATCGACATACGACTGGATGGTCAGCATGTTCTCTACCTCCTCGCTCACTTGGTAAGTTCCCAGGAACCTCACGGTCAGGGGAAAGACGATGAAGTAGCAAACCAGCGTGCCGATGACAAACATCATGTAGGCCGAGCAGATGATTTTTGTTGCGGCCTGTCGCTCATTCTGGTAGAGACCGGGGGCGACGAAGCAGAACAGCTCATATAATATATAAGGTGTGGCGCAGAGCAAGCCCGCATAGATGGCCACACGCATGTGAACCATGAACTGCTCCGTGAGCCCGGTGTTCATCAAGTGAAGGCTGAACGGTTCCACCCCCAACAGCTGGTAGCTGATGAACTCGCTTGAGCGGGGAGCCAGTATGATGCCAAACAGCTGGTCCTTCAGGACAAAAGCAACGACGGCAAAAAGCATGATAGCCACCAAGGAGTGGATAATCGTGGAGCGCAGCTCGTCCAAGTGCTCCCAGAATGTGGCCTGATTGCTGTCACTCATCCTTCTTGGCAGTCTTGTTATCGCCCTCTATCTCCTTCATTCCATCCTTGAAGCTCTTCACACCCTTGCCCAGTCCGTTCATCAGTTCGGGGATTTTCTTCCCGCCGAAAAGCAGAAGCACAACAAGTGCTATGACCAGAATTTCGTTCATTCCAAGTCCAAACATAATTGCGTGATAAAAGTTATTGTTTCTGAATAATAAGTTGCAAACTTACAAAAAATATTCTAAAGAGCAAAATTAATCGCTAAAATTCGTTGTTTTTTTTGCCAATTCGGGAATTATTACTACCTTTGCGCACTTCAAAAGAAATAATAACCCCAAAATAGCAGATATTATGGCTAAAATGAAAGGTGCAATTGTAGTTGACACCGCCCGTTGCAAGGGATGTTCGCTGTGTGTGGTGGCCTGTCCGCAGAATGTCATCGCGCTGGCGGGCAAGGTCAATGTGCATGGCTATCCATACGTGGAGGCTGTGCGTCAGGAGGCATGCGTAGGCTGCGCTTCGTGCGGTATCGTTTGTCCCGACGGATGTATAACCGTTTATCGTAAACGCATGGAGGAGTGAAAGCTATGGAGCAGAAAGAAGTTGTATTGATGAAAGGCAACGAGGCGATAGCCCGTGCTGCCATTCGTTGTGGCGTTGATGGCTACTTTGGTTATCCCATCACCCCGCAGAGTGAAGTAATTGAGACGCTGGCCGAGCTGAAGCCCTGGGAGACCACTGGTATGCAGGTGGTGCAGGCTGAGAGCGAGCTGGCGTCTGTCTATATGTTGTATGGTGCTGCCGGTGCAGGCAAGAAGGCCATGACATCGTCATCGTCGCCCGGTGTGGCGCTGATGCAGGAGGGCATTACCTATCTGGCCGGTGCCGAGCTGCCTGCACTTATCGTCAACGTGCAGCGTGGCGGCCCTGGACTGGGCACTATCCAGCCTTCGCAGGGCGACTATTTCCAGGCTACCCGTGGCGGTGGTAATGGCGACTATAATGTCATTGTCCTGGCTCCCGCCTCGGTGCAAGAGATGGCCGACTTCGTTGACCTGGCTTTCGAACTGGCATTCAAGTATCGTAATCCGGCCATGATCCTGAGCGATGGCGTTATTGGGCAGATGATGGAGAAGGTGGTGTTGCCGCCGTTCAAGCCCCGTCGCACCGATGAGGAGGTGATTGCCCAGTGCCCCTGGGCCTCTACGGGTAAGACAAAGAACCGCAAGCGCAACGTGATTACCTCGTTGGAGTTGAAGCCTGAGATTATGGAACAGCGCAACTTGCACCTGCAGGAGAAGTATGCCGAGATTCGCGAGAAGGAAGTGCGCTACGAGATGCAGCACTGCGACGATGCCGAGTATGTGATTGTGGCCTTCGGCTCTGCCGCCCGCATTGCCGAGAAGTCGGTGGAGCTGGCCCGTGCCGAGGGTATCAAGGTGGGGCTGTTCCGTCCCATTACGCTGTGGCCCTTCCCCACGAAGGAGATTGCCGCGCTGGCCAAGGACAAGAAAGGCGTGCTGGTGGCCGAAATCAATGCCGGGCAGATGGTGCAGGACGTGCGTCTGGCCATCAACGGTGCCGTGCCTGTCGAGCAGTTTGGCCGCTTAGGCGGTATCGTGCCCGATCCCGAAGAGATTGTGGAGGCATTGAAACGTCTGAAAAGCCCCACCCCCGACCCCTCCCGCGGAGGGGAGGGGAGTAAATAGACTGCCATGGAGCGGAAACATGAAACGGCATCGCCTGACAGGTATGACTTACTAAAAGAGTTTGCCAAGCATAACCGCAAAGAAATGACTCAGAGCGAAACAGTGCTTTGGAACGCTTTGCGGAAGGAGATCAGAGGGATAAAGTTTCGACGTCAGCATCCTATCGGAGATTATATTGCCGACTTTCTCTGTTTGACAAAAAAAATGGTTATCGAGGTGGACGGTGGTTATCATAACGACCCGACACAACAGCAGGAAGACCAGTGGCGAACAGAATATTTAGAAAGCAAGGGTTACCACGTCATACGTTTCAGCAACGAGGAAGTCTATACTGACACAAAAGGTGTCATCAGAATAATTAAAGAAGAACTAACAAACATTGAAGATAATTATGAATAATAATCAGTCAGCAAATGTATCTACTCCCCTCCCCCCCGAGGGAGGGGCAGGAGGTGGGGCTTGGTCTGTTGTATATAAGAAACCGACGCTCCTGAACGACAACAATATGCACTATTGCCCGGGCTGTTCGCACGGCGTGGTACACAAGCTCATTGCCGAAGTCATCGAGGAGATGGGCTTAGAGGAAAAGGCTGTAGGCGTAAGCCCGGTGGGATGTGCCGTCTTTGCCTATAACTACATAGACATTGACTGGCAGGAAGCTGCCCACGGACGTGCTCCCGCACTGGCTACGGGCATCAAGCGGTGCTGGCCCGACCGCCTGGTGTTTACCTATCAGGGTGATGGCGACCTGGCCTGCATCGGAACCTGCGAGACCATTCATGCCCTGAACCGCGGCGAGAACATCGTTATCATCTTTGTCAATAACGCCATCTATGGCATGACGGGTGGCCAGATGGCGCCCACCACGCTCATTGGCCAGAAGACGGCCACCTGTCCCTACGGACGCGACCCGAAACTGCATGGCTATCCCCTGAAGATGGCTGACATAGCTGCCGGGCTGGAAGGAACTTGCTATGTTACCCGACAGTCGGTGGAGTCGGTGGCCTCTATCAATAAGGCCAAGAAGGCGCTGAAGAAGGCTTTCCAGGCTTCCATGGACGGCAAGGGCTCGTCGCTGGTGGAGTTTGTCTCTACCTGCAACAGCGGCTGGAAGCTGACCCCTGTCCAGGCTAACGAATGGATGAAAGAGAACATGTTCCCCTACTATCCGAAGGGTGACTTAAAGGACACAACAGCATTATGAAGAAAGAAATTATTATAGCAGGATTCGGTGGCCAGGGTGTGCTTTCTATGGGAAAGATACTGGCCTATTCAGGACTGATGGAAGATAAGGAAGTGACATGGATGCCCGCCTACGGACCCGAACAGCGCGGTGGCACGGCCAACGTCACGGTGATTGTTAGCGACGAGCGCATCTCGTCGCCCATCCTCAGCAAGTACGATGTGGCCATCGTACTAAACCAGCCTTCGCTCGAGAAGTTCGAGCCGAAGCTGAAGCCCGGCGGCATACTTATCTATGACAGCTACGGCATTATCAATCCTCCTACGCGCAAGGACATCACCGTCTATCGTGTTGATGCTATGGACAGGGCTGCCGAGATGAAGAATGCCAAGATTTTCAATATGATCGTGCTGGGCGGCATGCTCAAGGTGTGTCCCGTCGTGGGCATGGGCGGTGTGGAGAAAGCACTCTTCAAGACATTGCCCGAGCGTCATCATAATCTGATTCCGCTGAACATGCAGGCACTCGACGAGGGCGGAAAGATTATTACCGAGGTGAAATAAACTCTTGACAATCAATTCTTCCGAGGGGAACAAGATTCCCCGAAGTAAGTGACTCCTGAATTTACGGTTTACGGCTTTTCTTGCTCGCCAATCGGGCTATGCAGAAAGCGTAAACCGTAAATTCATTGTTCATAAATGGGGAAAAGTGAGGTCGCTACGTATTTTTCTGAAAATATGTTTGGTGGTTTCGGAAATAATGTGTAACTTTACACCCAAATTTCAGACAATAACAAAACCAATTACAAACTTTAAAAACAATGAAAACACTCAAAGCATCTTTTGTGGGGCTTGGTGCAGTTGCACTGATGATGTCGGCATGTGCCGGCGGTGGCCAGAAGGCAAACGGTAATCTGACTGTTTCGGGACTTGACCCTGCCAAGTTTGAAACTGTTATCCAGGAGAAACCCGTTAAACTCTACACCCTGAAGAATGACGGAGGTATGGAGGTGTGTATCACCAACTATGGCGGACGTGTTGTATCGCTGGTAGTACCCGACCGCGACGGAAAGCCTACCGATGTGGTGCTCGGCTTCGACAACATTGACCAGTATGCCGACACGCTCAATTCGCCCTCCGACTACGGTTCGAGTGTTGGCCGCTATGCCAACCGCATCAAGGATGCCAAGTTCACGCTGAACGGAACAGAATACCAGCTCAAGGCTAACGACAAGGTGAACTGCTTGCACGGCGGCGGCACAACGGGCTGGATGAATAAGGTCTACGACGCTGAGCAGGTGGACGACCAGACCCTCCGTCTAACCATCGTGGCAGAGGACGGCGAGAATGGATTCCCCGGAACGGTTACTGCCGTTACCACCTACAAGATTACCGAGGACAATACACTCGACATCACCTGGGAGGCAACAACCGATAAGGAGACCATCATCAACCAGACCAATCACAACTACTACAACCTGAACGGCGACTTCACGCAGCCCGGCTATGACATGGTGCTCTATGTGAATGCCGACAATTTCACTCCTTCCGACAAGCTGTATATCCCCACGGGCGAAATCAAGCCGGTGGAGGGCACGCCCATGGACTTCCGCACACCGCATGCTGTTGGCGACTCTATCAAGTCGGACTACGACCAGATTCAGAATGCAGGCGGCTACGACCACAACTGGTGCCTGAACACCTACAAGGACGGCAAGGGCGATGACACACAGGTTTGCGCCAGCCTCTACAGTCCCAAGACCGGCATCCTGATGGAGATGTTTACCAACGAGCCAGGCGTACAGGTCTATAGCGGCAACTTCCAGGGTGTTGGCAACGAGCCTAACATCAAGCACAAGGGCGGTGTCTATCCCCAGCACGTCAGCATCTGCTTAGAGAGCCAGAAGTATCCCGACAGCCCCAATAAGAAGGACTGGGTGCAGCCCACGCTGAAGCCGGGCGAGAAGTATTACAGCCACGCTGCCTATCGCTTCTCAACCAAGTAAAGACCCTCCCCCCATCCCCTCCCTGCGAGGGAGGGGAGTAGTAACATTTGTATATTAACTATTACATTAACATTATATTATGGACTGGAGTTCACATGAATTTATCTGGCTCGACTGGGCGATTCTCGCCATCGGCCTGTGTGGAGTGGTGGCTGCTGTATGGTACGCCATCTGGAAAGACAAGAAAGCCCAGCAGGGCGAAGACTCTTCGGCTTACCTTTTCGGTAAGGGCGAGCCTTGGTATGTAATCGGTATGGCCATCTTTGCCGCCAACATCGGCTCGGAGCACTTGGTGGGTCTGGCCGGTACGGGTGCCAAGGACGGTGTGGGTATGGCCCACTGGGAGATGCAGGGCTGGATGATCCTCATCCTTGGCTGGCTGTTCGTTCCCTTCTATCAGCTGCTCATCAACAAGATGGGCAAGATTATCACCATGCCCGACTTCCTGAAGTTCCGCTACACGCAGCGCACGGGTTCTTGGCTGAGTATCATCACGCTCGTGGCCTACGTGCTGACCAAGGTGTCGGTGACTGCCTTCACCGGTGGTATCTTCTTTGAGTATCTGCTGGGTCTCAATTTCTGGGTGGGTGCAATCGGCCTGATTGCCGTCACCGCCGTGTTCACCGTGTTCGGTGGCATGAAGGGCGTGATGACGCTCAGCTCTATCCAGACACCTATTCTTATTATAGGCTCTTTCCTCGTACTCTTCCTCGGTCTGGCCACGCTCGGTGGCGGTAGCATTGGTACTGGCTGGAACCTGATGATGGACACTGCCCGTCAGATGCACGATGGCTATGGTATCAACCACATGTTCCATACTGATCCGGGCGACCCCATGTATGCTGAGTATCCCGGCTACGTCGTCTTCCTCGGCGCCTGCATCATTGGCTTCTGGTACTGGTGTACCGACCAGCACATTGTTCAGCGTGTGCTCGGTCAGGTTCCCGGCGAGGACAACAAGGTTGTGATGGCCCGCGCCCGTCGTGGTACCATCGCCGCCGGTTTCTTCAAGATTCTCCCCTGCTTCATGTTCTTGATTCCTGGTATGATCGCCGCCGCTCTGGCACAGCATCCTGAGATTAACGGCTTCGTGATGGAAGATACCGATGCCGCCTTCGCCCTGATGGTGAAGAACATCCTGCCCGCTGGTATCAAGGGTATCGTGACCATCGGTTTCGTTTGCGCTCTCGTTGCTTCTCTCGCAGCCTTCTTCAACAGCTGCGCTACCCTCTTCACAGAGGACTTCTACAAGCCCATGAAGCAGGGCAAGAGCGAGGCCCACTACGTGTTCGTCGGTCGTACTGCTACGGTGGTTGTCGTGCTGTTAGGTCTGGCTTGGATGCCTGTGATGATGTCCTTGGGTTCGCTCTACAGCTATCTGCAGGGTATCCAGTCGCTGCTGGCTCCTGCTATGGTAGCCGTGTTCACCTTGGGTATCTTCTCGAAGAAGATTACGCCGAAGGCTGGTGAATGGGGACTCATTGGCGGTTTCGTTGTGGGTATGTGCCGCCTCGTTACCAATGTCATGACCAACACGGGCAAGGATGTGATGGAAGGTGCTTTCTGGGAGAACACCACCTGGTTCTGGCAGACCAACTGGCTCGTCTTCGAGTGCTGGCTGCTCGTATTCATTATCTGCCTCATGGTGGCCGTCAGCTTCTTTACCCCTGCTCCCTCCAAGGCTCAGGTCGATGCCATTACCTTCTCGGCCGACTTCAAGAAGAGCATCCGTGAGAGCTGGAACGTCTGGGATATCGTGGGCACGCTGGTCGTTGTCGGCCTCTGCGCTTGCTTCTATATTTACTTCTGGTAATGACCTATTATAAAGAACATAACAAGGTCTGGGTATCGGTCGATGTGATTATCTTCGGCTTCGAGCAAGCGAAGCTGAAGATACTCATCGGCCGGCGCCAGATGGATCCTGGCCGAGGCCAGTGGAGCCTCTATGGCGGCTTTGTCGGTGCCGAAGAAAGCATCGACGATGCAGCCTTGCGGACGCTATACAGCCTTACAGGTATCAAAAATCTCTACATGCGACAGGTGGGCGCCTTTGGTAATGTGGACCGTGACCCTGGCGAGCGAGTCATATCGATAGCCTACTACGCCCTGATCAATGTGAAGGACTACGACGAACAGTTGTGTCGTGAACATGAGCTGGAGTGGGTCGACTTCGACAAGATTCCTGCCCTCTATTCCGACCATAACAAGATGGTGAGCCAGGCCATCCGTATCATGCGCGAGAAAATCAAGACCGAGCCTATCAGCTTCCAGCTGCTTCCCCCGCTCTTCACGCTTACCCAGCTGCAGCGTCTCTACGAGGCCGTGCTGGGCGCAGAGGTCGACAAGCGCAACTTCCGCAAGCGCGTCAAGGACATGGACTTCATCGAGAAGACCAACCTTATCGACAAGACTGGCTCCAAGCGCGGTGCCTATCTCTATCGCTTTAATAAAAAGGTATATAACGACGAAGAACGAAACTTTAAACTCTAAACTATAAACGATTATGTTAGAAGAACTCAAACAAAAAGTATTCAAGGCCAATCTCGACCTCGTTAAGCAAGGACTCGTCATCTTCACCTGGGGTAACGTCTCAGGCATTGACCGCGAGAAAGGTCTGGTAGTCATTAAGCCCTCTGGTGTCAGCTACGACGAGATGAAGGCCGAAGACATGGTGGTAGTCGACCTCGAGACGGGTAAGGTGGTCGAAGGAGATCTCAATCCTTCCAGCGACACCCCCACACACCTCGTACTCTACAAGGCTTTCCCCAACATCCAGGGTGTGGTGCATACTCATAGCACATACGCCACCGCCTTCGCACAGGCTGGACGCGACATCCCCAACATCGGTACTACTCATGCCGACTATTTCTACAAGGACATTCCCTGCACCCGCGACATGACCGAGGCAGAGGTGAAGGGACAGTACGAACTGGAGACGGGCAACGTCATTGTCGACGAGATTCTCAACATCCGCAAGATCAACCCCGACCATACGCCTGCCGTCCTTGTGAAGAACCACGGCCCGTTCTCGTGGGGAACCTCGCCCGATAATGCCGTCTACAACGCCAAGGTGATGGAGCAGTGTGCCAAGATGGCTTTCGTGTCGTTCTCGGTGAACCCCAACACTACCATGAACCCCTTGCTCGTTGAGAAGCACTACATGCGCAAGCATGGACCTAACGCCTACTATGGCCAGAAGGGACAGAAGCACTAATCGTTCCTATCTGTAAGTCTGTGATAACCAAAACAGATTTCACGGATTAAACGGATTTCTCTAAATGGCTGACTATCAGTTAGTCCTAAATCCGTTTAATCCGTGAAATCCGTTGTTTATGTTGCCTTTACTGTCTGCCAAACAGCTTGCCAACCAGGCTGAGCAGGGAGGTGACGGTCTGTTTGTCGGGTACGGGGATGCGGAGGGTACTCTCGCCCGTCTTCTCATCGGTTTCAACGAGGGTATTGACTAATTGCTCAGTAGCTTCGGGCGACTGGAGCGTTTGGGCAAGGCCGGAAAGGAACGAGATTCCTTGTGTGACCAGCTCCTCGGGGCTGTTGGCAGGCTTTGGGGTGGCTTGGCGCTGCTCGCTCGTTACAGAAGAGGTGACGGGTGTTTCCGATGCTGTCTTCATTTCTGTTTCTTCTTTTTTGTCATCCTCCTGTGTAGGCTGCGGTTCCGTAGCACTCTCCATTTCTTCGTCATCAATGGTCTCTGGCTCGCTTTCTGGCTGGGCGGCATCCTCGTCGAAGGCTTCGCTGAGGCTTTCCATCATCTGCTCAAAGCGTGACTTGTCGCCCAGGAAGATGCAGTCCTCGCCACCGTCGAGTACCCCCTCGAACATGGCGGTCTTGAAGCGCAGCTTGCCTATCATGTCCTCTTCGATGGTATGGGCCGAAACGAGGTTGATGACCTGTACGGGGCGTTGCTGGCCGAGGCGGTAGATGCGGGCAATGCGCTGTTCGAGTACGGCAGGATTCCACGGCAGGTCGAGGTTAATGATGGTTGAGGCTACCTGGAGGTTCAGTCCTGTGCTGCCTGCGTCGGTAGACAGGAACACGCGGCAGTTGGGGTCATCCCAGAAGTTCTTGATGAGATTGGCACGCTGGCGCGAGGGTACGCCGCCGTGCAGGTTGGCAAAGCCAATGCCCCGCTCAGTGAGTTCCTGGGCAATGAGGCGTGTCATGCGCTCCCACTGGCTGAAGATGACCACCTTCTCTGTTTCAGGGGATTTGCAATCCCCGTCTTCTTGACTGAAAAGGTCGAGCAGGATGTTCATTGTCTCGTCGACCTTCGTGTCCTTGCGCGTCTTCTGGTCGAGGATATAGGTGGAGTCGCAGACCATGCGCATCTGCGACAACAGTTTCAGCATACGCAGATGGTCGGTCTCGGAGAGGAAGTGCATATCCTTCCATTTCTTTACCAGGATTCCCACCTGAAAATCACATTCGTTGTGAATACCCATCTGCTCCTTGGTCATGGGCACGATGAGGTTCTTGTCCTGTCGCTTGGGCATCTGCAGGGCCACGCTTTTCTTGGTGCGTCGGATGAGTCGCTGGCGTATCTTCTCGCCGACACGGTTCAGGTTCTTGTAGCCGATGACCTTGCCCGTCTCGTCGCACTCGATGCAGGCATCCTTGAACAGGTAATAGGGGCCGAGGCACCACTGGTCGGCAAACTCCATCACGGAATAGAGTTCTTCTAAGCGGTTCTCCAATGGTGTGCCCGACAAGATGACGGAGTAGTTGGAGCTGATGCGGCGGGCGGCCTGCGAAATCTGTGTGTTCCAGTTCTTCAACCGCTGCACCTCGTCCATGATGAGCAGGTCGGTCTGCAGCGAGCCAAGAATCTTCACGTCGTTGCACATGCTGTTGTACGAAACGATTTTGTAGGAAACGTCCTTGTCGTATTGCACTTTCCGTTGCAGGTGTCCACCCTCGATGACGAGTGCCTCGGCGTGGGCGAAGCGCTCAATCTCGCGCTTCCACTGGTATTTCAGCGACGTAGGACAAACGATAAGCACGGAACTGACAAGCCGCTCCTTGCGCAGGAGTTCTGCCGTGGCAATGGCCTGGATGGTCTTACCCAAGCCCATCTCGTCGGCAATGATGCTTTTGCCCGTGGTGAAGGCAAAGCGCACGCCCTCGCGCTGGTAGGGATAAAGCGATACGGATAGCAGGCTGTCAAGGTCGGCATCGGTATAGTTGGCAATCATCTTTTCGCGGAGCCGACGTTCGCGCTGCTCCACAATGAAGTCGATGGCATCGTCGTAGAAGCGGAAAGAGTCGGAAATCTTCCTGCCATCCATCAGCAGCTGTGTATAGTCCTTGAAACCCTCTTCCGTCATGATGCCGTTGCTGTCGAAATAGCGACCGGCCAGTGCCTCATATTCTTCGCGATGCTCCTCGCCGATGCGGATGCGCACCTGGCGGTTGTCGGTGTACGATAAGTAGACCGAGGTGTAAGGCGGCAGTTCCCGGTGAACGCGGTAATGCTTGTGCGAGCCTAACCACATCTTCAGAGCCTCCAAGTGCTTGCAAGTGCCCAGCCCTGAAGTCTTGAAGTCCATGCACGAGCAATAGTTCCACGGACTCTTCGCCCCGCGATAGACTACCTTGTACGATTGTTTCTTTGCGTTCTCCACGGTGTATTCACCCGGCTTTATCTCATCATCCACAGGCTTGCACACGAACTTTTCTTCACGGGCAACCTGCCGGCGCAAAGCCACCTGCCACTCCTCCAGCGTCATCTTCTCCGGCTTCACATAGTAGGAAATCTTCTTCGCCGCCTTCTTCCGCTTCGCCGTTTTAGTAGCTTTTGCCGCCTTTCCTTTGTTTGCCTCTTTGTTCTTGTCGTCGTTTTTATTTGTCATGGATGTTATCGGTTTTTAATTATTGTGCAAAAGTACAACAATTCCTGCACAAGACAAAACATGTTGTTGATTTTTTAAAAGAAATCATCCATACTTTGCAATGAGCTTGCGATAGAACTCCTGCTGTTCGGCATCGGTCGTGGGCTGGATGCCAGCGGCCTGTTGCAACATCTGCTCTATGTCGTGGGAGATGTGGTAGCCCAAAGCCTTGCGGGTAGCAACGCACTTCTGAAGTTCGTGGGCGGCACGGGGCTTGTCGCGGTCGATGAGCAGACGGGCCAGTTCAAGACGGTAGCCCGTGCGGAACTTCTCCTGTCGCTGGTTCTGGATGGCCTGACAGTAGAGGGCGGCTTTCTGCCCTGGGTCTTTGGTCAACTCGGCCAGCTCGGCGTAGAGATAGCTGTCGCGAGAGCGCTTAAGCAATTGTCGATAGATGCCGACGGCCTTCTCGCATTCGCCCATGACGGTATAGACCACTGCCATGTAGCGCTGGTTATGCTTGTCGCGCGGATTGCTGCGCATGGCCTGCTGTAGCAGCGGCAGGAGCTTCAGACAGCTGGCCAGCACCTCGTCGTGGGTCAGCGGAGCCTTCTTTGTCATGAAGTCGCCATACATCTGCTCCTGCAGTTCGTGGAAGGCGCAGGTGAGCAACTGCTGGGCGACAGAGGGGATGGGATGACTTGGCGTGCCTGCTACAGCGGGAGCAACGATGGTCTTCCAGTCCTCATCGCTCAACTTCTCTACCTGTAGCTGTTCCACGAAGTCGAGCATGCTGAATGTCTTACTCTTCTTGTCGAGGGTGACGGCATCGCAGAGGATGCTGCTGAGTGCCTTGCCGTCCTTGTCGTCGATGTTGGGCAGCACGCGCAGCAAGGCCTTGAATATTTTCATGGCCTCATCGAGCTGATGCTCCTTGATGCGCTTCTTCAGAATGTCGTTCGCCGTCCAAAACATGCACAGCGTGGTGTACTTGCCCTGATGCACAGCGTACATCGGACGTATGGCCTCGTATGCTTCCTCAATCTTTCCTTGCTTCCTCAGCTCAAAAATCTCTTTTACGGTCATAGATGTTCTTGCTTTTAGAGTGCAAATATACAAATATCATACGAAAATAGCCCTATTATCGCTGTTTTTTTTGTATTAAGCAGAAAATCTCGTACCATTCATCTGGTCGTCGGAGGATGAAGATGACGAAATAGATGCCTGAACAAGAGGCTGAAAAACACAAATAAAGGAGTGTCCGATTTGGAATAAACCGCCAATGATTATGTCCTATGGTTCATCACAGCCAATGCTAATAATTCTGCTGCAATACTTGGACTAACAATCCGCATCAGGCTATCGTCCTCCTTGCTGTTTGAGAGGAGATTCATGCTGCCGTACCAGACAAGGGACTGGTCGATGACAGCATAACGCTCGTGGCAATGATTCTGTGTCTTCACGCATATCCCAGCCGTTGCAAGTCGTTCCAGTAAATCCGTATGATGCTCCCGGCCATCCTCTGGATAGTCTTCAGGTTTCAAAGAAAAGACAGTGATAGTAACGCCTCGCTTCTGCAATGTCTCTGACCGGTCAACAAGCCATTCAACCTTACGCGAACTCAGGAAAGGACTGGAGATGACGATGCTCTTGGCTGCAGAATGGACGTCTTTCTCAAAAACTTCCCAGTAGCCCAGACTGTCGAAGATAGAGTTACTCACCTCCTGCTTGTCCACCACTTCCGAACATACCTCAAACCCAATCTTCTTGTACGTCCGCAGCCGACGATGATACATCCGTTCCAGCACGGGGATGTGCTGATCGATATAGTCGAAGATGATGACATCCTTCTTCCCCTCATAATCGCGATTCAACCTTCCGGCATACTGCTCCACATTCCCCTCGAATGAAATAGGCATGGCCAGCAGCATTGTATCAAGCCGTGGATAATTGAACCCCTCACCAATATACTGCCCGGTAGCAACCATTATCATGCTTTCGTCTCGACCAACAGCTGCCATCTTCTCCCGCAATTCAGCTCGTTCCTTCATATTCTTACCGCCTTGTAGCAGGAACACATGGTCTGCCGCGCCTTGCAGAAGTCCGTAAAGATTTTCTGCATGTTCCCTATATTTGGTCATCACCACTGGGGTACGTCCTTTCTTGACACAATCCACCGCATCGGCCACGATCTGCATATTTCGTAGTTCGCTGTTGACAATCAGGCGGTATAGCTCAGAAATATGCCTGTCATCCGAAGGGGAGAGGTCAATCATCCTTGTAAAACGAGGATAGACATAATGACCGATTCCCTGTTTTATAGCTCGTTCCTTTGCAGTATAACGATGCCGTATCGGTCCAAGCTGCATCAGCAGTTTTCTTTCCTGTTTGTCACCACGTTTCACGGTTGCGCTCATGCCATACACATACTTAGCCGCTGAAGCTCGTAACACGTTCTCAAAAGTGGCCGCTGCTGCATGATGACATTCATCTACTATAATCATTCCGTAGTCGCGCACCATCGGATTAATGTCTTCCTCCTTTCCCAGCGAGCCAATCATGGCGATGTCAATAATGCCCGTCACCGCTTTTTTCTGAGAGGAAAAAGTGCCTATGACGGAATCACGTTGTTTGACACGTCCCTTCGGAGTGGTGTAGGTCGGCAGCTCTTCATTGATGGTCAGGAACCTATTCAAGTCCCGAACCCAGTTGTTCATAATCTCAACGGTATGTACCAGCACTAATGTATTGACCTTCCGACGACCAATCAGGTTCGCACCGATAACCGTCTTTCCAAAAGCCGTCGCAGCGGCGAGCATACCCATATCGAATGACAACAATCGTTCAGCAGCAATAGTTTGTTCAGGATACAGTTCCCCATTGAAAGAAACAGCAATCTGCCTTCCAGTCTGTCTTTTATCCACAATGTCATACGGAATCTCTGCATCTGAAAAATGGTTCTTCAGTTCCTCAAAGCATCCTCTCGGCAGGACGATATAATTCTCCTCGTCATAGCCATCGTAGACTATCCGAGGTGTCTCACGTGTGGAAAATCCCAACGCCAGATTCTGGAAGAACTGCGGATTGGAATATGCCGCCAAACGCCTGATGGCATTCTGCAAACGGGGCTTTAGATTCCGTTTGTCGATGTATATGCCATCGGCCAGTATTATCTTTATCGTTCCCGTGACATCATCATTCTTGAAATATCGGCTCGATGGCTTGGGACTACTGCCGAAGAGAAGCATATTGCTGTCCTCTTGTTCATCTACTTTGTCACTCTGGAACATCTGCATCGTATTATCCTTAGGGCACCATGACCTGATGTATGCGTCCATTTCGGCCTCAGTCAACTTCCGCGTATGCAGCAACTTGCTCCATTGGTCTCTATACGGTCTCCAATATTCATCAACAAATGCACTATTCCCCTTGCGGAGCGCCTGCCCCTGAAGAGGAAGGGCGATGAGATTGCCCAACTTCCCTTCTGGCAGATAATCCTGCATCGGCATCATACGGTCATAGTATCGAAAGCTCTTGAGGCTCACCGATTCAGAGCCTTTTGCAAGTAACGCCTCGCCAAACCTGCGTACCTTCGCGGCTTGGATGGCTTCGCTGAAGAATATCCACACATGAGCACCTCGCCCAGAACGGGAACGCTCTACCAGCGCATCTATCCCTACCGATTGGCAAATCTTCCGCAACGCATCCACCTCCAGCTCCCAGCCTTTTGAGGAATCCGCATCCTCATCATGATTGTCGAAATCAAACACCAGGAACCAACACGTTCCATCAGGGAAAAGCGGATACAGGCCAATGACATCCGAGCAATCCTCCTTTGCCCCTTTCAGATGCTGCAAGATAATCGATACCTTCAATTCTTTATAATCCTTTGCCGGACACTCTTGGCATTTCACCTTTTCGCCTCTCTCCTTGGGACATATCCCCGCCTTCCAGAAATTATTGCATTGTGTATGGTACCCTTTCTTCGCCCCGCGCTTCACATACACATCCTTGCGTCCCCGGAAGTATGAATAGAACTGGACAGCATGCTCTGCCGTCAGCACAGGGAATTCAATCCGCACAGGTTCCTCCCGTCTGGCAGTTTCCACAAACGCCTCATAGTCGTATGGAATCCCATTCTCATCCAGCAATCCTTTCAGATACTGGATTTCTGATTCTAACCGTGCGATATGGTTGTCATTCGCCTCCATGCCTACATAACGTTCGTTCCCTGTTGTCTATTAGCGTAAAGAAAACACCTAAAACTTACTGATTTCAGCCATGAGCGACGTGCGGCGGCGATAGACATCACGGAAACGTTCGGCCAACTGGTGGGCGGCGGCCTTCCCATTATTCAGCTTCAGCATGGATTCCATGGCCTGACGTATGCGGCTGTAGTGCTTGGCGCCCATGTTCCGTGTGGCATAGTCTTTCACCATGCTGACATACTCGGTGATGATTTCGTCGGAGTGAGTTGCGCTGAGGTGATGGGCATACTTGTCAAACATGTCTAATGTATGGTGACTGGGATCCATGAGCAGGTCGAACAGACGTTCTGAGTCTTGTTCCTCGACGTAGATGTCCGCCTCGATGCTGGAGCTATACCATGCCTGCATATTGGTCTCGCTCAATAGTTGTGCGAGGAAGGCTTTCCATTCTTTCGCGTCGATCAGTTTCTTCAGCTCGTGATAGTAGTCCATCGAACCCCTTTCCTGCACAAAGAGTTCGCGACACAGTTCTGTCTGCTTCGCCTTGTCGTTCGTCCGTCGGTAAACGTCGAGTTCAAGTTCTTTCCATTCCTTAGTGCTTCGGTTATTTTCGGTCGCTATCTTCTGACCATCCTTGATGAGCTGGACAGCCTCCGCGTAGTCTTTCCGTTCTACGGCTTTCGCCACCTCGTGTTTTCTGACTTCCGGCAGACAGAGATATTGCCTGATGGTTTTCCGGGCTTCATCCGTCTGTCCTGTTTTCTCAAGGATTCCAATCTTGCGTAGGGCATATTCGGCACGGTCGCTGTCGTAGAGTCCCGGTTGCGATATCATTTCGTCAAGCAGACGCAGCATAGCATCGTCAGACTGTGAGGCGGCAGATGCCTCTTGAAACAAATGCCCCATATCACAGTAGCCTAAGTTCCAGATTTCCGATCTCACCATCATCTTCAGCTTGCCTATCACCTCGTCTTTCTCCTCCTGGGGCACGCTGTCCGAACCGATGCTCTCCACCAGCAGCTTTCCGTAGTCCTCAAGAACGTCTGTAAGCCATCCGTCTTCATCATCTTCGTACATATAGTTCAGGTCTTCCGCATCGGTGAGCTCAAACATTCGCATGGCTATCTGCAGGGCAGCACTGGCATTGCCCATGTCCAGCAGTCGGCGTGCATCCTTCAGCACGTCTGTCGAGACGCTGTTAATATCATCCCAGTCCGTCACATAGTAGCTGTGCCAACGGTCGCCGATATTCTTCTCCGTGCCGAAGGCATCTTCCAGCCGTGCGATGAAGTCAGCGGCAGAATCCTCATCCTCAATAAACCGTTCGTTGAGGAACTTTGTCAGCACTTTATTGAACTTCTTATCCTTGCGGGCATAGTCCTGACAGAACGCCCGCAGGTCTTCAAGTGTTGCCAGTGGCATCAAGTCGTCGATTTGTTTCATGCTATACTTGTATTTTTGAGCAAAATTAAGCATTTTTTTGCAAAGAGCAAAGAATAAACAGGCAAAAGCACCTTGTTTAACATAATAATACAAAATAAGGTTGAATTTACTTCCGATTATTCGCTAATCTCGGAAAAAATCAATAACTTTGCACCATCGTTTGAAAGCAATACGACTATGGCAAAGTACTTAGACCCGAAAGCCGACCTGACCTTCAAGAAGATATTCGGCGAGCATCCTGACTTGGTGATGAGTCTGCTTAATGCCCTGCTCCCATTGGAGAAGGGCAAGGAGATTGAGTCCATCGAATACCTGCCACCCGAGATGGCTCCACGCACACCCGCAAGCAAGAACAGCATCGTTGATGTGCGTTGCAGGGAGACAGGTGGCCGTCAGTTCATTGTTGAAATGCAGTTGTCGTGGACTACGGAGTTCAAGCGCCGAGTACTCTTCAACGCCGCTAAGGCATACGTCCGTCAGTTGGGCAAGAGCAAGAAATACCGTTTGTTGCAGCCTGTCTATTCGCTCAACCTTGTCAACGAAATCTTCGAGCCAGACCTTAAGGACTACTACCATTACTATCGTATGGTGCATGAGCAGCATTCCGATAAGGTCATTGAGGGGCTTCACCTTGTGTTCGTAGAACTGCCTAAGTTCAAGCCCCAGACGTTTAGCGAGAAGAAGATGCAGGTATTGTGGCTCCGCTTTCTCACAGAGATAGACGAAGATACCAAGCAGGCTCCACAGGAACTGCTTGACAACCCTGAAATCAGTCAGGCCCTCGAAATCGTTGAGGAATCGGCATACACCGAGGAAGAAATGGCTGTATATGACAAATATTGGGACGACGTGCGGGTGGAGAACGCTTTTCTTGATGAAGCCGAAAGAAAAATAAATGAAGCCGAAAGAAAAATAAATGAAGCCGAAAGAAAAATAAATGAAGCCGAAAGAAAAATAAATGAAGCCGAAAGAACAATAAAGGAAGTCGAAGCAAAGTCTGAGATTAAGTATAAGGAGGGTATAGAAGAGAACAAACGGAATACCGCCAGCAAGATGAAGGCCAAGGGCTTTGCTGTCAAGGACATTGCGGAGATCATGGGCCTCACCCCCGAGGAAATCGAAGGGCTGTAATATATATAAGGTTGCTTAAAATATGATAACTTTTCGATATAATGTAACTATTTCCATTGCTGAATGCATAGTATGTAATCGTTAAAGGAGAAACAGACTTGAGTTACTTATTTCGAAAAAAGGGAAGTAAATTTTTAAGATATGGGGGTTTGGAAATATTTTGGCCAAACAAATTTGGGGCTTTTGGAATAATTGCTTATTTTTGCACCAGAATGCAGACAAAGCATGTCGGAGACAAGGATATTTAAGCGGATAATATATGAAGAAAATCCTTTTTATCGTCGGTTCGCTGAGGGAAGGCTCCTTCAACCGACAGTTGGCCCGCGAGGCCGAGCAGATGATTGGCGCACGCGCCGAAGTGACTTACGTGTAGACTTCAAGGACGGGCGAATCGTGTGCGACGGCAAACATTCGTTCATCTGGTCGTGGGAGGATGAAGATGACGAAATAGAAAACCTTTAACGTCAGAAGATATATGAAACATTTATATAAATTAAGGTGAAGATTTTCTGCAAAACGAAACATATTTGCGAAAATCTTTGTATCTTTGTCCCGATTTAAACAAATCATCTCAATCTGCCATTAGCAAAGAAAAAAAACAAGTTATGACCATCAACGAAGTATTCGGACTGCGCAACCAGGGGCGCAAGGAGGAGGCTTACGAAGCGGCAAGAGTGATTTACGCCACTGACAAGAGCCCCTACGCCTCGACGGCGATGTTCTGGACGGCAGTCGATATGCTGAAGATGCGGGTGGGTGAGGATCAAATGGAGGAGGCAAAGAAGATATACATGGCGTTGGAACGGTTGCTGACCAATATGAAAGACGAGAAGGGATGGATGCACGATGCCATGAAGAAATGTCTGGCTTTGATGGAAAGAGGCAATAATCGCGAGAGACTGTTGGAGGAAGGCCCCCAACACTTGCAGATGGGCATCTGGGGCGAGGAGCTGGCTGTGGCCTATCTCCGCGAAAAGGGATATGTCATCCTTGAACGCGACTGGCACTCAACACACCGCGACATCGACATCATAGCTCGGCAAGGGGAAAGGATAGTGTTCGTCGAGGTGAAGACGCGACGCAACCGTGACTTCGCAGATCCGATACAGGCCATTAACTACCAGAAGCGGAAAAATCTGCGCCTCGCCATCAACCACTACCTCCACTATCGAAAAATCGACAATCCTTGGCGCTTCGATGTCATCACTGTCGTGGGTGAAATGGGAAGCAAAATGCCTGAAATCAACCATATTGAGGATTTCAACATCATTGATTCGCCCAAGAGACGATATTATAGGTAAAGCAAAAATCACCATCAATTTAGTATTATTTTGCAATCTCCGCTTTGCATTTCGGAAATTTCTTCGTACCTTTGCACCGTTTTAAAACAAATCATCATTTTTAGGTATCATTTTAAGTTTACTGATGAAGCGAACAAAGATTGAACAATTGTTGGTTGTCATCGCCTGGGCAGGCCTGATTGGCGGCACTCTCTTTACGGTTCTCTTTAGCAAGGGAATTCTGGAGTCAAATATTGAGATGGCTTTCCCGCAAGCCATTCTGACTTTTGTGGGTGGCATCGGTGCTTCAGTCGTCGGTTGGGCGGTGCTACTGCAAATCATCAGCATTTCCGACAGAATCCGTAACATTGAAAATCATCTGAAAGGATCTATATAATTACATTATTCACTTAATACATTTTATCAACTAAACAAAATGGCTAAAGAAAAGAAATTTATCACCTGTGATGGTAACGAGGCTGCGGCTCACGTGAGTTACATGTTCTCGGAGGTAGCTGCTATCTACCCCATCACCCCGTCTTCGCCTATGGCGGAGCATGTTGACGAGTGGGCCGCCCGTGGTCGTAAGAACCTGTGGGGCCAGACCGTCAGTGTTCAGGAAATGCAGTCTGAGGCTGGTGCTGCCGGTGCCGTTCACGGTTCGCTGCAGGCTGGTGCCCTCACCACTACATTCACCGCTTCTCAGGGTCTGCTCCTGATGATTCCTAACATGTACAAGATTGCCGGTGAGCTGATTCCCTGCGTATTCGACGTTTCTGCCCGCACGCTGGCCAGCCACTCTCTGTGTATCTTCGGTGACCACCAGGACGTGATGGCTTGCCGCCAGACTGGTTTCGCCATGCTCTGTGAGGGTTCTGTACAGGAGGTGATGGATATGACCGCCGCCGCTCACCTGGCTTCGCTCGAGACCTGCGTGCCGTTCGTGAACTTCTTCGACGGTTTCCGCACCTCTCACGAGTATCACAAGATTGAGCTGCTCGACCAGGAGGACGTTCGTCCGCTGGTGAAGGAAGAGTACATCAAGCGTTTCCGCGACCGTGCTATGTCGCCTGAGCGTCCTATCACCCGTGGTACCGCTGAGAACCCCGAGACCTTCTTCACACAC
>ONMA01000059.1 GCA_900318815.1 uncultured Prevotellaceae bacterium
ATAAAACAATAAAGTATGAGCATAAGATCGCCATATTATCTAGTGTACTTATTTGGCAATTAGGGAGTTAATATGAAACAAGCAGATGCACAGGTGGAACTTAAAGTTTATGGTTCGATACCATCGTCTGCTACAAAAAATTAGAAGGAGTTATAGCGCAAGTGATACCACCTCTTCCCATTCCGAACAGAGAAGTTAAGTCTTGCAACGCCGATGGTACTGCATATATTTGTGGGAGAGTAGGACGCTCCTAAGTATTCAGAAGGTGTGTGATGCTGGATACACGATATAAAGAAGCCAAGGAAATTAAATTTAAATTTTTACATGATTATGAACGTAAAGAATTTTGCAAGTAAGAAAGTGTAGGCAGTTAAATCTTTTTTTCAAAAGAAGATACTACCTACACTCAAGTACTCCTCTGCGGAAGAGGAAGTTGGTCTCAGTACCTTATCATTGATATTAACCTGTATATCAACATAGATTTAGATAATTGGCTACGGATGTATCTATTTCGATTGTATGATGCTCGGAAGAGCCATGGTACAAGGGTAGCTGAATACATGGCAATCCGCTATTAGCGTGTTATCAATAGTATTGACAGTGGCTGGACTTCTATCTACAAATCCAGTAGCATTTTGGTTAGGATTGGCTTCTGTCTTATTAGATGTGCTCATGTTAATATACACCATTCGAGTTTAGTTATGTCAAGTCTGGCAACAGAGTAAGGCCTGAGTAGATTGTGGGAAAGGATTTTCTTTCCAAGGTGCACCGGTCACCCTAAAATAACTCGGAGGTTGAGGACTTATGTCTTCAACCTTTATTATGATTAACACTTGCTTTTTGATTATTTCATCATTCTCTCCATCCATAGAATCCACGTCATCACTTTTCTACCGTTTAAATCACAACAATTTGGTAAACAATAAGTTGTAAATACTTATACTGTAGCAGTTTGACCAGCATCATCATACCCAGCAGCGTAACCAGCATCGGAGAAAATGCTTTCTTACATTGTAGCGGTCTGACCTCCATCACCATTCCCAACTCCGTGACCAGCATCGGAAATGAAGCTTTATATGGTTGTAACAATTTGACATCTGTAAAAGCAGAAATGTCCATTCCTGTTACCATAACACAAGATGTATTTAGCAATCGTGCCAATGCCATTCTTTATGTGATGCAAGGCTGCAAGGCTGCATATATGGCAGCTGACTACTGGAAGGAGTTCAAGGAAATAGTGGAAATAGATAACGATAATGAACCGTCAGAAATCGAGATTACTGATATTTCGAAAATTGATAATGTCATCTACGTTGAAGAGACAGAGGTCAGGACAGGCACACAAGCTACAATCTCGTTGAAGATGAAGAACACAGCAAGTATCCGTGGCTTCCAGTTCGACCTCTATCTGCCTGAAGGCGTGACAGCAGAGAAGTCGGCCAAGGGAAAGATACAAGGTTCACTCTGTGACGGACGCCTTCCAGATGAAGATGAACATACGCTAACGCTCAGCGAACAGTCGGACGGCTCTATCCGCTTTTTGTGCAGTTCGCAGTACGAAGAGACTCTTACTGGTACTGACGGTGAGATTGCTACGCTACAGGTCAACGTTGCTGATGATATGGAAGATGGAGATTATGCTATCCAGTTGAAGAATGTGAAGCTGACGGAGAACGACATAAGCAAGTTCTATCTTACCGACCTCGTAACCCAGAAGCTCGTTGTTTCTACGTATATCATAGGCGATATCAGCGGTGACGGAAAGGTGGACGTCAGCGACTATACTGGCATAGCCAATTATATCCACGGCAATACCCCTACAGGTTTCAATGCAAAAGCCGCCGATGTTAACGCCGACAACGTAATAGACGTGTTGGACTATACAGGCATCGCTAACATCATCCACACTGGCTCCGTACACGGCTCCAACCATGCCAGGTTAGCATTGTCCCCTAACGACAATCCGTTGGAGGTGACAGACATCAGCAATATAAACAATGTGATATATATTACGCCGTTCACTGCGACTGCCGGCTCAGAGGAGTATTCTATCTCAATCAATATGAAGAACACAGCTGACATCCGTGGCTTCCAGTTAGACCTCTATTTGCCAGAGGGTGTAACGGCGTTAAAGTCGGCCAAGGGGCGTATTCAAGGAACACTTAACGCAGGACGTCTACCCGAGGAGGACGAACACGAGTTGACGCTCAGCGAACAGTCTGATGGAGCCATCCGTTTCCTATGCAGTTCTCTGTATGAGGAAAAGTTCACTGGCAATGATGGCGAAATCGCTACACTGAAAGTGAAAGTTGACTCAGAGATGCCAACTGG
The DNA here is from genome assembly GCA_900318815.1 of uncultured Prevotellaceae bacterium. GTDB lineage: Bacteria > Bacteroidota > Bacteroidia > Bacteroidales > Bacteroidaceae > Prevotella. The sequence continues at coordinate 2,332 of ONMA01000059.1, forward strand.
CGACTATGCCGTAATACTGAAGGATGTGAAGCTGACAGAGAACGATATCAGCATCTACTATTTTACGGAACAAGTTAATACCACCATGACTATTGATGGAAAGGCGACAGGAATTAGTCAGAATAAACATGATGCAGCAACTAATAATCAATGGTACACACTGGACGGACGGAAGATTGGCAAGAATCCAACGGAAAAAGGCGTGTATATCAAGAATGGCCGTAAAGAGGTAATCAGGTAAACACCTAATCATGCCAGAGGGTGATGAGAAGTTACAGAATAAATGCATCAAAGAAAGCTGAAAAGAGAACTTATTTTGATGTTTTTCAGAAGTGTAATTCCCCCGCCCACTGCAATGTGGGTTAAGCGATATATAAAAAGAGTGGAGCGTGAAATGACTATCGAGGTTCATTTCACACTCCACTTATAAACATCAAAATTTATTCTCTTTTAATCGCTTTTTTCGGAAAATGAGACGGGAAAGACACAATTATTCCTCAAATTCCACGGCTAATTCGAATAAAAGCCGTATCATTGTACGGAGATTTATAGATTTTCAAAAGTGTTTGCTGTTCTGGCCGCACGGATTTCTTCAACGATTTCTTCCGCTGAACGGCTATCTTTCCATACACCTGCAAAACGGCTTGCCCAACCTTTGCGCGGCTTGGCAGACAACTCCTCAGAATGTTTCACGCTGACGGGTGATGGGGTTCTCAATACATTTGTATTCATCTATTCCTATTTTTATTTTTAGAAGAATTCATAGCTGAGTCAATAATCCAACTTTTGAATGGCGTAACAATCAGTAACCTCAATGTCATTCGCTGTTCGAGAATCTCTTTTCCGTCTGTACCTTTATTCTTTATGCCGCCATTCCCCTCTCGTAGAGGTACAGCGGCGCGAAGCCTATCTCGTCGTTCCAGTCGACGGTGAAGGGGTCGAGGCGGAACGACTTGAAGTAATCAAGGTCTTGCAATTTGCGACAGATGCCCTTCTGCATCAGCGGCGTGAAGTCCACCAGCCGCACCTCGCCCGTGTTAAACGTCAGGCGCAGCGTGTAGTCGCGCACGTACTCTACATCTGTAACTGTCAATAGCATAATCTTGTCGTTTTATATTGTTCTCGATGACAAAGTTAAGCTTTTATTTCCAATTATTGTACCTTTTCTCCGTTAAAGATGCAAAAAGCAAGCGAAGAAACATCGTTTTACTTTCTTCGCCCGCCAACTCTTTTCCAAACAATTCGAATAAAAACCGTATCATTGTACGGAGATTTGTAGATTATCAAAAGTGACGATTTAGGTAGATGGAAATAGAAAAATGTTGATTCCTCACCCGCTTTTTGCATCTTTAACGGGGAAAGCGGACAAAAATTGAAAGAAAATGCTTAACTTTGTCGTCGAAAACGATATAAAATGACAAGATTATGCTATTGACAGTTACAGATGTAGAGTACCTGGGCGACTACACGTTGCTCTGCACTTTCAGCACCGGCGAGACGCTGAAGGTTGACCTCACGCCGCTGCTCTCTTATCCCGCCTTCGAGGAACTGCGCGACAAGGAGCAGTTCATCCAGTTCGGCCTCGAAGACACCATCTTCTGGAAGAACGGTGCTGATGTCGCACCCGAAAGGCTATACGAGCTTGGCAAGGTGGCGTAGTATCTAACGAATACAGTGGAGCGTGAAATGAGCCTCGGTGTTCATTTCACGCTCCACATTTTTTATTATGCCTCACGCTAATGAGGAATTAGCCTGCATGTCGTAGACCACCTGCATGAGGCGCTTGCCCAGCTCATCGGCCTCTTCCATGGTGGAAGCCTCGCTGTAGACGCGGATGATAGGCTCGGTATTCGACTTGCGCAGATGTACCCACTTCGTGGGGAAGTCTATCTTCACGCCGTCGATGTCGTTGACGGCAGCGTCCTTGTCCTGTGCAAACATCTCCTTCACCTTCACGAGGATGGCATCGACATCGGTCTCGGGAGTGAGGTCGATGCGGTTCTTGGCAATCTGATAGTCAGGGAAGGTGCGGCGCAGTTCGCTGGCTTTCAGGCCCTTCTGTGCCAACGACGAGAGGAACAGGCCGATACCTACGAGGGCATCGCGTCCGTAGTGGCTCTCGGGATAGATGACTCCGCCATTGCCCTCGCCGCCAATCACGGCACCCACTTCCTTCATCTTCGTGGTCACGTTCACCTCGCCCACGGCTGCTGCCGTGTACTTGCCGCCATGACGCTCGGTGACGTCGCGCAAGGCACGGGTGCTACTGAGGTTGCTCACCGTGTTGCCTGCACCGTGTGCTAACACATAGTCGGCCACGCTGACCAGCGTGTACTCCTCACCGAACATCTTTCCGTCCTCGCAGATAAAGGCCAGACGATCCACGTCGGGGTCGACCACGATGCCCAGGTCGAAGCCTCCCTGGCGCATCTTGTCCATGATGCCGCCAAGATTCTTCTCCAAAGGCTCGGGGTTATGGGCAAACTGCCCTGTACATTCGCTATTCAGGATTTCGAACTCCACGCCTAATGCACGGAAGAGCTCGGGCAGGATGATGCCGCCCACTGAGTTAATCGTGTCGGCACAGACGCGGAACTTGCGCTGTCGGATGGCCTCGGTGTCGACCAGTCGCAGGTCGAGCACCGACTGCACATGGCGCTGGTTCATCGTATCGTCCATGATGACGCGGCCCAACTGCTCTACAGAGGCATATTCGAACTTCTCTTCCTCTGCCATCCGCAGCACCTCGGCACCGTCGGCTGCCGTGAGGAACTCGCCCTCGCGGTTCAGCAGCTTCAGCGCGTTCCACTGCGTGGGGTTGTGCGAGGCGGTGATGATGATGCCGCCGTCGGCCTCGTGCCAGCGCACGGCCAGCTCGGTGGTCGGGGTGGTGGCCAGCCCGATGTCTATCACTTCATATCCCATGCCCACAAGCGTGCCACACACCACGTCGCGCACCATGGGGCCGGAGATGCGGCCGTCGCGGCCCACCACGATTTTCTTACCGCCGATGAACTGGGCGTATGCCGTTGTGAACTTGACAATGTCAAGCGGATTCAGCGTGTCGCCCGTAGGCCCGCCGATGGTTCCGCGAATGCCGGAAATGGATTTTATCAATGTCATATTTTCCGTTATATTTTAGTTGATGATTAATCTTGCAAGTCGGTCTTGCGCTCAAAGGTAATCTCGTAATAGTAGGGATAGACGTAGCTCGAGGCGATGGTATGTCCCTGGGTGTGGGGAACGATGAGCTTCACCTTGGAGATCTCGTCATCGGCCGTGCGCGGACGTCCCACATTGATATAGTTGAAAGGCACCAGCCAACCCGAGGGCACCGACTCGCCATAGCTGTCCTTCATCACGCCCTCGGTGAACGATGCGGTATAGGTGCTGCCCGCACGGGTGATGCTCATCACGTCGGGGTCGTAGGGACGGATGTCGTTGTAGATAATCGTGGAGTCGAAAAGCGACAACTCGAAGAAGCGTATCAAGAGGTCGGCACGTTCCTTCTCCTGCAACGGCTTGCCGCAGCCTTTACGCACAATCTGCATGTAGACGCCGCTGTTGGTGATGTAGACAAACTGGTTGTTTCCCTTTGTAGCATTCGTCGTGTAGTTCTGCTCCTTGAACTGCTCTTCGGTGATGACGGTAATGGCCGAGTCGGCAATGAACTTGCTGATGGCTGCACGCTCTTTGTCCTTCTTGTCGCCATAGGTCTCATAGTCGCTGCACGACACCACCGCGCATGCTATCAGCGTCAGCGTACAGAACGACAATAATATTCTTCTCATAATTCTTAATAGTATATGTATTTTCGATGCAAAGTTACGAAAGAGTTAGGAGTTAGGAGAGCCGTCACGATGATTTTTACGCAACCTTAGTCTTTTTTAACTCCATACGCCTCTGCCACTTCTCAGGCCATGAGCATGTCGCGATAGGCTTCGATGGCTTGCTTAGCGACCTTGACGGCCTCGTCAATGGAACAGTAGAGACGTCCGCCCGAGGCATTCAGGTGTCCGCCGCCATTGAAGAAGCGCGCAGCCATCTCGTTGCAGGGGAAGCGGTCAACGCTGCGCAGCGACACCCACACCAGGTTGTCGCGCTCGGTATCCTCGCGCAGCGAGATGCTCAGCTTGTGGCCTTTCATCTGCAGCGGCATGTTCACCAGTCCCTCGGCATCGCCCTTCATAAACTGGAACTGCTTCAGGTCGGCACGTGTCAGGGTGAAGTAGCTGGCGTGGCAGGGGGCATTGACCACCAGACTCTTGTAGAGCACGTAGCCCATGAGGCGAAGACGGTTCTCGGAGAAGGTGTGGTAGACGTTTCGATAGATGCGGTCTTTGTTGATGCGCTTGGTCAGCAACTGGCTGATGATGAAATAGATGTCGCACGAATCGCTGTTGTAAGTGAAGGCCCCCGTATCGGTCATCATGCCGCAATAGACGGGGGTGGCAAAGTGCTTGGTCATCAGCTCGAAGGCACCCAACTGCCACACCAAGCGGAACACCAGCTCGCAGGTCGACGAGGCCTGTGGCTGCGACACCGTGAGCACCGTCTTGACGTCGGGATTCAGGTGATGGTCTATCAGCACCTTGCGGGAGGGCGACTGGTCGAGTGCCGTCTGCATCTGGTCGACACGGCTCGTCGTGTTGAAGTCGAGGCAGAAGATCAGGTCGGCATGCTCCAGTGTCCAGTCGCAACCTTCCTTGTGCTTGTCGTAGCGGATAATCTTGTCACTGTTGGGCAGCCATTGCAGATAGTCGGGGTACTGGTCGGGGATGATCACCTGCGCATTCTTCCCATGAGCCACCCGCAGGTATTCGGCCCAGCCGAGACAGGCTCCAAGGGCATCGCCGTCGGGATTCTGATGACAGATGCACACAATGGTCTCGCTCTCTTGTATCAGTGCCCTAAGCTCCAGGCACTGTTTGTCGGAAATGATATTCTTTAGCATAGTGGCTGCAAAGGTACTACTTTTTTGCTAAACGACGAAAAAAAAGTTGACCTTAGTTGCCCTTATGGTCGCTATATTCACAGATAAAGCCCGGTACACACCTCACGGAGTGTACCGGGCTATCAAAAACGAACGGGTACTATTAATAATTAAAACAGTTTGTTGGGATAGACACCTTCATCGACCAGCTTCTTGATGCGCTCCACGGTGGCCTCACGGTCGGCAGCGTAAGTCACGCCGAACCAAACGCTGGTGGTGTCGAGCACCTCACAGGTGGCCGTACCTTCGGTGATGAGCTTGTTCACCATGAGGGGGATGAAGAACTCGGCCTTCAGGTTCTCCATGTTCTTCGGGTCGCTCAGGAACTCCTTGAAGTAAGCCTCAGAGTAGTCGAAGTAGTCGGGAGTAAAGCCCCACATGTTCATGGAGACGGGCACGTTCTCCTCTAATGGCTGCCACTCACCCTTCTCATCCTTATAGCAGATGGGGCCGTCGGCAGGCACGCGCATAATCTCTGTACGCTCCACGACATCGGTCAGATGACGCTTCTCGTTGTAGGCACAGACACCACGGGCAACGCTACCGTTCTCCGAAAGCGTATTGCAGCAGCGGAAGCCTACCATGGCATACTCGTTCTTCGAGCCTTCCTTCAGGCCAGCAAGGAACTTGCCAATCTGCATAAAGGCATCGCGACCATAGAAGTCGTCACAGTTGATGACACAGAACGGCTCCTTGATCACATCCTTGCCCATGAGGACAGCGTGATTGGTACCCCAAGGCTTTACGCGACCTTCGGGAACCTTGAACCCTTCGGGCAGAGCGTCGAGTGCCTGGAAGCAAAGTTCGCAGGGCACCTGTCCCTCATATTTTGAAAGAATCTGCGTGCGGAACTGCTCCTCGAAGTCCTTGCGGATGACCCACACGATTTTGCCGAATCCAGCCTGAATGGCATCGTAAATACTATAGTCCATGATAGTCTCGCCATTGGGACCCAGACCGTCAAGCTGCTTCAGACCGCCATAGCGACTACCCATACCAGCAGCAAGCAGAAAAAGAGTTGGTTTCATGTTTTTAAGTTATTTAGATAGTTACAACGATTCTGCTTGCAAATTTACAAAAAAATGATGAACAGCAGAAACCAATATGCAAATAATTTGTATCTACTCTACAAAAATTAACTATTAACGGGCTGGTTGATGGCTTACCCCTGCACTATATGAAAACATATCATAACGAAAGAGTCCTGTCATCACAACTGATAACAGGACTCTCACACTTAAAAAGAAGGCGGCCTCCTACTCTCCCGCATTGCATTGCAGTACCATCGGCGCAGGCGGGCTTAACTTCTCTGTTCGGAATGG
>ONMA01000011.1 GCA_900318815.1 uncultured Prevotellaceae bacterium
TGTGGGCGTAAGTGCCACCATAACGCCCTGCCTTTGAGATAATACCGATGGCATTAGTCTTCTCTGTCCACTCTTTGGCACTGAGACGGAAACGGTTCAGCCCTGCCTGAGATTTAATTATGTCGAATTCGGCACAATTAAAATTCGGATTCATCAACCGCTCCCATATTCCAAGGAACTCAATGGTATTGCGGTTGCGCAGCCAGTTAGAGAAGAAGAATTCACCATCTTTCGCCTTCAACATGTCTGTCAGGCTGATATAGTCATCTTCGTTCTGCTTAATGACCGTTATCTGCGTATTCTGTACTGTTATCTTTGCCATATTGTCTGCCGTATTACAAACTTTGCAATGCAAAGTTACTGAATTTTCATCAAAGTAGAGCAGGAATGACAGACTTTAACATGGAGCTGTGCCCCATTTCCTCAAAAATGAGCGGAAATGACATACCAGACTTGGTTTTGAATTATGTACTCCGGGAACAGCTTGTAGACCTCGTCGACGCCCATCTTCTTGCGGAGTGCCTCGGCACGCAGGTCGGCTATATCCTCGTCCATGGCAGCCATCATACGTTTGAAATCAGTTATCATGGCATCCAGAATCCGCTTGTAATCTTCTGCTTCTTTCCTTGTGGGCATTTTCTCCTGGTTTGTTATTGACGGCGCAAAGGTATAATAAATTCTTTATTGCGCAAATAATATGGAAGAAAGTTTCAGGGCAGGCGTGATTTCCTGTATTGTTTTTCTGAAATAATCGGGCGGATGAGGAAAAAGAGCGTTAATTACTAATAACCCTTGGCGAATTACTAAGAATGAACGTTAAAGATTCGCCCTTTTTGCGATTTTCCAGATTACTAATCGTTTAGTTTTCTAATTTGATAGTAATTTTGCCCTTGCAAACAAATAGAACAAGGCGTATGAAGCAACAGACATTGACAAAAGGCGAGATACAGGTGATGAACATCCTGTGGGACATGCAACGGGCAGCCTGCGTGGCCGACATACAACGACAGTACCCCGAACCACAGCCAGCCTACACTACCATTGCCACGTTCCTGAAGATTATGGAGCAGAAAGGTTTCGTGGAGAAACGCAAGTGCGGCACGGGCAAGACGTTTGTCTATTCTCCACTCTTGACGCGTGAGCGTTACCGCCGAATGGTGGTGGACGACGTTAAGGACACCTTCTTCGGCGGGTCAGTGAAGTCGCTCGTGTCGTTCTTCGCCGAGGAGGACGAACTGACACAGGAGGACATCAACGAGATACTTTCCCTATTACAGAACAGGAAAACTGTATGATTGATGCAACAATAAATCTTACGAATTTATGTTACCGACTGAACTGATATTTTACGACCTGAAGGTAGCGGCACTGGTAGCCGTGTTCTACCTTTTTTACATGCTGCTGCTAGCCCGCGAGACGACACATACGCTGAATCGCATAGTACTGCTGTCTGCCATCGTTCTTTCGGCTGTATTGCCCCTGTGCGTCATTACGCTGCATCGAACTGTAGTCGTAGAAAGCAGAGCATACCCCATCATGGAGCCTGCCGCAGTCGACGATGCAACCTTCTTGTCAATAACGGAAGCCTTGGATCAGAGTTTTGACTGGACAATCCCGGTAGCCATAGTCATGCTGGCTGGCACCATCCTCCGTTTACTGTATTTGTCACAAAGTTACAGGAAACTTAGGAGGCTTATCCGTAGCGGTGAAAAACACATTCTGCCCTCTGGCACAACTGTAAGCGTAGTCGATGCGCCACTGGTGCCATTCTCATGGATGCAAACGATGGTGTTGCCACGTGCCGACTGGTGCGCAAAAGCAGTTGGTCACTCGGAGGTGTTGCCCGCTATACTTGCTCACGAAGAGGCGCATGTGCGCCATCGTCATAGCTACGACGTTGTGGTCGTAGAAGTACTCACGGCTCTGCAATGGTTCAACCCCGTGGTGTGGTTCCTGCGCCAGGAACTGCGTGTCGTCCACGAGTATGAGGCCGATGCGTCCGTTCTCTCATGCGGCTTTGATGAAAGCCAGTACATTCACCTGCTGATGCAGAAGGCGACCGGCATTCAGGCCTGTGCCCTCGCCAATGGCATCCACACAACCAAAACGAAGAAAAGAATCCTTATGATGCTAAAAACAAAATCAAACCGCACTGCGTGGCTCAAAGCCCTCTACATCGTGCCCATAGTTATGGCCTCGCTGGCCATGACGGCCCGTACCGTCGTGGACTATAAGACGGCCACAACAGAAGATAGCGCCGCCGTTCGACTATTTCATGAGAACACCAACGGCCGCGGCGACAGCTATCTAATACGCCACATGCCCGATGTGAAGTTCTACAACAACGGCAAGGAGGAAACTGTTCCCGGCGACCGCTCCATCGCTCTTGAAGTGTCGAAGACCGAATTGAGAATCGACGGACAGGAGGTGACCAGCGAGGACTTCGCCCGGATAGAGCCGGAAAGCATCGAGTCGGTCACGGTGATGGACGTGGGCCCGGCCAAGAAAACCTTCGGGGAGAAGGGACGGCGCGGGGCAACGGTGGTTCAGACGAAGCAACAGGGCGACGACAAGATCTACGACGTCGTTGAGCAGATGCCTCAGTTCCCCGGCGGCGATACCGGACTGATGCAGTTCATTGCCCGCAACATCAAGTACCCGGAGGCAGCCACGAAGCATGGTGTGCAGGGGCGAGTAATCGTGCAGTTCATCGTGGAGAAAGACGGTAGTCTGTCGAACGCCAAGGTTTTGGAGAATCCTAAAGGGTCTGGGGCAAGCCCGGTGGTTGTCACGGCCATGATGCCCGAGAAGGAACGTCAGGATGCTGAGAGTCACAACGCTGGTGTGCAGGCCATGCGCGACGAAGCTATCCGCGTGGTCAACGCCATGCCCCGCTGGTCACCGGGCAAGCAGAAGGGGAAGCCCGTGCGCTGCAAGTACGTCATCCCCGTCACCTACAGGCTACAGTAGGGGCAGGCACCGTGCCAGCCCGAACAACAAAGCTAGTTAGTAAATAAAAGCACCCGGGGCGATTCTGGAGGCCGCAGCGATGCACCCTCCAGAATTCTGCCCGTTCCCATATCTGGTTATTTTATTTTTTATCAGGCCGCTTGCGGATATAAAAACGCTCGTTGATGCAGGTCAACGAGCGTAGTCTTGGTATTAAAATTACGTTTTTACTCTGCGTGGAAGTCTTCCTTGGTGACTCCACAGATGGGGCATACCCAGTCTTCGGGGATGTCTTCAAAGGCGGTGCCGGGCTCGATGCCGCTGTCAGGATCGCCCACTTCGGGGTCGTAGACGTAACCGCATACGTCGCATACATACTTTTGCATAGTCTTTACTTAGTTTTTAGTTAATAATGAGGTTATTTTTTCGACAATCGTCTCAGGTTTGATGCCGTAGAGACACTGGTAGTCGCCGCGCTTGCAGGCCTTTTGCCCGTAAATGCTGCAAGGACGACAGGGCAGGTCTATTTCGATGGCGTTGTCCAGTTGCTGTCCGTAGCCCATGAAGCCGGCGGCAGGGTGGGTGGCTCCCCAGACGGAGACCACGGGGGTGGCGGTGAGCGAAGCTAAGTGCATGTTGCCGGAGTCCATGGACATCATCACGTCGAGGTGGCTCATGAGGATAAGCTCCTGCTCCATGCTATTCAGTAGCTGGCTCACGTAGCAGCACTGGGGTATCTCGCGTTGCCAGCGGCTGAAGAGTTCGTCTTCGTTGGGGCCGCGTCCGAAGAGGAAGATGCGTAGGTGGGGATTGTGCTGCAGGAGCTGGCAGATGACCTTCTCGGTGAGTTCAGGGGGATAGGTCTTGCCCTTGTGGGCGGCGATGGGTGCGATGCCCACCCACTGTTCGCCCGCCTGCTTGCTGCCTATCTCCTGGGGCAGCAGGCTCAGGTCGCCAACGGGCTTTCCGCTGTCGTCGGTATGCTGGGAGAAGATGGACTGGAACGTGATTTTCTCGATGGGGTATCCCAACCGGGCGAAGACGTCGGAATAGTTCTCGAAGGGGGAGGGTAGGGGAGTGAGAATCTTCTTGCCTTCGCGAGCCACGAGCTTGCGACGGGCAGAGCGGTGCTTGTCGAGGTGCTCCACGTGGTAGCGGCCCAGGTTGAAGCGCAGGCGCAGGTAGTTGGAGCGCAGCACGGCATGGAGGTCGGCAATGGCGGTGGGCTGCTTGGCCACCAAGCGTCGGTAGAGTGTGTTCAGGCCTTTCACGCCCCGATAGTCCTTCTTTACGTCGGCCGACATGAAGTTGATGTTGGGTAGGAGGTTGTTAAAGAAGGTACGGGCGAAAGGCCTGCTAAGCACCGTGATGCGCACGTCGGGGTATTGCTGCGCCACGGAGTAGACCACCGGCACCACCATTGCCACGTCGCCCAGTGCCGAGAAGCGTATCACAAGGATGTGCTCTTTCTTCATTTACTTCTTGCCGTAGAGTACTGGGTTGGTTGTCGGGTCGTTGTACATCTTCATCTGCCGGTAGACCTTCATCACCTTGCGGCCTTCCTGATAGTCGTCGAGCAGCTGGTCGATGGCAGTGGAGAGGTCGGTGCGCTGTTCCAGCAGTACCGACAGCTTGGCTGCGCAGCGCTTGCGGTGCTCCTCGTCGGTGTCCTTGCGGTCCACCTGCTCCTGCATGTGCCATATCTTCAGTGCCAGGATGGAGAGGCGGTCGATGGCCCAGGCCGGGCTCTCGGTGTTGAGGCGTGCATCGGGCTGGGCTTTCACGTCGCTGTACTGCTTGCGGAAGTAGGTGTCTATTTCCTCTACCAGGTCGGTACGGTCCTGGTTGGAGTGGTCAATGCGTCGTTTGAGCGACAGGGCCTCCTGCGGGTTGATGTGTGGGTCGCGAATGATATCTTCCAAGTGCCATTGCACCGTGTCGATCCAGCATTTCAGGTAGAGCTGGAAGTCGATGGAGTTACGGTCGTATGGATTTTGAATGGCAGTGTCCACATGATCCGTGAGGTGATAGTCGCGTATGGCCTGTTGGAAAATACGGTTTGCGTGTTCTGTAAAACTCATTTGTTGATGTTATTATTTGTATTTTAGCATGCAAATCTAATGAATCTTTTTCAAACTACCAAACGTTTTTTCATCTTTTTAATGCTTTATGCGACTTTAGTTCTTTTTTATCGCCTGTATTCTCGCCTATTTCGCCTTTCAGGTTGCAGCGCGAATGGGTAATTTTGCAGCATGGAACAGAAATACAGAGACACAGACGGCATTATCAGCCCGGCGCTGGTGGTTCATCCACGGCGCGCAATATTCAAGAGAGGCCGACCCATTGAGGTGGCGGTGTTGTTTCCTTTAGAAGTATCGGCTGACATCGGCAGACGAGAGCAGGATGGATGGTCACTGAACGTTAAATAATATGAAAAACGGGAGATTTTAACACAAAAAGTTGAGTTTGTGAACTTTTTGTGCACTCTAATATGCTAATTTTGCAGCGTCAATCGAAAGGGAGGGTCTTGGAGCCAGCCCGAAATAAAAACAAAATAATAAAAAGTAAAAGAAGACTATGAACAACAATTTCATGAAGAACACGATGGCCACCGACGAGCAGAAGATGCGTCGTGAAGCACAGGACAAGCTGGCCAATGAAGTAAAAGGACTACTGAGCCATGAGGAGCAGGAGGGACTGCGCTGGAAGGGAACGAGCGTCGACCTGATGGAAGCCCTGCACGTGGCATACGAGACGGGATTGCTACAGGACGAGGACGGCATCTGTCTTAGTTTCAACAACATCGTGAGACGCGCCTGCCGACTGCTCCACGTCGTGGTGCCGCGCAACCCCTACGAGACTGCCGCCCGTGGCAGCAGGCGCAAAGGACTGCAGATGAACTCCTACATGACTCGCTACGTGCGCCGGAACAGGGGCAATAGGGGAGGTCTCTGGGTGGAAATAGGGAGTTAGCCTGCGCCCCTTCTCCGACAAGACATATTAATCACCATGAAAACACACTTTTGGTAAAGCGACCGCTCGTTTCCTTCGGTTTTGACGACCTCTCGCTTTACCGGCATCTCGCGGAGCAGCAGACTTCTTCCGCGAGATGTTTTTTTTGCACGGGGGTACGGAGGTACGGAGGTGCAAGAATAGTTACAAAATGGTCATGATGCAAGCACGGAAGTGGAAAATAGTTGAAAAAATGAAGCAAAATGTAAGTTTTTCTTATATTTTCTCTTTTTTTAAAGGATTATTCCGTAACTTTGTCCCCAAAAACGCTAAAGACCAACTATCATGACAATAGTGACAACAAGAGATTTCAGAGCCAACCAGTCGAAATATATCGCAATGGCACATAGAGGCGAGGAAGTCGTGCTCAGTTCTGCACGAGCAGGAAGGGTGCGTCTTGTTCCAGAGTACGATAATGAGATAACTCCTGATCTACAGTCTAAGATTGATGCTGCCAGAAAAGCCTTTCGTGAAGGCAAGTGTATATCATTAAACTCACACGAGGAGATTGATGCCTATTTTGAAAGTTTATGATTTATAAGATTAGTGTATTGCCAGAGGCAGAAAAGGTCTTAAAGAAATGGAAAAAGTCGAATCCTCAGCTATATAAGAAATACAACAAAATTTATCATGAGTTGACAGATCATCCCCGTACTGGTATAGGCCATCCAGAGCCGCTTGTGGGAGGACAAAGTATTACTTATTCCCGCCATATAACAGCCCATGACCGCATCATCTACGACATTATGACGATATCGTAACAGTGCTTGTAGTTGAGGTAGAAGGACACTATAACGACAAATTAATGGCTAAGAGAATCGAAAACATTTTAAATATTAACTAACAAAAAAATGCTTATGAAAAAAGATTATGTTAATCTAAGGAAGAGTAAACTACTACTCTTAACGCTCCTCGCAGTGTTATGTGGAGGAGTAAGTCCGGCGTGGGCAGAGGCTAAAGATCTGCCCTACAGTTATAGTTTTGAGGACTATAATCTTGCAACGGATGGTTGGACAACCGCCAATCTAAGTGGACTTAATAGTAGTGAATTTGCCATTGTTGGGGCAGCAAAAAAAACGGGTTCTTATGGTTTCCGCTTCTCCTCTTACAGCGATAAAGGTGATAATACCCAGTATCTAATTTCACCTGAATTAAATGCTCCTACTGGTGTTACCGTTACATTTGCTTACGCTGCATCTTCAAGCAGTGGCACCGAGAAATTCAAGGTTGGTTATTCAACCACAGATGCTGAAATAGCAAGTTTCACTTTTGGGGATGAGATTTCTTATAATAGTACTTCATGGACAACATTTGAGCAAACGTTCCCCGCAGGAACGAAATATGTTGCTGTCTACTATTATGCAAACTATCAGTACCGTCTTTATGTAGATGATTTCTCGTTTACTACGCCTCCAACTTGTATCGCTCCCACAGGTCTAAGCGTAAGTGAAATAACCAGTTCTTCTGTGCAGTTGAGTTGGACTTCGGATGCTGACAACTTCAATGTTCAGTACAAGAAGGCTGCTGATGCTGATTGGACGGATGTTAATGGCACTATTTCTGATAATCCTTACACTCTGGATGGTCTGGAAAGCAACACAGGCTATCAGGCTCGTGTCCGCACATATTGCGATGCTACTGATCAGAGCGATTGGACGAATGCCGTTTCGTTTACCACCGACTGTGGTGCAGTGACAGTATTCCCATTCACAGAGACCTTCAACAACATAACATCAGGTATTCCTGATTGTTGGAACAACAGTGAGGGTACTACAAACACGATAAATAACAGATGGAACTATCACGCATCAGGTCATGATGGTGCTTGTGTGCGTTTTAACTCTTATAATAACACCAACGGCTTAACAAACTTCCTGAAGACTCCTGCAATGAATTTGCCTGCTGGCAAATCTATGCAGTTGAAGTTCTGGTACAAGAATCCTACGGGTGGTGATTTTTCCGTCTATATCTCTAACGATGGTGGTGTTACCTATACTACAGAGTTGGCTACTGGTCTTACTGGAGCTAGCACTTGGACGGAATATGAGGCTACTATTCCTGTCGGTTTTACAGACAATGTAGTCATCGTATTCAAAGGTACATCAAACTATGGTAATGGCGATGCCTATATCTACTTGGATGATGTGGAAATCTCTGAGGCTCCTGCCTGTCCGAAACCCACGGGCTTAACTGCCAGCAATGCAACATACAACAGCGTTGAGCTTGCCTGGACGGCTGGTAGCGACGAGACGGAATGGAAGGTAATCTATGGTGCCACTGGCTTCGACCCTGCATCCGAGGGAACAACTATTGACAATGTTACCACTAATCCTTACACGCTGACCGGTCTTACTCCAGAAACTGCATACGACGTCTATGTAAAGGCTGTGAAGGGTAGTGATGTAAGCCCTGTCAGCAACAAGGCTAATTTCGCGACCACTGAGCGCTATCCCGTTCCCACAGGTCTTGCCATCAGCAACCTGACAACCACATCTGCCACCCTCACATGGACGGCTGGTGCCGCTACTTCCTGGGAAGTGGCCATCAACACCACCGGCGAAACACCTGCCACCGAAGCTGGAACAGGCACCGTGGTGAACACCGCTACTTATGACTTCAGCGAGCTGACAGCCGAGACCACCTATTATGCATTCGTGCGTGAGAAGGATGGTGAGAACTATAGTAGCTGGAGTGCCGCCTGTGAGTTCACACCGTCGGCCTATACCTATCTGACGCTGAACGAGGAAACAAATACGAACTCGTACGTTCCCATTACCGTAAATACTTATGGTAGCAGTCTGCAAAGGACGCAGTTTGTCATCCCTGCAACCAACTTGACAGAGATGATTAATAAGAATATCAAGAAACTTACATTCTATGCAACAACCGAATCAAACGATTTGGGTGGCATGGAGTATGATGTTTATCTGAAGGAAGTAGACAACACCACCATTACGAGTAGCACTATGACTGACTGGGAAACCATGACAAATGTATATAGTGGCACCCTGTCTGTTGCAGGTGGAAAGATGAATATCCTTCTGTCGGCTGACTACGCTTATACAGGCAAGAGCCTGCTGGTTGGCATTTATCAGAAGACTACCGGCACTGGTACATCTCTGTCGTTCTACGGTAAATCATCTTCCAACTATATGGCTGTAAAATGGGATGCAAGCGGTAACGAAAGAACCAAATTCTCTCCCAAGACCACTATCGGCTACCAGGCTAAGACTGGTTCTGAGCTGAAGGTATTCGACGGCGAGACCGAGCTGACAGCTTCGCCTGCATCGTTCGACTTCGGTCTGGCCACTGCCGGCACCACGCATACGTTCACGCTGAAGAACACTGCCGCTACGCCCTACGTGGCAACCATCAGCAGCACGAACCTGACCGTTAGTCCTACTGAGCTTACTCCTACTGAAGAAGGTGTGACCTTCACCGTGGCAATGCCTGAACAGGATATCACCGATGAGGCTGTCGTCATTACGCCTGCCAGCGAAAGCGGACTGGAGCCGTTCACCATCAACGTGAGCGGAACACTGCGCGATGCCAGCAAGCTCTATCAGGAATTCAATACCACTTCACTGCCTGATGGATGGACAACTAATGGCAGCTGGTATTTCACCGAGTCAAATGGCGCATATACTACAGCGTGGTATATTGATTCAGGTACACTGACCCGTCTGAAGACCCCGATGCTCACCGTTGCTGCTGGCGAGAAGTTCATTGTTGAGGCCAAGGGCTACAGCACCAGCAACACAACCTATCAGCACCTGGTACTCCAGTATTCTGCTGACGGCACCACTTGGACTACCTTCAGCGACGACTTTGGCACAACCATCAGTACTGATCCTACCAACTGGAAGTCATTCACTGCAACATTGCCTAATGAGGTAGAGGCCGGCAACTACTACATCGGCATTCTCGCCTCTCAGGCCAACATCCGCCTGTTCTACGGCGGCAAAGAAGTAGAAGGTGCCAACTTCGCCATCAATGTCGCAGCCGGCGCCGAGCAGGACTTCGGCCAGAAGGTGAATGTCGGTGCAGTGTCTGAGAAGACTTACACCATTACTAATAATGGTAATGCAGATCTTGTGGTTTCGTTTACTGATGCTGACGACTTCAAGGTGGTTAATGGAAGTGCCGGCTTAACTGTGCCTGCTTATAGCTCTGCTACCTTCACCGTGCAGATGGTGACCACGACTCAGGGCGAGAAGAGCGGCAACATCGTGCTTACCTTTGATGCCCTTAACGCATCGAGTTTCACGATTCCTTGCAAGGGCACGGTGCTCGATCCCAACTACCTCATAGTTGATTTCTCAGACGGACAGTTCCCCGAGGGATGGCAGGTGGGTACCGACTGGGCCGTTACTTCTGGCTATGCCGTTCAGAGCAACACCAGGACGGCTTCTGCTATCATCACCACTCCGCTCATCGTGGCTGAGGGCGAGAAGCTGAAATTCAAGGCTGCGCGTAATGCATCTGGACAGGGTAACGTGACATCGCTGAAGACCCGCTATTCCACCAATGGTGGTGCAACATGGAGTGCCTATACCAATTATAATATAGAGACCACTGGCCTGACTGAGATGACCCTAACCGGCGTTCCCGCTGGCACAGTCATCCTTGAATTCCTGGGTAGCAACATCAAGCTCGACGACATCGAGGGCTTCACCAAGACCACTGCAAATGCTCTGTATCTGACCGACGAAAACGGTGTCGTTATTGAAGATGGCGACAAGAAGGACTTTGGCAACCTGACAGAAGAGTTTTTTACTATCTATACGCTGAAGAATATTGGTAATACCGAAGTCAACATGATGATTCTTGCAGATGACAAATATGTAAACCGTCCGGTTAATGCTATTTTCGTCAATCCAGACCAAGGTGTAGTTGTCAATGGTACTGCAAATGCAAAGATTCCTGCTGGCAAGAGCGTTGGCATTAAACTGACCGTTCCTTTCCAGGCTCCTTACGGAGAGCGGGAAGGCACCCTGAAGATTTACTTTGAAGAATCTAACTTCCCGAAGTTCGCCTTCGTCGACTACTCGGCTAATCTCATTGATCCTACAGATTTCGTTGAGGACTTTGAGAAGAACACTAAGCCTGCTGGCTGGTACAGCGAGTGGAACTATGCCAATGGTGTAGCTTATATTAATAGTGGCAGTGCCAAACCTATGATTACTGAGCTGATAGGTGTCGAGGAAGGTAAGAATGAGCTGAGTTTCGATGCCAAAGTTTATTATGATTATGGAACTGGTACGACGCAGACCTTGGATGTATATACTTCTGCTGACCGCAAGGAGTGGACGCTGGCCAAGACCGTTGAGCTGACGGGTGACGTGAATCATGTGACTCTCGATGCTCTAAATGAAGGTAGCTACTATGTGAAGTTCGAAGCCGCGAACGCTCAGGTTGACAACATTGAGGGTGTAAAGAGACTCGAAGCTCCTGCTCATGATCTCTTCGTTGCCAATACGACCCTCCCCACAGGTTCGTCGTTTGTTGATACGGAGATTAACGTTACGGCTACTGTGACCAGCCTGCGTGCTGACGAGACGGGTGTCTATGCCAAACTGTTTGTCGGTGACGAGGTAGTGGCTACTGCCGATGCTGCTGACATCGCACTGGATGGTAGCAAGACCTTCTCTATGGCCTATACGCCCAATACGGTGGGTGAATACGAAGCTTATATTAAGGTCTACTATAGTAGCGAGGAAGTGGCATTCACCACACTCACCTCTACATTCGAAGTGGTGAACTATCCTTCGCTGGTGCTTGATGAAACCTCAATCGAGGCTCTTTCTTTTGCTACTGGCACCTACGATGTTACATTAAATCGCTCGTTTGCTGCCCGCTGGAACACCATCTGCCTGCCGTTTGAGGTTCAGGTAACTGATATTCACGAAGATGCTGTAGCCTACGAATTCGATTCGTATAATGCTGAATTGAACGAGTTGAACTTCAAATCGGTTACTATGTTGTCGGCTGCTACTCCTTACGTGATTTATGTGCCCGAAGCCATTACCACGGCACTGGAGTTCAAGAAGCAATCAATGAACAGTTACTATGCTTCTGCTTCTGCAGTAAATAGTAATGGTGCTAAGTTCCAGGGAACCTATGCTGCTATTGCTGCTCCTGGTATGGAAGGCAAGTATGGCGTGACCAAAGACGGAAAGATTGCTAAGGGCTCTGATAAAGCCTCAATGAAGGGCTTCCGTGCTTACTTCGAGCTGCCCCAGGTGTCTCAGGATGTCAGTGGTGTACGTATGAGTTTCTTGGGTGAGACTACAGGTATCAAGAGGGTGATTTCTTCCGATATGCTGGACAACCATCTCTACAACCTGAACGGACAGCCCGTACAGGAGGTGAAGAAGGGTCTCTACATTAAGAATGGCAAGAAGGTTGTTATTAAATAACTATGTAAATATAATTAAGGTATATGAAAAAGAAAATATATATTGTGCCCTGCACGGAAGTGCTTACATGTAATATAGGACAGATGGTTATGGCATCTACCCTGGGGGAACCCAATGATTCGGGCACAGCGGTAACGCCTACCGAAGAGGTATATGATGATGAATTCCAGTCTCGTGGTCAGAACGTCTGGGACGAGGGAGATGACGGTTTTGGCTGGTAGGCCGTCGTAGACCGTAAGTACACATATTATTATTATAGGGAATGCCGGATGCCTTGGATTGCATCCGGCGTTCTTTTTGCTTCTCGCCCTACGTCTCGCCCGACAAGCCATTGACAGATGAGGAAAATGTCGTACCTTTGCATCGTCAATCGCGAGAGACAACAAAAAACAATTCAAACAATTTACAAACCATTTAAAACACACAACAACATTATGGCAAAACTTTTTTATCGTAAGTATCAGAACAACAACCCGCAGAACAGTGGCTATGGCAAGTGGTATGGCCGGGTAGTAATCACCGAGACCGTGGGCATCGAGTACCTCGCAACCAAGATGCAGGACAACTGCACCGTGAAGCGCGCCGATATTCTGGCAGTGCTCTCCGAGCTGGGACCCACCATGAGCGACCTGCTGAAGGACTCGAAGCGAGTGCGCATCCCCTACCTGGGCTGCTTCAAACTGGGTATAAAGACCACTGGCGAGGAAGATCCCGAGAAGTTCAACGCCCGCTCGAACGTCGACAACGTGCATGTCATCTTCCAGCCTGAGACCAAGGCTACCGAGGCTGGTAAGATGGTGAAGGTGCTGGTCGAAGGGGTGTCGGTGATGGAGTTGCCCAACCCCGACAAGAAGAAAGACGAGGACGACCCTGACGACCCCGACAACGGCAGCAACTCCGACGGTGGCGATGACAACAACGGCGGCGACAACAACGACCGTCCCTAATCTGTGAACCAATAAAAGAAAGGTAAGCAATGAGTGAAAAAAAGAAGACAAGCGTATGGACCATCGTCATTAGGGTGGTCATCGCAGTGGCAACAACCTTACTGGGAGTGGTAGGCGGTAGCGAAGCCTACAGTGCCATCATAGGCAACTAAAAAAGTAATCCGAATCGTGAAAAGCGGTTCGGATTATTTTTGATAAACGAGGCTGGACAATCTTAATAAGTGTTATTTTTACAGGAAAAAGGGCAGAAAAGTTGCACAAATGAGCATTGAGTGTGCAGACGGATGTCAGTTTTTTGCAAAAAAACTTGCGTAACTGAAAGAAAATGTGTTACTTTGCACCCGATTTAAAGAAAGAAATAAATTATTAACACTTAAAAAAGAAAATTATGTCAGAAATTGAAAGCAAAGTAAAGGCAATCATTGTTGATAAACTGGGAGTTGATGAGGCTGAGGTAAAGCCCGAAGCAAGTTTTACTAACGATTTGGGTGCAGATTCACTGGATACCGTGGAGCTCATCATGGAGTTTGAGAAGGAATTTGGTATCTCAATTCCCGACGATAAGGCCGAGAAGATTGGTACGGTTGCCGATGCTATCGCTTACATCGAGGAGAACTCGAAATAATCAGGTTATAAGTGAAGAATGAAGAGTGAAGAGTGAAGAAATTCTTTGCTCTTCACTCTTCATTTTTCACTTTTCATTTTTCACAATTTAAATTATGGAATTAAAACGTGTTGTTGTAACAGGTCTGGGAGCTGTTACGCCGGTGGGTAACAACCCCGAGGAGATGTGGAAGAATCTCGTGGCTGGCGTCAGCGGTGCAGCACCTATTACAAGTTTCGATACCACCCTGTTTAAGACCAAGTTTGCCTGTGAGGTGAAGAACCTCAACGTGAACGACTACCTGGACCGCAAGGAAGCCCGCAAGATGGACCGCTACACGCAGCTGGCTCTTATCGCTGCCAAGCAGGCTGTAGAGGACAGCCAGATGGACTTGGAGACGGAGAACAAAGACCGCATCGGTGTGGTCTTCGGCGTGGGTATTGGCGGCATTAAGACTTTCGAGGACGAGGTGAAGTACTACGGTGTGCATGAGGCCGACGGCCCCAAGTTCAACCCCTTCTTCATCCCGAAGATGATTGCCGACATCGCCGCTGGTCAGGTCTCGATTATGTACGGCTTCCATGGCCCCAACTATATCACGGCCAGTGCCTGTGCATCGTCGTCGAACGCTTTGGCCGATGCCTTCAACCTCATTCGTCTGGGCAAGGCCAACGCCATCGTGGCAGGCGGTGCCGAGGCTGCTATCTGCGCTACGGGCGTGGGCGGCTTCAATGCTATGCACGCACTCTCGACCCGCAACGACGAGCCTGAGAAGGCCAGCCGCCCGTTCAGTGCTTCGCGCGACGGATTCATCATGGGCGAGGGTGCCGGATGCCTGATTCTTGAGGAGCTGGAGCACGCCAAGGCCCGTGGAGCCAAGATCTATGCCGAGATGGTAGGTGCCGGCATGAGTGCCGACGCTCACCACATCACTGCCTCGCACCCCGAAGGACTGGGTGCCAAACTGGTGATGCAGAACGCGCTGGAGGATGCCAACATGAAGCCCGAGGACATCGACTACATCAATGTACACGGTACGTCGACCCACGTGGGCGACATCTCCGAGGCAAAGGCCATCAAGGAGGTATTTGGCGACGCCGCCTTCAAGCTGAACATCTCAAGCACGAAGTCTATGACGGGCCACCTGCTCGGTGCTGCCGGTGCCGTAGAGGCCATGGCCACCGTACTCGCCGTGAAGAACGACATCGTGCCGCCCACCATCAACCACGAGGAGGGCGACGAGGATCCGGAGATTGACTACAACCTCAACTTCACCTTCAACAAGGCACAGCAGCGCACCGTGCGTGCCGCCCTGTCGAACACCTTCGGCTTCGGTGGTCACAATGCCTGCGTCGTGTTCAAGAAGTACGCAGAATAGTTCATGTATAGTCCGTAGCGTAAAGTTCATAGGTATTTGTACCTGCAATCAACTGTGAACTTTGCGCTACGGACTATACATGGACTATGAACTATATACTATGAACTATAGAGACATTATTGAGCGCTTACGACTGCCTTTCCGCGACGAAAAGGAGTTGCGGAAGTCCCTTTCACAGATTATTGGTTTCTATCCCCACAACATTGAGCATTACAAGATAGCGCTGACCCATAAGAGTTCGGGACAGCGCAACGACAAAGGACGACCGCTGAACAACGAGCGGCTGGAGTTCCTGGGTGATGCCATGCTCGATGCCGTGGTAGGACACATTGTCTTCGAGCGTTTCAAAGGCAAGCGCGAGGGGTTCCTCACCAATACCCGCTCGAAGCTCGTCAGCCGCGAGACGCTGGGCAGGCTGGCCAATGAGATGGGACTTACCGAACTGATACAGAGCAGGGGGCAGCAGCGGTCGCACAACAGCTACATGGCGGGCAACGCCTTCGAGGCACTGGTGGGTGCCATCTACCTGGATCAGGGCTACGAAGCCGTGCGCCGCTTCATGGAGAAGCGCATCCTGGCCCAGATGGTCAATATCGACAAGGTGGCCTATAAGGAGGTGAACTTCAAGTCGAAACTCTTAGAGTGGACGCAGAAGAACCGGGTGCGCATGGATTATAAGATGCTGAAGCAGACGACCGACGACAAGGGGTCGCCCGTCTTTGGCTACGTGGTGGTCATCGAGGGCGTGGAAGGCGGCAAGGGACAGGGCTATTCCAAGAAGGAATCCCAGCAGGTAGCCTCGCAGGAAACCCTGCAGCGTCTGCGCCGCGAGCCGCAGTTCATCGACGCCATCTTCCAGGCCAAGAGCAACCGCACCAAGATGGAAGAGGAGCCTACCATGGCCGCACCTAACCTGGAGGCTGAGAATAATTTCATCATTGAGCAGCCACACGAGGAAGAGGAGCCTCGCCGTGCTGAGAAGTCAAAGAGCGGGCAGCGACCTGCCGAGCCGAAGAAGCCTGAGCGTCCCGTTGAGGCCGAAAAGCCCGAAGCTGCCGACGATGAGTTCGACCTGAGCGACATCACGCATACGCCAGCCGAACTTTCGCGCGAGGACATCATTGCCGCTGCCGAAGAGGCCGCCTTCAAGGAAGAGTCATAGTCCGGTCGCGAAGGTCGGTTTCCCCGACCTTAATTATAAACAATTACTTACTGCATGATGGAAAAATATTTTGCCGACCCCCTGCGCTACGACGGAGGGATGAAGTTCGAGCGTTGCGGACGCTCGGGCGTGCTGCTGCCGAAGGTGAGCCTCGGCTTCTGGCATAATTTCGGAGGCGTGGACAGCTATGAGCGTTCGCGCGAAATCACACGCTACGCCTTCGACCACGGAGTAACCCACTTCGACCTGGCCAACAACTACGGTCCCCCTTATGGTTCGGCCGAGGAAACCATGGGACGCCTTATCGATGACGATTTCCGACCTTATCGCGACGAGCTCTTCATCTCGTCGAAGGCAGGCTACGACATGTGGCCCGGACCCTACGGCAACTGGGGCTCGCGCAAGTACCTCATGGCCTCGCTCGACCAGTCGCTGCAGCGCATGCACCTCGACTACGTAGACCTGTTCTATAGCCACCGCTACGACCCCGCTACGCCGCTCGAAGAGACTCTGCAGGCCCTTGTCGACATTGTGCGCATGGGAAAGGCTCTCTACGTGGGCATCTCGCGCTGGCCGATTGAGGCCACCCGCTTTGCGTTCAAGTATCTCAGGGAGCGCGACGTGCCCTGCCTCATCTATCAGGGACGGCTCAATCTGCTCGACCGCGAGCCGCAGCAGGAAGGCATCCTCGACCTCTGCCACGACGAGGGCGTGGGCTTCATCTCCTTCTCGCCGCTCGCCCAGGGCCTGCTCACCGACCGCTACCTGAACTGTCAGTCTACGGCTGAAGGAAAAGTGAGCGGCATTCCCGAGGATTCGCGCATGTCGAAGGGCAAGTTCCTCAAGGAGAGCATGCTCACCCCCGAGCTGCTGCAGAAACTGCACGGCTACAACGAGGTAGCCCGCCGACGCGGCGAGACGCTTGCCGAGATGGCCCTTTCCTGGATTCTGGCCCAGCGTGGTGTCACCAGCGTCCTGGTGGGTGCCAGCTCCGCTGCCCAGTTGCAGCAGAACCTGAAGTGCGTCGGTGCCGACCCCTTCGACCCCTTGCAGCAGAACGACCTGCTCATGGCCTGAACAAATTCCAAAATCTTGTCAAATTCAGTTAATGAATAGTAATTTATACTTTCTTTGTTTAAATTACTATTCATTATTATAATATGTGCTGAAAAATTGTCTATATTTGTAAGACAATTGATTTAAATCAAAACTGCTACTACTATTCTTTTTTATCTAAAACATTATGAAATCGATGGCCATACAGCATAGCATCTACGAGATCAGAGGTCAGGGTGCCATTCCCTCCTTCAACTTGGCTGCACTACGCGCTACCCCGCAGCGAAGGAAGCGACAACCTATCGGATTCATTCAGCACCAAACAAATCATCATGCATAACTATCAATAAATTAACTAAAACTATAAGGTTATGAGAAAATTAAAACTATTAATCGCGGCATGCGCCCTGATGGCAGGGACATCCGCAACGTTAGCACAGGATGCAGGCACGTACTACATCCAGAATGTGTCGAATGGTAAATGGTTGGGCCCGGGCAACAAATGGGGTACTCAAGCTTCTGTTCTCAATCACGCAGACTATTGGAAGCTTGCCAAGATTACCGTTGGTATTTATACGTTGGAGTCGGTAGTCTCAAATGGCGGATCAAATTATTATTTGAATGGAACATATTGTGATGGTGGTGCTACGAATTTTATATTCTATGCTGTAGATGGTAAAGCTAATACCTACACTATCAAAAATTCAACTTTTGATATGTTGACAACTAACGGTACCACCGTAGATGTCAGTGGTAATGATGCTACCGCTACGGCTTCTCAGTGGAAACTTTGGAGTGAAGCTGATATGGCTGCTGGCATGGCTGCTGCAACGGTTGAGAATCCTTTCGATGCTACTTATCTCATCAAAGACCATGACTTGGGTCGTAATAATCGTGATTACTCCGCTTGGAGCAACACGGGGGCTACCGCTCCTAAGTCAAACGCAGGAAATAGCGAAACTACAATTTACAGCATTGAGGCATATTGTAAGACTTTCGATGTAAATCAAACACTTACGAATGTACCTAACGGTGTCTATGCTGTGCGTGTGAATGGCTTCTACCGTCAAGATGGTTCTGACGCCAATCTTCCTTACGTTTATGCTAATGACAGCCAGACTACGTTACCCGTACGCACTGGCACTGAGAATGATATGCAGTCTGCTGCCGTGTCTTTTGTTGCAGGCAATTATCTGTCTGAACCCGCTTATGTACAGGTAACTGACGGTACGTTGAAGGTAGGTGTGAAGACCGAAGGTACTTCTTGCTGGACAATCTTCAAGAATTTCCACCTTGCATACTATGGTAACGTGACCGTTGCCGAAGTGCTTCTTGCAGAATATGTCAAGGCTTACAATGAGGCTATGGCGGAAGCTCAGGCTTTCACCGAAGAAAGTATGTTTGCAGATGCTTGGACTGCTCTCCAGTCAGCCGTTTCTTCTAATACGCTGAATCTTAGCAGCGTCACTCAGGAACAACTTGAAACAGCGACAGCCAACCTGAGGGCTGCTAATACCGCTGCTACTGCTGCTGTAAAAGCTAAAACGTGTTATGATAGCGCGGTTACTTTGATTAATGGCGGCACAAACGTTGATTTGACGAGCATTGTGGTCAATGCCAGCTTCGAAGAAGGTAACCTCAATGGATGGACTACTGTTAATGGTGGCGCACCTGCCAATAACAATAACTGGTCGAAAGTTGGTACATGGTATGTTGAGCGCTGGACAAGTAATGGAGACACGCAGAATCATTTGAGCGACGGTACGCTTACCCACGATGCCCTTGTTCTGCCTGCTGGTCTGTATACAATTACTGCAAAAGCACAGAACCAAGAGCAGAAGAATGGCGTGGCTGGCACGGGATATTTCCTCTATGCCAATGACGAAAAAGTAGAGATAACGGGTACAAATACCTATTCTACTTCAGTCTTGTTGGCAGATAAGTCGGAGCTCGTCATCAAGTTTGCTCTCGAAGGTTGCACTGGTAACTGGGTTTCATGCGATAACATCACCCTGACATACGTTGGTGAGGACTTCCCCGCCTATACGCTTGTTGAGGGTAAGATGAACGCCGAGGTCGCCGCTGCCCAGACCGCAGCCGACGATGCATTCCAGGCCAGCAAGACTGTTGCCAACTATAATGCTGTTGTGGCTGCTATTAGTGCCGCTGAGGCTTCGGTTGCTGCCTATAGTGCGGCTGCTCAAGCCATCAGCGATGCCAAGGCACTGAAAGATGCTCACAATTTTGCTTCCTCTACCGCTACAGCCACATTTGCTGACGCCATTGCCACAATTGAGAATTCCTATAGTGAAGGAACCTTGTCAGATGATGCTGCCAACAATGCAGCTACAACACTGGGCGTGGCCGTTACAGGCTGGCACGCTGGCAACAATAATGCTGCTGTAGTCTACATGAGAGACGGCTTCGGTCTGGGTGAATTCGACGTTGACCTTCATGTGAACTCATGGTCGATAGAAGGTGCTAACGACGGTTCAAACTTTGTGGTTCCTTTCTATGAGTACTGGACGAATGCCGAAAATAAACTGGCAGAAAAGATCTGGACTGGTACTGTAACGGGTCTGGAAAACGGATTATACAAGGTTTCTGTCTGGACACGTGTTCAGGCACAAAATGTTGAGGGTGCCTCTGCTGCCAGTGCTACGGGTATCACTATTGATGTGAATGGCGGTACTGCCATGGACGTGACTAACGGTGAGCAAATTGGCGAGTCGCTGTTCCAGATGGGCTCTTATGAAGCCGAAGGTCTTGTGAAGGATGGCAAATTGAGCTTGAACATCAATGTGGCTGCCGACAACAACATCTCTTGGCTGTCGTTCAAGAACGTGAAGTACACCAAGGTGCGCGACCTGACTCCCGAAGAAATGCTGGTTGCTCCCACGGCCATCACGCTCATGAATGGCGAGACTGCTGTGACTGAGGCTATTGCTCTCAATGCAGAGACCACCACCGTCACGCTGACTCCTGCCTACGAACCTGCCAATGCTTCTGAGGGTTATATTGAGTGGACTACCTCCGACGCTTCTATTGCTACTGTCGAGGATGGTGTTGTGACGGCTGTCTCTACTGGTACGGCTACCATTACTGCAACCAGCACTATTAATAATGAGGTGAGTGCATCGGTTACTGTCAACGTTGCATTCCCTGAGTCAGAGTTTGCTTCTACTCAGACAATTGTTAATGATAACGACACAAGAAGTACTCTTACTCTTGGTGCAAACCTTATTAAGAACGGTTCATTCGAATATCCTACAAATCCTGTCTTTGGTTGGACAACAGGCACGGGTTCTGTCAACGCTATGAATGCTGCCAATTTTAATATCGTCCCTGAAGGAGCATTTAATGGCAACCAATATCTACAGGCTACTGCAAGCAAAGGTGGTGCAGACGAGCATTCTATTAATACAAGCTGGCCTATTGAGAAAGGCAAGAAGTATGTATTCAGCTTTATGATTAAGGCGAATAAACAATGCACAACCGATCTTAACTATATTGGAGTCTCAATCACTAATGCTAAAGGCAATGAGGCTAGTGATAAAGTACCTGGAGTGAAGTTTGATACTCCTGCATACGGCACTGAATGGCAAGAAATAAAGCATGTTTTTGAAAATGATGCTGAAAATGGGTATTCATGGCTCGTATTCAACTCTCGTTGGCTGGCTAACCAACAGAGTTTCGATAATTTTTATCTCTGCGAGGTTATTGATGAAACCACTACCGACCAGGTGACTGATGAAGAGGCTGCTGCCCTGTTGGCTACAGTGCCTACTGGCAAGATGAATGCCGAGACTCTGACAGCCCTTACCACTGCTAAGGAAGCCTTTGAGGCCAACAAGAGCATTGCCAATTCTAAGGCTTTGTCTGCCGCTATCACTGCTGCTGAGGCTTCTGTGACTGCTTACGCTCCGCTCGGTGCAGCCATTGCCAAGATTGACGTTGCTCTCGATGCTGCCACCACTGCCACGGCAAGCGCTGACGACTATGATGCTGTGAAGACTGCTTACAACAATGGCACCATTGCCGATGCCGACATTATGACCAATGTGGCTGCTGCTTATAACGCAGTGATTCCTGTCATCAAGTCACAGACAGCTGCTCAGGCCGACTTCACGCTGGCCATCCAGAACCAGTCGTTCGAGTATGGCGACATGACCGGTTGGAGTGCAGTTTCCTCTTCTGATACTGGTGTTCGTGAGACGTCGAATGCTACATACGCTGCTGCTGGCTCTGATGGCTACTATCTGTTCAATACATGGTGGCAGGGAGTGCCTGTTTCTCAGACTATCAGTGATCTGCCCAATGGTGAGTACACGCTGAGGGCTTCAGTCGCTTCCGACGGTGCAACCGTCTATCTCGTGGCTAACGGTGAACACAACGACGGTACGGAAACATACGCTGAGACCAACATTGAGGAGCAACAGTATGGTAAGGACACCTTCCAGGATGCTACCATCACATTCCTTGTAAAGCAAGGTTCCGTAACCATTGCTGCCGTAGGTGGTGCAGGTGGCGATGCAGGTGTGCATAAGGATTATGTAGAGGAAGGTTACTGGTGGTATAAGGCTGACAACTTCCGTTTGGTAAAGAATCGTGACTTGACGCCCGAAGAGGAATTCGTTGCTGCTGACGAAGCCGACTATGAGCACCTCAATGGCGTACTTGCCAAGTATGCTCTTGGCTTCGAGGCTGGCGAGTTTGCTCCCTACAACAACCTTACTCTGGTTCAGGCAGTCGCTGCAGCCAAGGCTATCGACCAGACTGCTGTGAACTCACAGGAATCTGTACAGGCAGCTGCCGAAGCCATCACCAGTGCTGGTGGCATTGCCAACGAGACTGAGGTGAACGCTGTGTACGACGGTACTTTTGCCGTTGCTGCGGCCAACGGTGCTCCTGCTGGCTGGACAATGTCGAACAATACATTGGGAGGTGATTATCATTCACGAGTGTTCAATGGTGACGAGCGATTGTCAGAATTCAATGAAACAAATTCGGCTTTGTTTATTCGCTTCGACGGCACCAACAGCGACCGTGGCTCGCAGTATTTCTATGGAAACACGGAAGGCTACACCATGCCACTGAAGGCTAATACTTACTACCGTGTTACTGTAGATTTCGCAGGATGGGGCAGTACTGGTAAGACGCTGCGCATGAACCTTAAAGGGCCTGATGGATTTGCCAAGAGTCAGGAATACAAACATGAACACAAAGCAGATACTGAGAGTGGATACACTCCGCAGCAGTTTAACATTGTGTTCCAGACTGGCAATACAGAAGGCAACTATGTCATTGGTTTCCAGTGTCCAGGTAATGACAATAACAAGCATAATGCTGTCATTTCCAACTTGCGTCTTTTCACTGAACCTGAATCAAGTGCCACGCTGGCTGTGACCGATGCTAAGTATGGTACGTTCATCGCTCCGTTTGCAGTTGAGATTCCCAATGGTGTTACAGCTTATACCATTGAGTCTTCTAATGGTAACGAGCTGGTACTAACTGAGGTTGAGAGTGACGACATCGCCGCTAACACGCCTGTTGTGGTCTTCAGCGAGAGCGAAGTAAACGAAGTATTTAATGGCTATAGTCTGGCTATTAAGGACAGCTACACAGTCGGTTGGCTCACTGGTACATACAAGAACATAGATGCTCCTGACGGATCGTACATCCTGCAGAACCACGAAGGTAAGGTGGGCTTCTATCAGGTTGACAGCTCCGTGGCTACGCCGAAGGTGAAGGCCAACCGTGCTTACCTGACAGCTCCTGCCGACGCAGCAGGTGCCCGTGCATTCTTCTTCGATGGCGGCGAGACCACTGGCATCAGTGCTATTGAGGCACTGGCTAATGGCGATGCCCAGATCTTCAACGTGAACGGCGTTCAGCAGCCTCGTCTGATGAAGGGCTTGAACATCATTGTCACCAAGGACGGCAAGACCCACAAGGTGATGGTGAAGTAATGTGAACTTGATAATTGATAACTGATAATTGAATGATTATGAAAAAGAGATATTTAAAGCCTGAGACAGAGTTTGTTGAGGCTGAGCTTCAGCAAATGGTTGCCCTGTCCTGGACGGATGAACCTGCCAATAGCAGCGATGCATTGGGTCGCGGCATGGAAGACTTCGAAGAAAAGGATAACCGTAAGGGGCAAAACATCTGGGACGATGAAGAGGACCTTGGCTGGTAATCAGCAGCGTCCTGCGTGAATAAGGAATGCGGGTCTGGCATAGCGTTTGCCAGACCCGTTTTCTCGATTATGCGCTTCGCGCCTTTTAGAACCGAAATTCCCGTTTATAATCATGTTCATTGGTTAAAGATCTTCTTAGAAACGAATTTTATTAATTGAATATAATTTGGCTCACGAATTTTATTAATTTAATTTGTGGATAAAATTACGGTCAATTAAGGAAATTCGTTTCTAAATATAATAAAAAAGAGGTGTGTATTTGGCTGTATCATGGAAAAACCGTAACTTTGCCGACAAAACTAAAACTAAAACGAATGAAACTATCATTATTCTCATTGGCGCTATTGCTCTCGATCACTGCAATGGCGCAGCAACGCAAGGAAATTCTACTGAGCGACGACTGGCAGTTTTCGCGCGACGGACAGTCGTGGCAGTCGGTGAGCGTGCCTCACGACTGGGCCATCGGCGGCCCCTTCGACAAGAAGTGGGACCTGCAGGTGGTGCGTATTGAGCAGAACGGCGAGAAGGAGGCCACCGAGAAGAGCGGTCGTTCGGGTGCGCTGCCCTGGTTGGGCAAGGGCTACTACAAGCGCAGTCTGATGATTCCCGCAGGCTATCGGCATGCCGAACTGGTGTTCGACGGCGCGATGGCCGAACCGCGTGTGCGCGTCAATGGCCAGGAGGCCGGCTACTGGGCCTACGGCTACAACACCTTCCGCCTCGACATCACCCCCTTGATGAAGCAGGGCGACTCCGAGCCTACGGCGATGCGCAAGGACAATCTGTTAGAGGTCGACCTGCAGAACGTCGAGGAGAGTTCGCGCTGGTATCCCGGTGCGGGCATCTATCGCCCGGTGACGCTCGTGCTCACCGACGAGAACTGGATAGACCCCTGGGCCACCTTCATCCGCACCACCCAGCTGTCGGCGCAGGAGGCCACCGTGCAGGTCACCGCTGCCGTTGGCGGACCTTTAGATAATGGGATGGCTTTCGAGGTGGAGCTGCGCGACCGTCAGGGGCGCATCGTGGCCATGGAGCATGCCAGCGATGTCAATTCCCACGGCGAGGCCGAGCTGACCCTCCGTGTGGCTGGGCCGCAGGCGTGGTCGCCCGAGTCACCTTATCTCTATAAGGCCACCGTGCGCTTCATGCAGTATGGCAAGGTCGTCGACCAGATTACCCGCAACGTGGGCCTGCGCACCGTCAGCGTGTCGAAGGAGGGCGGCTTCCGGCTCAACGGCGTTACGCGCAAGCTCAAGGGTGTCTGCCTGCACCACGACCTCGGCCCCTTGGGTGCTGCTGTGAACAAGGCCGCCATCATCCGCCAGATCAGGACGATGAAGGACATGGGCTGCGATGCCATCCGCACGGCCCACAACATGCCGAGCCAGATGCAGATGGACGTGTGCGACTCCTTGGGCATGATGGTCATGGCCGAGAGCTTCGACATGTGGATCTATGCCAAGTGCAAGAACGGCTACGCCCGCTTCTTCAAGGAGTGGAGCGACCGCGACATCGACCACTTAGTGCGGGCCAACCGCAATCATCCCTGCATCGTGATGTGGAGCATAGGCAACGAGATTCCCGAGCAGGGCATGAAGGGCGGCAAGGAGATAGCCCGGCACCTGCAGGAGCTGTGCCACGGACTGGACCCTACGCGCCCCGTGACGCAGGGCATGGACCGCATCGACAATGCCTTGAGCACGGGCTTTGCCCAGGTCATGGACGTGCCGGGCATGAACTACCGCGTGCATAAGTACCAGACGGCCTACGACCAACTGCCGCAGGGCTTCCTCTTAGGCTCCGAGACGGCCTCGACGGTTTCTTCGCGAGGCATCTACAAGTTTCCCGTGAAACCCGATGACAACTCGCGCTATTCATCTTGGGCAAAGGACTACGACCCCAAGGCCGTGGCGAATGCCGACGGACAGTGTTCGGGCTACGACGTGGAGTACTGTTCGTGGAGCAACCTGCCCGACGACGACTGGCGCTGGCAGGATGACTACCCGTGGGTCATCGGCGAGTTTGTCTGGACGGGCTACGACTACCTGGGCGAGCCTACGCCCTACGACGAGTACTGGCCTTCGCGCAGCAGCTATTTCGGCATCTGCGACCTGGCCGGTCTGCCCAAGGATCGCTACTATCTTTACCGCTCCAAGTGGAATAAGGAACAGCACACGCTCCATCTGTTGCCTCACTGGTCGTGGGGGAATTTAGAGGAGAGAGGAGAGAGGAGAGAGGAGAGAGGAAAGACCTTGAATAGTCGCATGGGGCTGGTGACACCCGTCTACTGCTATACCGACTATGACGAGGCCGAACTCTTCCTAAACGGCAAGAGCCAGGGACGTATCAAAAAGTGTAGAGAGGAGAGTGGAGAGTGGAAAGCGGAGAACCGCCTCGACCGCTATCGCCTGCGCTGGAACGACGTGCGTTATGAGCCGGGTGAACTGCGTGTCGTGGCCTACGACAAGGACGGTCGGCCCGCTGCTGAGCAGACCCTGCGCACCGCCGGAAAGCCTGCCCGCCTGCAGCTCAATGCCTGGACGCAGGCCAGCACGTTCTCGCCTGTAGCAGCTATAGAAGCCCCCTCGGGGGCAGTAGGGGGGGCCTCGTCCTCGTCCTCGCCCTCGCTCAGGGCCGTCGGCGACGACCTGGCCTTCGTCACGGTATCGCTCGTCGACAAGGACGGCACTTTCGTGCCCACGGCAACCGACCGGCTGCGCTTCGAGGTGAGTGGGGCAGGGACGTTCCGCGCCTGCTGCAACGGCGACGCCACCAGTCTGGAGTCGTTTACGGAGCCTACCATGAAGCTCTTTGCCGGACAGCTCGTCGTGGTGGTGCAGGCCGCGAAGACCCCGGGCACGCTCACGTTGCGCGTCACCGACGACCAGCTTGGCCTGATGGGTACCATCGACATCCCCGTGATACAATGAATTTCGACCACGAATTTCACGAATTGCCATGCAAGCGACCGAAGGTCGTTCCGCAAGCGGCCTGATAAAAAACAGAATAAAACCAATAAAACAAAATAAAACAAACCTTGTTTTTTCTTGTTTTTCTTGTTTTATGATGTTTTTCTTAAAGGCGCGAAGCGCAAAAACCATACTCGCTCGACCTCTGGTTGCTTGCATGACAAGAACTTTATAACAATTACTTAATAATCATTGACAATGAAGAAAATATTGTTATTCATGCTGGCCATGCTTCCCGTGTTGGGGGCTGGCGCACAGGAAGAGCTGACCACCGCACAGGCCAAGCAGCTCATCAAGACCACCTCGAAGCGTTACATCACCGTTCACGACCCCTCAGTGGTGTGGGAGCCTGCCTCGAAGCGCTACTATATCTTCGGGTCGCATAAGGCCGGTGCCTTCACCACCGACATGCAGAATTGGTCATCGGCCAATCCCGCCTGGACGTCGGCCAACAACACCGCCTTCGTCACCCCGGCGGTGAAGAAGGTGAAGAAGGGTGGGGTAGAGGTCGACTTCCCCCAGTTCAATGCCATGGAGTGGTCGGCCCGCACCGATGCCGGCTACAACATCGACGGCAACATGTGGGCACCCGACGTCATCTGGAACGAGAAGATGCAGAAGTGGTGCATGTACCTCAGCATCAACGGCGATGCCTGGCACTCCAGCATCATCCTGCTCACCAGCACTCGCATCACTGGCCCCTACCAGTATCAGGGTCCCGTGGTCATCTGCGGTTTCCAGGACTCGGGCCACAGCTATAAGGGCACCGACCTAGAGCTGGCCTTGGGCAGTCTCAATTCTCTGCCTTCGCGCTATAACGTGGGCAACGGCTGGGGACGCCGCTGGCCTCATACCATCGACCCCGCCGTGTTCTACGACGAGCAGGGCAAGCTCTGGATGGTCTACGGCTCCTGGTCGGGCGGTATCTGGATGCTGGAACTCGACGAGGAGACTGGCCTGCGCGACTACGATGTCAGCTATCCCTCGACCAACGGGACGAGCGACGGCGTCACCAGCGACCCCTACTTCGGCAAGAAGATTGCGGGCGGCTATTACGTCTCGGGCGAGGGTTCCTACATCGAGTACGTGGGCGGCTATTACTACCTCTTCGTCAGCTACGGTTTCTTCGACTCCGTGGGCGGCTATGTCATGCGCGTGTTCCGCTCGAAGAACCCCAGCGGCCCCTATACCGATGCCGCTGGGCGCAATGCCATCTTCACCGAATACAAGATGAACTACGGCAAGAACGCCGACAACCGTGGCGTGAAGATCTTCGGTGCCTACGCGGGCTGGGGCAACATGGCCGACGGCGAGCTGTCGCAGGGCCACAACTCGGTCATTGCCGCTCAGGACGGTCGCACTTACCTGGTCTATCACACCCGCTTCCAGCACGGCGGCGAGGGCCATCAGGTGCGGGTCCACCAGCTGTTCCAGACCAAGAACGGGTGGCTTGTGGCCGCTCCCTTCGAGTATAATGGCGACCAGCTCACCGACGAGGACATACGCACGCGCCAGCTCTTCACCCCCGAGCAGGTGGAGGGCACCTACCAGCTCTTAGTCCATAAGTACGACATCGACTACAAGAACCGCGAGGTGGTGACCCCCGTCGAGATTACCCTCACTGCCGACGGCAAGGTCAGCGGGGCCTACAGCGGCACGTGGACCATGGATGCGGGCACCAGCTACTTCACCCTGAAGTTAGGCTCCACCACCTACAACGGCGTGATCATCGAGCAGCAGATGGACGGCGAGACCACGAAGACCATCTCCTTCTCGGCACTGGCCAACAGCGGTGTCAACGTCTGGGGCTACCAGATTCATCCCAAGTACTTGCTGGCCAAGCAGGTGAGCAGTCAGACCATCTCCCTTTACAACAATATGTCCTTCAGTGCCGACGTAGACCTCTACGGCGAGGTCAGTGTGGGATTGGACAACGTGCTTTTCCGCTGGGACAGCAGCGAGCCTGCCGTCATCTCCCCCTACGGCAAGTACAACCCCGCCGGACTCTCTGCCGACCTGCCCGTGGTGCTCACGGCCCGCGCCGAGACTCCCGGCTACTTCTGGCAGCAGGCCTTCAACGTGGTGGCCAAGGCCGAAGCCTTTCCCGAGACCGACTGGCAGTCGGGCATGGCGGGCCACTACGGCTTCGATGCCGACCCGATGACCAACACCTTCGACCATTCGCAGCAGGCACAGCTCCTGCGCCTGGGCAGCAGCAAGATGCCGTCACTGCAGGACGACGAGCCGTTGCGCACCCGGCGCGTGGCCCATATCTTTGCCGCCGACAACGACAAGGAGAGCTATGTGGAGATGGACAACCCCCTCTTCGGCAGGACGCTTGGCGAGGGTGCCACCCTGGCCTTCTGGGTGAAGCGCACCGACGACAACCTGTGGAGCGGCCTTGTGGGCTTTGCCAATGGCGGTGCCCGCTTCTTCCTCACGGGCAACAGCTACGTGGGCTATAACTCGGGCACGGGCAATTATCTCGACGTGAACTATCCGCAGAGTGTCACCCCGCAGCACATCGCCGTGGGCAAGTGGCAGTTTGTCGTGCTCACCGTCAGTAGCAGCGGGCTTTCACTCTATGTCGACGGCAAGCGCAAGTCGTTCACCAAGTATGCCGGACAGCTCGACGGGCGCAACGTTGCCAGTGCCTCTACCTTCGACTACTCGCTCATGCTCAGTCACCTCGCCGCCTGTTCCACCTTCTGCTTGGGCAAGGGGTCGTTCTGGGGTTCGCCCGATGCGCTGTTCGACGATGTGATTCTTTACGACCGTGCGCTCTCGGGCACCGAGGTGATAGGTCTCACGTCGATGGCCTCCCGCGTCTACGACTTCCGCGTCCTCGACCCCACGGGCATTGAGTCCCTCAGTGCCGATGCTGTAAGCACAGGCACCGTTCTCTACGACCTGCAGGGTCGCAGGGTACACCGTCCGCAGCGTGGCTTGTATGTGAAGGATGGTCGGAAGGTCTTTGTCAAATAATCCGTTCTTCCGCGAAGAGTCTATCCTCGTACCTCCGTACCCTCGTACCTTCGTACCTCCGAAACCGTTTTAGCATGAATAATAATATGCGTCATCTGCTATGCAGTGTCTTGATGCTCGGGCTGTTCGTCGCTTGCGGCGGGCAGCCTGAGCCGTTTACCCACGAAGTACTTAATAGCTACACCCCCGTGAAGAGTCAGGGGCGCAGTGAGCTATGCTGGGTCTACGCCATGCTCGCCGCTATCGAGACCGAGCACATCATGCGGGGCGATTCGGTACACCTCTCCGTGGCCTACGTGGCTCATCACCTGCGCCGCGACAGCATGGCACCCCGTTCGAGCCGTGGCATGTCCGTCACGCTCTTGCGGATGATAGACCGCTACGGCCTCGTGCCCTTCGAGTCCATGCCCGACACGACGAGACCCGCCCCACAGTGGGCCTTCATGCTGGGCAATGAGTACACGCCGTTGGAGTTTGCTCACAGCGTGTGTGCGCCCGACGAGTATGTGGCCCTGACCTCGACCCCTGCCCATCCCTACGGCACGGAGGTGCTGCTCTGCCTGCCCGACAACTGGACGCATGAACGCTTCCTCAATCTGCATCCCGACACGCTGCTGGCTCTTGCCGAGCGGGCCGTTCGCCAGGGGCATGGTGTCTGTTGGGAGGGCGACACGGGTGCCCCCGGCTTCTCCTGGGCCGATGGTGTGGCGTGTCTGTCGGCTCTTTCGCCATTCAGCAAGGTCACCGACGACCACTGCATGGCCATTGTCGGCTTGGCTCGTGATGCCGGGGGCCAGCGCTATTTCATCATGAAGAACTCTTGGGGCACAGGCAACGCCCGTCAGGGTCTGCTCTACATGTCCTTCCCCTATTTCCGCCGCAATACCATCAGCGTGGTGCTGCCCCGCAGCCAACTGTGAGTAGACACCAAATAATGTTTACAAGTGATGTCCGAAACGAATAATACTGAACTTTCACACACTTTTTTTGAAACGAATTTCCGTAATGACCGTAATTTAACCGTAATTGAAATAATTGATTTTTTTGAAACGAATTTTCCTAATTCTATATTAATTTTATCCACAAATTTTCTTTATTTTTTCTCGGAAAAAAACGAAACAAATTCGTGCTGTAAGTTGCGATTGTAAGACGCTGAAAGCGTCACCTCTCAATAGCCGTAGGTCGGTACGACCTGCGGACAGCAGACAAGGGAGGGAAAGCACTCTGAAAGGCTACGGGTAGGCGAGAGTAGCTCGGGAATGAGAGTGCCCCAACACCGCGTATTGGGCGACCCCTTCAGGGTCGATGTACCTTCTCACGTCCTATCCGCAGGTCGTACCGACCTACGGCTATTGAGAGGTGACGCTTTCAGCGTCTTTCAATCGCAACAGCACGAATAAATTAAAAAAATTCGTGATTAAAATTAGAGCCAATTAGGATAATTCGTTTCTAAAGAAACAGTAAGAATAATTACGGAACAATTACGGGCATTACGTGACTCGCTACGCGCTTGGCTCGTCCAAGAATTAGTTTCTTTTTGTTTTTTCCGCGAATGCTTCCTTACCCCCTGACGAATGCTTCTTCACACCTGGACGAATGCTCCGTCTCACCTCGAAGAATCATTAGTTACACTTTGATTCATTATTCGTTACGGTGTGATGTGTGTTCCGTTGGGATGTGATGGAGCATTCGTTGGGGTGAGACGGAATATTCGCCTGGGTGTGAGGAATGCTTCCCCGATGGATGCACATTTTTATGCATCTTTTCAAACAATTATATTGGATTTTTTTGATAAAAGATAGCTTTTTTTTGCACAAATCAAAATAATTGTTTATTTTTGCATGCTGTAACGGTTTTTAAGACTGTTGACTACACTGCCTAACCTGAACTTACTACTATATATAATAATGTATACATTATATTTAATATTATAATACTATCAATCATTCACTAAATTGTTTAACAAGTATGAGTAGAAAATTGACATTTTTCTTGTTAGGAGCATTAGCAGCCATTCTGTTTGCTGTTCCTACAAACGCACTCGAGGTGAACGACTTTGTTCGCAAGGCCGTGCCACATCGCGTGATGAAAGGTCAGGTCAAGAAGTTTGACAAGCAGCACAGCGTGCGCAAAGTCGCCCAGATGCAGGCTGCCAAGCTGAATGTCGGCCAGATTACCGCCAAGCAGCGCAAGCTGATGGAGAAGTCGATGGAGAACAACTTCTTCAGCCGCAGCAAGTCGGCCCGTCACCGCCTGCCCGAAGCAATGGGCAAGAAGCAGGCCGAGGGTAAGTTTGTGTCGAAGCTGAACAGTTCCCGTACTGTGGAGCGCGTGGCCGTGAACCATGAGGCCAAGAGAGTGGCCAAGGCTCCGCGAAAGAACATTGAGGAGCTGGAGGTGGAGACCGACGAGAACGGCATCATCACCAGTGTGACCGGTGCCGAGCCCAAGTACTTCAAGCGTTCGGGTATAGCTTATTACCCCTACAACCAGGCTCTCTACTCTGCCGATCAGAATGGCTGTGCGGAGTTGATGTTCTCGCCCGACGGCACAGAGGTCTACATCAAGGATATCATCAGCCTCTACCAGGCAGGTACATGGGTGAAAGGTACCATTGAGGGCAACACTATCACCGTGGCTACTGGCCAGCCTTTGTTATTTAATAACAGATATAAAACCACAGTCAGTCTCCACTGGTGCAGCTATGTGGAAGGAGTTGGCTTCAACAAAGAGGCTACCGAGTCCATTACCTTCACCGTTGATGACGATGTGATTACGCTGGAGGGTTCCAATGAGAATCTCTTCATTGGTGTTTTCTGGGACGATGATAACCAGTTTGTTGGCTATGGCGACAGCGAGACCGTATGGACGTATGATGCCACCTATATACCTCCTGTTGTGCTGCCCGACGGCGTTACTCCCGAGACATGGTTCATCAGCGGTAAATACGTAGATGATGATTTGAATGAGGTTCCGTTTGCAAGAACTGGCCAGGTGGCCATCAGCGGCAACGACATCTATGTGAACGGTATTTCCGAGTATATGCCCAGTGCCTGGATCAAGGGTACTATCAGTGGCAACACGGCTACCTTCGCCAAGATGCAGTACTTAGGCATACTGAGCACCCAGAGTGCCAACTACGACCTCTATATGACGAGTGGCGATGAGGATGGCAATATTCTGGACATCGTGATGACCTACGATGCCGAGACGAAGACCCTGACCAGCACTGGTGATATTCTGGTTAGCGTTTCCAATGAGGAAATCCTCTTTGCCGAGTGGTACACCACGATGGTCATCACCAAGGATGCTTCGGCCTTGGCCGTCGACTTCCCCTTCATGGCCGACCTGCTGAACGACGAGGCTGCCATGGACAACTTCATGATCATCGACAATAATACCGATGCATATACCTGGATGTGGAGTAATGATAATGGTGCCTACTGTAATTATAGCAGAAGCAACAGTGCCGACGACTATCTGGCAGTGCCCATCAAGCTGGAGGCAGGCAAGAACTATGCCGCGAGCGTGCTGGCTCGTTGCTTCTCGGAAGACTTTCCCGAGCGCTTCGAGGTGGTGATGGGCAAGGAATTCAGTGCTGAGTCGATGAACACCGTCATCATCGGTCCCACCGACGTGGTGTCGGAGGATGCCGAGGAGTTCACGTGTCAGTTCTCTGTTGCCGAAGACGGCGTTTACTTCGTGGCTGTCCACGCCATCAGCGATGCCGACCAGTATTATCTTTGCATCGACCAGTTCAGCATCCAGAAGGGTCTGGACAACGAGTCTCCCGCATTCCCCACACTGGCTGTTGAGCCTGGTGCCGAGGGCGCCCTGACGGCTGCCGTCACCATTACGGCTCCTGCCACCAGCATCGACGGCAATGCACTGCCCGCTGCCAACCTGAGCAAGATTGAACTGCTGCGCGACGGCGAGGTGATTGCCACGCTGAACCCCGCTCCCGGCGAGACGGTGAACTATGCCGACGAGAACATGGAGTCAGGCTTCCACACCTATCAGGCCATTCCTTACGATGCCGTGGGCGAGCCGGGCATGAAGTCGGAGAAAGTGATTGTCTATGTGGGTATAGACGAGCCTATGGCTCCTGAGAACCTCCTCCTCACCGAGCAGGCTGGCGGCACCTCCCTGCTGTTCAGCTGGGACAAGGTGGGCAACGTGGGCAAGAATGGCGGCTATGTCAATCCTGCAGAGGTAAGCTACAGCATCTACGACGTTGAAATGAATGAATACTTTGGTATGATGTTCCCCTCGCTGGCCGATGAGCCTATTGCCACTGGGGTCGACATTGATCACTACATACTCGACATCAACGCCGATGAGGGTGAGCAGGAATATATGTACAAGGCCGTGATGACCACCAACGAGGCTTCTGAAGAGGGCGAAGGCGAATACGGCATGGCCTCCATACTCGTGGGCCGTCCCTACGCGCTTCCCGTCATCGAGGGCTTCGAGGGTGAGACACTACACTACTTGTGGGATAGCAATATAGGCTTAGGTCTCTCTACCGAGGCTTCCGACGGCGACGGCGTGGCCCTGAAGCTCTTTGCCGAGAAGGCAGGTTATGGCTATCTCTTATCTGGTAAGCTGGGTCTGAAGAATGCCGTCAACCCGACGCTGCTGTTCGACGTGAAGAGCGGTTCCAACAACAAGGTGCTTGTGCTGGGTAGCGTTGATGGTGCCGAACCGGAGAAGATAACCGATGCCACCGTGAGCGAGCAGTACACCACCGTGCAGGTGCCCCTGAAGAGCATCAGCGGCGGTCGTTATGCCCAGGTGGTCATTGCAAGCGAGTTCGTCGTTCCTTCGGTGAAGGAATATGGTGACACACTTGTCATCGACAACATCCGCTTCGTCGACTTCTTAGAGTACGACCTGACTGCCAGCGTGCAGGCTAAGAAGAGCATCACGGCCGGCGAGACTGCTCCTGTCACGATGACCGTGAAGAACACGGGCGAGAAGGATGCCCTTGGATTCACCGTGAAGGTGACGGCAGGCGACACTGAGCTGCTCAACAAGACCGTGAACTTGGCTCTGGGCTCATACGAGGAAGTCGAGTTTGCTACCGAATATCCCACCACCATCTTCACCGAGCCTGGCGACGTGACGGTGAAGGCCGAGGTCATCTTCGACCAGGATCTTGATCAGGCTGACAACGTGGCCGAGACCGTCATCATCGTGAAGGCCCTGACGTCTGCTGCTCCTGAGG
Organism: uncultured Prevotellaceae bacterium; assembly: GCA_900318815.1. GTDB lineage: Bacteria > Bacteroidota > Bacteroidia > Bacteroidales > Bacteroidaceae > Prevotella. Next base: position 34,911 of record ONMA01000011.1, read on the forward strand.
ACGTGGCAGCTACCGCCGAAGGCTCTACCGTGACCATCTCGTGGTCGGCTCCTTCCGAAGATGTGACTGTGGAGGAGGGCTTCGACGATGCCAATGTCTTCGAGGAGTTCAGCGTGGGTAAAGTCAGTGCCGAGCAGCCCGTTGGCAAGGTGGGCGACTGGACGCTCTACGACGGAAACAGTGGTGCTGTCTATGGCTTTAGCGGCATGGATATCCCCAACTTGGGTAATCCTTCGGCCTGGATTGTCTTCAATCCGTCGTCGCCGGTGCTCTCTAAGGATCTGAGCGAGCAGTTTGCTCCTGCCAGCGGCACCCAGTTCATGGCCTCGTTCTGCACGGCAGAGCCCGAGGGCAATATCGACGATACCGACCACTGGCTCATTTCGCCCGAGCTGCCTGGCTTGGCTCAGACCATCAGCTTCAAGGTGCGCGAGCTTACCGACAGCTACGGCCCCGAGACCTACGAGGTACTCTGCTCTGCCACGGGCACGGATGCTGAGGACTTCCAGCTCGTAGAGGGCAAGATGGCCGCCTCTACCGAATGGGAAGAGGTGTCGTTCGACCTGCCTGCCGGAGCCAAGTACTTTGCTATCCGTCACACCTCCAACGATGTCTTCGCCCTGTTCGTCGACGACGTGAAGTTCGTGCAGGGTGCCGGCGAGGTGCTGAGCTATAATGTCTACGTCAACGAGGAGTTCCTGAAGAACGTCGAGGGTACGTCGACCACCGTCAGCGACCTGGCCGATGGTGAGTACACCATCAGCGTGAGCGCTGTCTATGCTGGCGGCAAGCAGTCGGCTCCTGTCACCGTCAGCGTCAAGATTGGCGGCGAGGATGCCATTGAGCAGCTCATGGCCACTGGCAAGCCCGTGAACATCTACACGGTCGACGGCAAGCTCGTGCGCCAGAACGTTACCTCCGTCGAGGGCCTGAAGGCTGGCATCTACGTAGTAGATGGCAAGAAGGCTACGGTGAAGTAAACATAGTAATTTCATTCTTTTCATGTTCAGGGAGGGTGCAGTGCCGCGAGGGCTGCATCCTCTTTTTCGTCTAAAAAATTCGTTGTGCATCTTGGTTGTGTGGTGCTTTTTTCGTATATTTGCACGCGAATAGGGCATGAGGATAGACTCTTCGCGGAAAATTGGGCGTGCAAACTATTCTCGCACCCCCGTACCTCCGTACCCCCGTACCCCCGAATTAATTTTTAACGAATACTATATTATCGAAGGATGAAGAAATGGACCATAGAAGACGCCCGCGAGCTATATAACATCAGTGGCTGGGGCACCAACTATTTCGGTATCAACAACCAGGGCCACGTGTACGTGACCCCCTGCAAGGACCAGACGCAGATAGACCTGCGCGACGTGATGGACGAGCTGGCACTGCGCGACGTCACTGCTCCCGTGCTGCTGCGCTTTCCCGATATCCTGGACAACCGCATTGAGAAGACGTGGAGCTGCTTCAAGAAAGCCTCGGAAGAGTACGACTACCGGGGCGAGAACTATGTGGTCTACCCCATCAAGGTGAATCAGATGCAGCCGGTGGTCGAGGAAATCATCTCGCACGGCAGGAAGTTCAACCTGGGCGTAGAGGCCGGGTCGAAGCCCGAGCTGCATGCCGTCATCGCCGTGCAGTGCCAGAGCGACTCCATCATCATCTGTAATGGCTACAAGGACCAGAGCTACATTGAGCTGGCCCTGCTGGCACAGAAGATGGGCAAGCACATCTTCATAGTCGTGGAGAAGCTGAACGAGCTGGAGATTATTGCCCGCGAGGCGAAGAAGCTCGACGTGCGCCCCAACATCGGCATACGCATCAAGCTGGCTTCGAGCGGTGCCGGCAAGTGGGAGGAGAGCGGCGGCGACGCCTCAAAGTTCGGACTGACCAGTGCCGAGCTGCTCGAAGCCCTCGACATGCTCGACAAGAAGGGCATGCGCGACTGTCTGCGGCTCATCCACTTCCACATAGGCAGCCAGATTACCAAGATACGCCGCATACAGACGGCCCTGCGCGAGGCGTCGCAGTTCTATATCCAACTGCACAAGATGGGCTACAATGTCGACTTCGTTGACTGCGGCGGCGGACTGGGCGTCGACTACGACGGCACGCGCTCGCCTTCGAGTGAGAGTTCGGTAAACTACTCCATCCAGGAGTACGTCAACGACTGTATCTATACCTTCGTCGATGCGGCCAACCGCAACAACATTCCCCATCCTAACATCATCACCGAGAGCGGACGCTCATTAGCCGCCCACCACTCCGTGCTCGTCATCGACGTGCTGGAAACGGCCTCGCTGCCCGAGATGCCCGAGGAGTTCGAGCCCGACGAGAACTCGCACCAGCTGGTAAAGGACCTCTACGACATCTGGGACAACCTCTCGCCCCGCAACGTGCTCGAGGACTGGCACGATGCCGAGCAGATACGCGAGGAGGTGCTGGACCTGTTTGCCCACGGTATCGTGGACCTGAAGACGCGCGCCGAGATCGAGGCCATGTACTGGAGCGTGTGCCACGAGATTCACGCCTTGGCCAAGAACCTGAAGCACATCCCCGAGGAGTTGATGAACATCGACAAGCTGTTGGCCGATAAGTACTTCTGCAACTTCTCGCTGTTCCAGAGTCTGCCCGACTCCTGGGCCATCGACCAGATGTTCCCCATCATGCCCATACAGCGCCTCGACGAGCGTCCTACGCGCAACGCCACCCTGCAGGACATCACCTGCGACAGCGACGGCAAGATAGCCAACTTCGTGACCAACCGCCACAACAGTCACTCGCTGCCGGTGCATACCCTGCGCAAGAACGAGGACTACTACCTCGGCGTGTTCCTCGTGGGAGCCTATCAGGAAATCCTGGGCGACATGCACAACCTCTTCGGCGACACCACGGCCGTACACATCACCGTGAAGGACGGCCAGTATCACATTGACCAGATCTTCGACGGAGAGACGGTGGAGGAGGTGCTGGAGTACGTGCAGTACAACCCGAAGAAGCTGGTGCGCCAGCTCGAGATCTGGGTAGCCAAGAGCGTCAAGGAGGAGAAGATTACCCTTGAGGAGGGCAAGGAGTTCCTCAGCAACTACCGTTCCGGCCTCTACGGCTACACCTATCTGGAATAGATGTGCTACAGAAAACTCCTGAAGCAGGAGAACAAGCAATATTGAGAATTATTATAACTACGACCTAAATGAAGATGAAAAGACTATGCGCTTGCATGGCGGCCGCGATGATGACCGCCATGATGTGGGCACAGGGCGTGAAGCCGCTGCCCACGCTGCATGTGGAAGGCCGGTGGCTGGTGGACAGCCACGGCAACCACGTAGTGCTACACGGCGTGATGGACACGCCTAACATGTATTTCAACGGCTGGCGATGGGGTTCGCCCTGGTCGGGCACGAACTACGACGCCAACGGCGTGTCGAAGTGCCTGGCTTACTTCGAGAAGCTCTTCACGGGCATGGAGAAGTCGAAGTGTACCATCTTCCGCCTGCACTTGGACCCCGCCTGGACCAACGACCCGAACAGCAGCTATGTCTATTCCGGCTCGGTAGGACAGGCTTCTGGCGTAGACGGTGAGGCCGACATCTCGAAGTTCAACCCCAACCGCCTGAAGACCTTCCTCAGCTCGCTCTACTGGCCACTCATCCAGAAGGCCATGAACCACGGCATGTATGTCGTGGTGCGCCCGCCGGGTGTGTGCCCTCACGACCTGAAGGTGGGCGACTACTACAACCAGTACCTGATGACGGTGTGGGACATCGTGACGCAGAACGCCAACATCAAGAAATATGCCGGGCAGATTGGCATTGAGCTGGCCAACGAGCCGGTGAGCATCAAGAATGCCAATAACCAGGACGATGCGAAGGCTCTGCACGACTTCTTCCAGCCCGTGGTCGACAAGATTCGCAGTAACGGCTTCACCGGCGTGGTCTGGGTGCCCGGCACCGGCTGGCAGGCCAACTACACGAGCTATGTCTCCTGGCCCATCGAGGGCTACAACATTGGCTATGCCGTACACGACTATCCCGGATGGTACGGCTGTAGCGACGCTACGCCCAATCCGCAGAACAAGATCAGGCAGTTTCATGCCCAAGTGCCCGTGGTCGACACCAACCCCATCTTCATCAGTGAGGTGGACTGGAGTCCAGAGGATCCCAACGGCGAAGGCCACTACGACGAACACGGCAACTGGGTGGTGCCCAACTTAGGCACCTGGGGCACCGGCAGCACGTCGAAGTATGGCAAGGCTTTCAAGGCCTGTCTCGACTACTACGGCAACATCTCCATGACCCTGACCCATCCCCATGAGTTCTTCGACATTGACCAGCTGCTGAAGGACGGCTCCGTGGTGCCCGCCTTCAACGGCAACCCCGAGGCCTGCGGCAAGGCCTGCATGGACTGGTATGCCGAGTACTACAACGTGGACTGGGCTCACGCCGACTTCAAGAACCTGTCGATGAGCGACCAGGGCAACGGCACGTATAAGAATCCTATTATCTATGCCGACTTCCCCGACCCCGACGTCATCCGCGTGGGCGACACCTATTACATGGTGAGCACCACGATGCACCACTTCCCCGGAGCCACGATAGTGAAGTCGAAGGACCTGGTGAACTGGGAGTACTGCGCACAGCCGCTGGCCCAGCTCTCGTCGTCCGACCGCTATAGTCTGCTGAACGGACAGAATGCCTACGGTGCCGGCATGTGGGCCTGCTCCATGAAGTATCACGACGGACTGTTCTACATCCTCATCAACGGCAACGATGCCGGCGGCTGGGTGCTCACCGCCTCCGACCCCGAGGGCAAGTGGGAGAAGCAGCAGCTCTCGCGCATCTACTACGACCCGGGCATGCTCTTCGACAACGGCAAGGTCTACGTGGCCTGCGGCATTGGCAACATCCAGGTGTGCGAGCTTGACATGAACTTCAACTTCATTCAGGAGAAGCGCGTCATCAGCGACAAGGACGGTCTGGAAGGCTGCCACTTCTACAAGATAGGCGACTACTATTACATCTATGCCACTTACGGCGGCTGGCCCTCGGGTCAGGCCGTATTCCGCTCGAAGAATGTCTTCGGCCCCTACGAGGAGAAGATGCTGGTGGAGAAGGTCATCAACGGCAAGCCCAACACCGTGCATCAGGGTGCTCTCTTCGACACCCCGTCGGGACAGTGGTGGACCATCATGCAGGAAGACCTCGGGGCCATGGGACGCATGCCCAACATGCAGCCCGTGAAGTGGGAGAGCGACTGGCCTGTCGTGGGCAACAATGGCGTGCCCTACACCACCTATAGCAAGCCGGATACTGGTCAGTCCTATCCGCGCACGGCCATGCCTACTAACGACAACTTCCGCACGTATCCCCTGGGCATGCAGTGGGAGTGGAACCACAACCCCGACAATGGCGGCTGGACTCTCTTTGAGCGTCCGGGCTGGCTGCGACTGAAGACCACGGGTGCCGTGGACCATCTGCCGCAGGCCCGCAACATGCTCACCCAGCGCATCTATGCCGTGCATGGCAAGGAGTCGGTGGCCTCGACGGGCACCGTCCGCCTCGACGTGTCGCAGCTGCAGGAGGGCGACCGTGCAGGCATCTGCGTGCTGCAGGACCCCTACGCCATGCTGGCCGTGGAGGTGAAGGACGGCAAGCGGCAGCTCATCTGGAAACAGGACATCGTGAGGGATGCCGGCGACTTTACGCCCGCCGAGCAGACCAAGGCCGTGGAGATTGGCGACATCATTTACCTGCGGGCCTCGATGACCAAGAGCTCCGACAAGGCACGCTTCTACTACTCACTCGACAACAAGACCTTCACGGCCATAGGCGGCGAAACCAAGCTGAGCTTCAACCTCACCGTCTTCGTGGGTACACGCTTCGGCCTGTTCTGCTATGCCACCAAGGAGGGCAGTGAGGGCTATGCCGACTTCGACTGGTTCTCGACTGAGAGCAGCTTCGACGAGGAGATGTTCTATCCCGCTGATTTCGAGGGCTACAGCGAGGACATGCTCACTGCCGAGTCGCTGTCGCTGCCGGGTGTCTCGTCGGAGGTGATGGTGGGCAACAGCGGGCAGCTGCAGGTGGTGGCCACCTATCGCGACGGCCACACGGAGAACGTTGCCGCCATGTCGCGCTATGAAACCGACTCCAACGGCGTGATTGAAATCAAGAACGGACGCATCATCGGACTGAAGGAAGGCACGGCCAATGTCAACGTGTACTACACCGATCCGATGGGCCACGAGCTGGAGACGTCGTTCAGCGTGCGCTCTACGTTCTTCCCCTTCGGCGCCCAGTACATCAATACCTCGCTCTTTGCACAGGGCACCTACAATGAGCAGACCCGCACCTTCAAACCCGGGCAGTGGGGCCAGATGGGATGGGTCTACGAAAGCGGTGCCGACATGTCGGCCTACAAGTTCTTGGTCATCAAGCTGAAGCAGGCCAGCAATGACTCCCACCTGAACATCTTCACCGAGAACAGCATCTGGAGTCCCTGCCACAGCACTTCCGCCTTCGGTTCGAGGAAGCAGATCGTGGTGAACCTCTCTACGGCCAAGTACACCAGCGACGGCAACAAGAAGGGCCAGGCACTCGAAACGAATAATATACACATCGTGGCCTTCTGGGGCAACGGCAACCAGAGCATCGTGGTGGAGGACATGTACCTGACCAACAACAGCGACTTCACGCCCGAGAATCCCTCGGCCATCGATGCCGTGACGATGCAGAGTGCCGGTAGCGTCAGTGTCTATACGCTCTCGGGGCAGCTCGTGCGCCGCAACATGCAGCGCGGCAAAGCCGTTCAGGGCCTGCCTGCCGGCATCTATGTCGTGGACGGCGAGAAAGTGATTGTGCGTTAATAGCAACGAAAAAGCACATCCGATGATGACGATTATTGATGCACACAGTCACCTGTGGTATCTTCAGGACACTACATGGAACGGGAAGGCCATTCGTACAACGAAGAATGGCCGCTCCCTGTTCCTGGGCGATGAGGTGCAGATGCTGCCTCCCTTCATGATCGACGGGCACAACACGGTCGAGGTGTTTCTCTCCAACATGGACTATGCACAGGTGGCGGCTGCCGTCGTGGTGCAGGAGTTTATCGACGGTCTGCAGAACGGCTATCTCTATGGAGTGCAGCGTAGCTATCCCGACCGCTTCTTCACCTTTGCCATGGCCGACTATCTGCACGACGGATTCTATGAGCAGGCACTTCACCTGATGGCTGTCGACGGATTCCGTGGCATGGCCATTCCCGGTCACCGGCTGCTGGGCCGTTCGCTCTGCGACCCTGAGATGATGAAGATGTTCCGCCTGATGGAGGCCAACAAGTGGATGCTCTCCATCACGCTGGCCGACGGCGACCGGCAGGTGGACGAGCTGAGCGAGGTGATTGCCGAGTGCCCGGGGCTGAAGATTGCCATCGGACACCTTGGCATGGCCAACCCGCCCGTGACGCCGCCCTGGGAGAACGAGAGCTGGCGCCGGCAGATTCTGCTGGCCCGCCATCCCAACGTGATGATTGAGTCGGGAGGCATCACCTGGCTCTACAACGCTGAGTTCTATCCCTTCCCGTCGGCTGTACGGGCCATTCGCGAGGCGGCTGCCCTCGTGGGCATGGACAAGCTGATGTGGGGCAGCGACTATCCGCGCACCATCACGGCCATCACCTATCGCATGAGCTACGACTTCATCGTGAAGTCTTCCGAGCTTACCGACGAAGAGAAGCGGCTCTTCCTGGGCGAGAATGCCCGCTGCTTCTACGGCTTCCAGGATTTGAAAGAATTACCTTATATTAAAAATATGTCAGAATAAAATGAAAGCAATACAGATTTCTGGCCTGCGCCAGATGGAAATTGTGGATGTTGCCGCACAGGAGATGAAGGCCGACGAGGTACTCCTGCGCCTGAAGTATGTAGGATTTTGTGGTTCCGACCTCAGTACTTATCTGGGCAAGAACCCCATGGTGCGCATGCCGGTGATTCCCGGCCATGAGGTGGGTGCCGTGATTGAGCGTGTGGGAGCCGACGTGCCCGAGGGCCTGAAGGCCGGCATGGTGGTCACGGTGAACCCCTATACCAACTGTGGCAAGTGTGCCTCGTGCCGCAACTCGCGTGTCAATGCCTGCCAGCACAACGAGACGCTGGGCGTGCAGCGTAATGGCGCCATGCGTGAGTTTATCGTCCTGCCCTGGGAGAAAGTCATTCCCGCAGGACTGCTCACGCCTCGCACCTGTGCCCTCATTGAGCCGATGAGCGTGGGCTTCCACGCCGTGAGCCGTGCCCAGGTCACCGACATCGACGTGGTGCTGGTCATTGGCTGTGGCATGGTGGGCATGGGAGCCGTGGTGCGTGCGGCTCAGCGCGGTGCTACCGTCGTCGCTGCCGACATTGACGACGAGAAACTGGCCCTGGCCCGACAGATGGGTGCCAGCTACACGGTGAATACCCGCACTGATGACGTGCATGCCCGTCTGCTCGAGATGACTTCGGGCTTCGGCCCGGACGTGGTCATCGAGGCGGTGGGCAGTACCGTGACCTATCAGATGGCTGTCGACGAGGTGGCCTTCACAGGCCGTGTCATCTGCATTGGCTATGCCAAGGCCGAGGTGTCGTTCCAGACAAAGTATTTCGTGCAGAAGGAACTCGATATCCGCGGTTCGCGCAATGCCCAGCCGTCAGACTTCCGTGCCGTCATTCACTACCTGGAGCGCGGCACTTGCCCGGTGGACAAGCTGATAAGCAACGAAGTGGCTCCCGAGGATGCACCCGCTGCCATGGAGCAATGGGCCGACAACCCCGGTCGGGTGTTCCGAATCCTGGTGCATTTCTGATAAAGGGTATGATTTTGGAGGTACGATGGTACGGTTTTTCGAAGGTACGGGGGTACGAAGGTACGGAGGTACGAGGATAGACTCCTCGCGGAAAAATGGACGTGAAAACTATTCTCGTACCCCCGTACCCTCGTACCTCCGTACCCCCGAAATCTCGAACCTCCGAAATCTCGAATCCCGAATAATTTAACGAATATACAATATGATGAAAATGAGGAACAAAATACTGGGCCTGACGATGGCCCTGATGACCACGGGCGGCACAATGGCCCAGAACCCCTTTGTGCAGACGTGGTGTACCAGCGATCCGGCACCCTTGGCGGTGGGCGACCGCATGTATGTCTATACCGGCCATGACGAGGACGGGGCCGACTTCTTCTGGATGCAGGAGTGGCGCGTGTACTCATCGGACGACATGGTGAACTGGCTGGATCATGGCTCGCCCTTGGCACTGGAGAGCTTCTCCTGGGCCGACGACCGTGCATGGGCCTCACAGTGCATCGAGCGCAATGGCAAGTTCTATTGGTACATCTGTGCCCATTCGCGCCTCTCGAACGGCATGGCCATTGGCGTGGCCGTCAGCGATACGCCTTACGGGCCTTTCCGCGACGCCATCGGCAAACCGCTCTATGAGAACGGCAGCTGGGATCACATCGACCCCACGGTCATGATCGACGACGACGGTCAGGCTTGGCTTATGTGGGGCAATCCGCAAGTGTATTACTGCAAGCTCAACGAGGACATGGTCTCCATCAATGGCGAGGTGGGTAAGCTCGACATGACCGAGGAGGCCTTCGGCGGCCCCATCATGAGCAAGCGCGAGAAGGGCAAGCAATACAAGGACTCGTATGTGGAAGGCCCCTGGATTATGAAGGCTCCCCGCTTAGCCTCTGAAGGGACCAAGGCCAAGGGCAAGGCAAAAGAAGCTATCTCAGGAGCCAGGGGGGCTTACTATCTGCTCTATGCCGCAGGCGGCGTGCCTGAGCACATCAGCTACAGCAAGGCCGAGCGTCCCGAGGGACCCTGGACTTACGTAGGCGAGATTATGCCGCTCTGCGACACCAAGTCGTTTACCAACCACTGCGGCGTGGCCGACTTCAAGGGGCATTCCTATTTCTTCTATCACACGGGCAAGCTGCCTGGTGGCGGTGGCTTCGGACGCAGCGTGGCCGTGGAGGAGTTCAAGTATAACGCCGACGGTTCGTTCCCGACCATCATGCCCACCGACGAGGGCGTGCGCCCCTTGGCCACGTTCAATCCCTATCGCAAGGTGGAGGCCGAGACCATGGCCTTCTCGCGTGGCGTGAAGACCGAGCAGAACGATGAGGTGGGTGTCTACGTGAGCGACATACACAATGGCGACTATATCAAGCTGCAGAACGTGGGCTTCGGCAACAAGCTGCCCCGCACGTTCGCGGCCCGCGTGGCTAGCGGCCTGCGTGGCGGTCAGATAGAGGTGCGCCTCGACAGCGTGGGCGGTCAGCTCTTAGGTCGTCTGCAGGTGCCCGGCACAGGCGGATGGGAGAAGTGGCAGACGCTGACGCTCGATTTGGACTATCCGATGTCGGTGTTCCAGGGGGCTGGTGCTGCAGCTCGCGACCTCTACTTCGTCTTCACCGGACGCAAGGGACCGAAGCTCTTCAACTTCGACTGGTGGGAGATGCGCGGGCTGGAGCAGGTGAACATGCCGCTCTTCCAGACCAAGTTCACCGCCGACCCCTCGCCCTTGGTGGTGGGCGACACCTTATTCTTATATACTTCGCACGATGCCTCACCCGAGGACATTCCCGATGAAAACGAGAAGAACTCGGCTGGCTTCTTCATGTACGACTGGCTGCTCTGGTCGACCACCGACATGGTGAACTGGACGGAGCACGGAGCCGTGGCCTCGCTGAAGGACTTCAGCTGGCGCAGCCGCGAGAACGGTGCCTGGGCCATTCAGACCGTGGAGCGCAATGGAAAGTACTATCTCTATGCCCCGCTTCATGGTCACGGCATTGGCGTACTCGAGAGCAACTCGCCCTACGGGCCTTTTGTCGACCCTCTGGGCAAGCCGCTTGTGTGGCAGAAGGAGCATTGGGACGACATCGACCCCACGGTCTTTACCGACGACGACGGTCAGACCTACATGTACTGGGGCAATCCCCACGTCTACTACACTAAGCTGAACGCCGACATGGTCTCGACCCAGGGCGACATCTATGTGCTTAATCCTGCCGACGGCGTGATGCGTCCCGTCAAGGAGGAAGGTGCCAAGGCCAACCTCCGTGCCCCTTGGAGCGAGAAGGCCCAGTGGAAAGTGAAGAACTATCAGGAAGGCCCGTGGCTCTATAAGCGCAATGGCAAGTACTACCTCAGCTATGCCACCACCTGCTGCCCCGAGGCACTCGGCTATGCCATGAGCGACTCGCCCACCGGCCCGTGGGAGTGGAAGAACTACATCATGAGTCCCACGCAGCGCGACCGTGGCAACCATCCCGGTATCTGCGACTTCAAGGGCCACTCGTATGTCTTCGGCCAGAACTACGACCTGATGCACCTGGAGACCTTCGAGCATCACGAGCGTCGTTCGGTCTCGGCCACTGAGATTACCTATCATGCCGACGGCACCATCCAGGAGGTGCCCTACTGGCTGGATCAGAAGCCCATGAAGCAACTGCACTGGCTGAACCCCTACAAGCGCGTCGAGGCCGAGACCATGGCCTGGGGCTTCGGACTGAAGTCGGCCAAGATGGGCATTGAGAATACGGGGGTGGTAAAGGACATGCCTGCGTCGACGGGTCGCCGCAACATGTACATCTACGACCTGAACGATGGTGAGTACATCCGTGTCTGCGGCATCGACTTCGCAGCAGGTGCCAAGAGTTTCGCCATGACGGCAGCCGCCACGGGCAGTGCCGTCATTACCCTGCGCATCGACAGTGCCGACGGCCCCGTCATCGGCACGCTCAATGTGAAGAACACTGGCTCCGCAGAGAAATACCGCGCTTTCAGCACAAAGGTGAATAACGCCAAGGGCGTACACGACCTCTACATCTGCTTCTCGCAGACCTCGGGCGACGTGCGTCTTGATTGGTGGCAGTTTAAGTAATGTATAGCGCCCCCCTTGGTTCTCACTATAGGGGGGGACTTTTTATTGATGGTTTATGATGAAGACTATTCATTTCATTGTCGCAGCTGTCAGCTGCGCCATGCTGGGCACGTTGTGTGCCTGTCAGTCAGAGAACAAGCCTACCCCTCGGCTCGTCACCGTGGGCAATCCTTTCCTGCCGCTCTGGGAGCATATCCCCGACGGTGAGCCTTACGTGTTTGAAGACCCCGACAACCCGGGGAAGCAGCGAGTGTATATCTACGGCTCGCACGACACCCAGATAACCAACTACTGCGGACGCGACCAGGTGGTGTGGTCGGCACCCGTCGAGGACTTGAGCGACTGGCGTTACGACGGCATCATCCTGAGCGTGGACAGGAATGCCAACGGCGAGTTGCTGGATGCTGTCGACAGCTTGGCCGACGTGCTCTTTGCACCTGACGTGACGCTGGTGACCGACTCCAACGGGCAGAAGACCTACTACCTCTATCCCAACAACCAGGCCGGCGGGCGCAACGGCATGGTGGCCAAGAGCGCAAGGCCCGACGGCCCCTTCGAGGTGTGCAACTGGAACAAGGAGAATCCTAACGTGACCGACGGTGTGCTGGCCTTCGACCCTGCCGTGTTTGTCGACGACGATGGCCGTGTCTATGGCTACTGGGGCTTCGAGCATTCCTTTGGCGCCGAACTCGATCCTGTGACGATGGCAACGGTCAAGCCCGGCACGCAGGTGGTCAGGGAGATGGTGTCCTCGTACAACGACCCCGGCGTGTTCCGCTTCTTCGAGGCTTCGTCCATGCGCAAGATCAAGGACAAGTATGTGTTCATCTACAGCCGCTGGACTCAGGAGGGCGAGTTCGGCCTGCCTACTACCAACTATACGCTGGCTTACGCCTACAGCGACCGTCCGTTAGGGCCGTTTACCTACGGCGGTACTATCATCGACGCACGTGGTCGCGAGGTCAACGAGCAGGGCGACACCATCGCCTCGGCCACCGTGTCGGGCAATACGCATGGCAGCATCTGCGAGATTGGCGGCCAGTGGTATGTGTTCTACCACCGTCAGTCGGGCACCGACGAGTTTGCCCGCCAAGCCATGGTGGCTCCCATCACGGTCAGCGTGGAGGAAGGCCCCGGCGGCAAGGTGCTGATTTCCGAGGGCGAATACACGTCGGAGGGCTTCTCGCTCGACGGTCTCGACCCCTTGGAGCGTCATTCGGCCGGCCTTGCCTGCTGGTACACGGGTCCCGAGGTGGCTCAGCATGAGTGGCCCGAGAACACCTTCTTCGGTTCATACGTGGCCTCCGGCTACGGCACCGACGACAAGATGGAGGCTCCCTACGACCTGCGCAACAACACCAATCTCGTGGTAAACAATACTGACGGTTCCATCGTGGGCTATAAGTACTTCAATTTCACAAAGACCAATGGTGACAAGAACGTCAGGCTCTCGCTCCGTCTCATCCCCGAGGGCATTGACGGCGAGATCCAGATCATGCTCGACCGGCCGTGGGAGTCGCAGGGCGGCCGTCTGTTAGGCACCATCGCCCTGAAGGCCGACATGCCCCAGACCTCTACCGAACTGAGCGTCGACCTTCCCTCCCTGTCCGAGTTCTCGGGCAAGCATGCCCTCTTCTTCAAGTTCTCGTCTGAAACGAAGAAGCAGTCGCTCTGCACCCTCGAGGATTTCGTCTTCTCCACGAAGTGATTTCTTGAAACAGCCAAGAAAAAGGACATGAAAATCAGCCAAATCTCACTTTTTTATATAGATTTGGCTGATTTTCGCAATATCAAAATCAGCCAAATCTCACTTTTTTTATAAGATTTGGCTGATTTTTGTATGGTATTTACGCCTCATAAGTACCATGTTTTCTCTCCATAAGTATCATACTTTTGCACCACAAACACCATACTTTTGCACTATAAACACCATGTTTGGGAAAAAACAATCATTGCGATAGCACTTGCTACCGCAATGATTTAAAAGTGCCTTTGGCTTATCTGTATTAGTCTGACAAGGGCAAGAGACCTGTCATTCCTTGATGACATTATCGAGATCCTTCTTAGCCTCTTCGAAAGGTTCCGTCACTTCCTTGGCTCCTTTCTTGAACTCACTGACACCTTGGCCAAGCCCTCGCATCAGTTCTGGCAGTTTCTTCCCGCCGAAGAGTAGAAGGCCAATGCCTGCTATCAGCATCAACTCAGTGGTGCCGATGAACAAAAGCTGTGCTGTCATCATGCTTCGTTTGATACCAAAGTAATGTCACACGTCTGGAAATTAATCTCCCAGTTACCTTTGGGATGACTTTCCCAGCCATACTTCTTGGCCTTTTCGTTCCACCACTGCTGGAACTTGGTGCCAGTCTCGCCCATGTCCTTTACCAATTTCTCATACAACTCGGTGTTGTTGGCATCGACAATCTTTGCCAGTTCCTGCAAACCGTTTTTGCGTTCAAAGAGCTGCTGAATCTCATTGCGCTCCTCTGGGGTCACTTGCCCCACAATCTTTTTTGTCATATCCATTCGTCTCTTTTGTCAAAGGGGTCTAAGTAATCTATTTCTTTTATTTCTTCTTGCTCTGGCAAGAATGTGCCATGCTTTCGAATGTTATTCAGCAACTTACGGCTTGCATTGCGTTCCAAATGAGCCATCACACATTGCTCATGTGAAGGTGTATTCACTTCGAGTGTAGTCTTTCTGTTCAGCCAAATACAACGCTTACACTGCCAAGCATCACAATGACGACAGATAGGTGCATGGTCAAGCTGATAAAGTTGTTTGTTCTTGATGTTAAGCTCGTGTTCCAAATCGCCAATGGAATCGTTCTCATCCTCGTAATAGAATGCAGGGCATACATAGAACTTTCCATTTGGTGCCAAAGTGATGCTTGTCTCTCCAGCTCCGCAATTATTCATCTGTGAGAGCATCATGCGGTCGGTAAGTAGATTCAGTTGAGGTGTCTTGTCTTCTACATATAATGCTTCTACTTTTTCAGAAAGTTTTTCGAGAAAAACCTTGTAGTAATCAAAGTCTGGATCAGTAAAAGCATCAACGTCTGTCAGCACAATGTTTAGCCTTGGTGTATTTCTCAAAGCATCAATAATATCATTTTCATGATACATCAATTCATGCTTATTGGTTCGCCATACCACAGGAACATCCGATTCTATGCCGCAAATATCTTTTACTACCCATACATCAGCACTCTTTTCAACGGGCTTAATCTTTGAGTGGTCGATGCTTTCAATCGCTTCTTCATAACCTTCTGGCAAGTCGTAATCTGGATAGACAAATTGAATCATTAGGTTCTCCATCATACCGAATCGGATACCCTGTTTTAGTGTTTCAATTGGATTCAAACGCCTTTCACTTTTTGTATTCTCATAATGACAAAACGAAGTGCTTGTGTCATCTAATAATATAATAAGGTATTGTAGCATAACAGTCAACAGATTTCTGGTTTCATTTCACGTTTGTATTTCTCAAAATCCTCGCGTTTTCCTTCCAGTTCCAGCTTACGATAGAGCTTGTTCCAATAGTAGTTGTTGGCACGCACACGAGCCTGGTGCATTTTGCAGATAGCTGTAGATCGTTGATAGATGGTATTTGTGTCGGCAGCATCGTAGTTCTCACCTTGGCACCACGCGCAACCGCTTGCCACCTCACAATCAATACACTCACGAGGCGATTGCGTCGTGCGATCAAGTGTCAGGAAAGGGCGTAATTTATTTTTATTTATACCATCTCGTACATTGCCTATAATGATTGGCTTCTTTGAGCGTAGCGAATAACCTGCAAAGCGTGTGCAGGGATAGAAGTTACCAGTAGCATCTACTGATAGCATCATGCCTGCACCACACCAGTTCTGATTGTCTCTTAGAGGATCAAGCGGCTTTCCTATATCTTCAGAAAACAAGGAGCATGTACATTTGGCATAGAAATCATTGTCAATGATTGTATCGGCAAGTTTCAATAATTGTTGTAAGAATATATCATCATCGCCATCTTTCCAAACGTTTTCGAAGACGGTATTTATATGTATTTTATGTATCCCCAAAGCATATAAATGCATAACACTTTGGCAAATGTAGGGAATATCATCAGAACTAATAGTAACTTTGGTTCCCTCATCAGGAAATTGTTCAAGCCACAAAGGAATATTTCTTACAACATCATGGTATGATCCACGTCCTCCATGCTTATATATACGATTCAAATCGTGTTTGGCGGCATCTCCGTCAATAGTGATGCCAATACTGAGATGCGACAAATTCTTGTTAATAAAATTTTGCACTTTTTCATCGTGATAGTTAATGCCATTTGTTGTGAAACTAAAACGATAATTATTAAACCAATGATGATTTTTCTTAAACATCTCCTTTTTCAGATAATCGCATATTAGGTCTATTAGTTCTATTTCCAGAAAAGGCTCCCCACCTATAAAATCCCAAACGACACCGCCGTATTGTTGCATCCGTTTATCGGATAGGATAAAGTCAATGGCTTGTTTTGCTACCTCGAATGACATTCGCTCATTTGAGTTCTTTCCAACAAGATAGCAATATCTACAAGCCAATTGACAGTCTTTCGTTACAATAAAGGTGATGTCAGCCCATGCATCTTTCTCGTTCATTTTTCCATAATAATTAGCGAGTACTTTTGAGCTTCTTGCAAGTTGTACCACAGGAGTTTTTACAAGTTGAGCTGCAAGATCCAGAACATGATCCCGAGCAAGTTTTTGTACATTTGCCTGTACACGTTGTAGAACATGTTGAATAACATGTAGAAGAGCAAGAACCTTTGCAGCCTGTCTTGCACCCGTCAGAACAGCTATTCTCGCATCCACCAGAACAATCGGAACAGCCTGATCCTGTTATATCTTCAATCTTGTCGCATGATATCAACGCTCCTGAACCAAGTATCGTAAATCCCAAGATAGGCAATATGCCTTTTGCTGCCTGCTTGAAGAATTCTCTTCTAGAAAGAATGTTCTTTTTTCCTTTTTCCATAAATAATGATAAAAGTATGAAGTGTGCCATTCATACAATACGTATACTGGCACACTCCGAATTTGGTGATTTAATCTTCCTCTTCCTCATCCTCATCTTCGTAGCGAGTATGATTCTTCTTCTTTGTAGTTTTAATGGATTTTAATGGCACATAAAACTTAGTGGTCGACGGAGTGTAAATGCCTAATGTGACACCTCCAATCAAATAATCCAAAAATGTTATTTGATGCTTCACCTTGTAATCTGTAGCTCCTTCTACATAGTCTTTACCTCGGAATTCCCCTTCGCCAATCAAGCCACTGATGAAATGCGAATTGTGTACAGTGTTCACTTTTACTGCAGGGGTGCTAGGCTTCATGTTGCCAACGCATACCGTTGACGAATAGCATGACGAAAGCATCAGTACTACACTTAGGCAAACTGCCAATAATGTGTTTTTTTTCATAAACTTGTAATTTAAATAGTTAATAATTAAAAATGCCTCTAATGAGAACAAACAATTCTATAACAATTTTAATCTTCTTCTTCCTCTTCTTCTTCCTCTTCTTCTTCCTCTTCTTCTTCCTTAGAAGAGTTTTTAGATTTGTTCAGAAATTTCCGAAGAGCAGAATGTAATTCTTGATAAGTTAAAAGAAGTCGTGCTTCCAAACCTGCGGCACCAAGCCCTTGAATACCCGTAAAACGCAGTTGACACAATTCGTTGCCTGTGGTGTCTTTGATATAAATACGACCAAATATGGTGATACCACCGTCTTTTTGTGAACCAAAAGGAACTAAACTTTTTAGAGAATTGCCTAAATTAATTGTCTTAACTTTAATTGTTACTTTGTATTTTGTTTCGCTTGTTGAATCTGCACTGAATTTCAAGTTTGTACTTTTTTTGTTGAATCGCTTGATGAAATCTTTGTGTGCCATGTTTTGAGCGACCTCCCATCTTGCTTCATACTTGGATCCCTTTTGTTCAACAAAATCTTCAAGTGACATATCTTTATCTTCAATCTCGGCAGAATCGTAATCAAATTCGACAACAGCTTTTGCAGACTTGCTAAAGATAGAGACATCGCCGGTCTTTAAGGTAATAATACTTTTGGCTGAAAGTAATATTGTAAAAGATACGGAAATTAATAGACACAATACTTTTTTCATTATGTTTCCTTATTTTACGCTTCCTGAACTCCCCAAATTCAGCGTTAATACTCAGTTTAGGTCTGGAAATAAAAAAAGACGTGGGAGTTTGTTTCTCCGCGCCTATCCCTGACCTCTGGGCCTTCGCATTGCCTCTTTCCAAGGATAAGCAACGCAAGCCAGCCCACGCCGAGTGATATTATATAGTTCGGCACAAACGTTCACCATCAAGATACAATGATAGCAACGAACGGTCGGAATATAATACACCCACGCAGACGCTTCAGTTGCATTACCTCTGTGGAAAGATTCTAAGTTGCGAAGTTAGAGGTCACAGATAGTAACGTCCGAAAACGTCCTTTCCCTCGGGCTGTCCTTACAAATGGGGTTCTCAGCCTTCGGATTCCATCGATGTTATGACCCGCCCTGCCACTAAGTGACTGGCTTGGTCGGTTGCAAAAATAGAAAGAAAAAATGAAACAGCAAAGAAATTGTCTGAAAATTTTTCAAAATGGAACAAGATTACAAATCTTTTCAACAATTTTGGGAGGAAAAAGAGGGGAAAAGTGAAGAAAACGGTGGAATTATTTGGAAATTGCCGATGGCGGCTCTATTTTACAATTGCTTGACCATCTCGCACAGTTTGATTATTTCCATGCGTGGGAACTCCAAACCAATAAGAACGTTGTAGTGGTGATCATCCGTTACGATGTATTTGGCATCTCCTGCTACAGCACAGTCAACAAACTTGTCATCGTCGGGGTCATCTATAACGACTTTAAAGCGATAGAACGGCGTAATAAATTCTGTATAGGGATTGTTGATAATCACATCAAGAGCCAACCGGGCAAAATTATGGTTTGTCTTTCTTTCAAGAATCTCTTCGTATTCTTCCAAGATTTCATTGGACACACACAAATGATTGCGACCGTCCAAAAAAGAAAGCCACAACTCATGGTATCGGCTACGGCGCGATATACATTGTATAAGACTATTGGTGTCAACAACGAGGCGTGCCATATTCAACGTACATGTAAGTCTTCGTGTGCAATCTTGTCCAATGCTTCTTGGTCAAGAATCCCCTCATCCCATAGACGATCCGCTTCCGCATCAAGTTGTTTCTGGAAATATTGTGTCAGCACCAATTGAATCTCTTTCGCATAGTCTTCACTGTTATTAAATGAAAAGAGCTTCAAAAGATGCTTCTGTGTCGGATTCAATGCTACTGCCTGTGTCATAATAGTTCTTTGTTGATGTAAAACTCCGCCCTGCTACGGGTACGGTGACAAAGATACGAACTTTCCTTGGAACGGCCAAAGGAAAATAAGAAAAAGTGAAGAAAACAGTGGAATTATTTGGAAGTTACAAAAAAAACTTTCTCACGTACATGCCTGTGTACGTGAGAAAGTTTCAGCTTATCACTGTATTATCAGTATCTGTATTGTTTGATTCCGTTTTTATGATACGTCTTCCTCATCGTCCCATATCAGGTCTTTTGCATATAGTGTCATGTACATGCGTAACGTGTCCTTATATGGTTTCTTCACCTCATTGGCGGTGAACCCACAACGTTCATAGAACCCAACGGCACTATACTCCTTTGTGGCAAGGGCTTCCACGGTGAGGAACTGGCAACCTGCGAAAGTTTGTGAACGGGCCTGAAGCGCAATTTCCCTTATGATGAAATTACCAATACCCATCCCTCGCCATTTCTTTTGCACAGCGAGGTAAGCTATATCAAGAGCGGGATACCGGGGCTTTGAGTAGAAAGTGTCTTCATAGTTCCAATCTACACTTGGGATTCCTGTTAGTGATATTCCCGTCTGTAGTTCTTCTTTGTCATCAGAATCCAAATCAAGGGAATCAAAGCTCAATGCGAAAATGGCCACCAACTCCCCTTTATACAGCGTTGCGTAGGGAACACAATAATGGTTCTCTACGCTTAGCCGAAAATCACCTCGGATAAAATTATCCATTGTCTCAATGCCAGAGCAAAAGTCGTTGAGACAAGTGAAATCCTTTAGAGGGACTGATACTAATTCATTTAAAAATGCACTCCCTCCCATTTCATTCTTCCGAATTTCTTATCCAATTCTCTCCATCTGCGCATCACTTCCTTTTCCTTTTCATTTGGCTGGCCTGTTACTGCACGACGAAGAGCAGCCCGGATTTCTCTTGAGAACTCGGGGGTGATGGGTTCGCGTGGTGAATATACTCCTAACATAATAGTTCCTCCTAACTGTTTTGTACAAATCGCTGATCTAAGAGTCATGCCCTGCTACGGGCACGGTGACAAAGATACGAATTTTCCTTGGAACGGCCAAAGGAAAACAAGAAAAAGTGAAGTTCTTGATGAAACATTCGTTCCAGCCTATCGGAGCATAGATGACAGGCTGATGAATTATTCATCACACTTTGATGAATGCTTCATTACACTGTGATCTCATATTCATTGAGGTGTAATGAAGCATTCGTTGAGGTGGGATGAAACGTCTGCCGGGGTGTAACGGGATATTCGTTGGAAAGGAGGGCGATGAAGGCACTCTATTCGAGGTCGTTGGCAGCAGACGTTATTCGATAAGGCACTCTATTCCAGATCGTTGGCGGCAGACGTTATGCGAATGGTCGTGGACGACGAGGAGGCCGATGCCGGCGGGGCAGGATAGCGGCGACGGTCGCGGATGAGCTGGATGCGGTCCAGCAGGTCCTGGTAGTGCAGGGCGTTGATGCCCGTGGCCGACGACTGCTGCCGCAGGTACTGCTCCAGCTTGTCAAGGTGCTGGAGGACGTAGAGGAGTACGTCGTTCTGGTCGATGCGGGCGGCGGAGAGCGAGGAGGGCTGGTTGATGAGACGGCCCAGCTGCTCCACGTAGGCACGCTGCAGGGTGCGCCGCTCGCGCGTCTTCCAGTCGCTGCTGCCCGTGAGGGGCTTCCACACCGTGGCAAAGACATCGTTCAGGTATTCGTCGATGGCGTAGACCTCGGTGCCGAGTCCGGCCTGGTTGTTCAGGCTGTTGAGCATCTGGCCCGAGAGCAGGCGTTCGAGCACGTTCTCCTGCCGGGCATCCTGCTGTGCGGTGGGGTTCACCTCTACCTTGTTGATGATGTTGGCGGGGTAGAGCCATTCAGGCGCGTCGAAGATGTGTCGGCCAATGTACTCCACGGCCTCCTTCTGCCGGCTCACGGGCATGTTCTGCACAGGCTCCTCGCCGGGCAGGTTGTTGTGGTAGCGTGTACCGATGTTCTTCATCACGTGGCCCTGGTAGCGGCTGAACTGGCCGACGACTTGGCTGTACATGCTGCTCAGGTCCTCATACTGGTCGTTGTCTTGGCGAGTCCACTGCAACAGGTTCTGCATGACGCGCTGCAGGTTCTTCACTCCATACTCCGATGCCTTCACGCTGTTGTCGCCCAAGTCCTCGGTCTGTGCGCGCGGGTCCTCGCCGCGTCCCTCGCCGCCGAACCACAGGCGCTGGTTGCCGCGCAGCCTGTTGGTGGTCTCGGTCATCAGTTTCTCTTTCTCCTCATACTCGTCCTTGAACTCCGGGCGCCACTGGTAGCCCCACTTGATGGCCCACTTGTCGTAGTCGTTGATGCGGGGGAAGAGTCCCTTCTCGCCAATCTTGTCCTCGGGCTGGGCCACGTAGTTGAAGCGGGCGTAGTCCATGATGGAGGCCGTGTGGCCGTGCTGTTCCACCCAAGCCTTGTCGCGCAGCTTCTCCACGGGCGTGGCAAACGAGGCACCCATGTTGTGGCGCAGGCCGAGCGTGTGGCCCACCTCGTGGGACGACACGAAGCGGATGAGCTGTCCCATGAGCTTGTCGTCGAACTGCATCTTCTGTGCCCGCTTGTCCAAGGGACCGCACTGCACCATGTACCACTTGGTGAGCAGCGACATGACGTTGTGATACCAGCAGATGTGGGCCTCGATGATCTCGCCCGAGCGGGGGTCAACGATGCGTGGGCCGTAGGCATTCTCCGTCTCCGAAGGCAGGTAGCGCAGCACCGAGTAGCGGGCATCCTCCAGGCTAATGTCGGGGTTGTCCTCGGGCAGGGGCTTGGCCACGATGGCGTTCTTGAAGCCGGCGGCCTCGAAGGCCACGTTCCAGTCGTTCACGCCCTGGATGAGGTAGGGTATCCACTTCTTCGGCGTGGCCGGGTCGATGTAGTAGACAATCTGCTTCACCGGCTCGGTCAGCTCGCCGCGAAGGTACTTCTTCTTGTCCTTGGGCACCAGGCGGTAGCGCGAGATGAACGACTCATGCTCGGTCTTGTGCTGCGAGTCGCTGAAGCGCACGAAGTTGTTGACGAAGTAGCCCACGCGCTTGTCCCACAGGCGCTTGCGCATGGGTTCCTTGGGCAGTAGCACCACCGACGTGTTCATGCCCAAGGTGATGCTGCCCGTCTTCGAGGCTTCTGAGCGTCCGGCGCTGGCGCCGTAGGTGCGGGTGGTGACTACCTCGATATTGGTGGGAAACACCTTCATCGTGTCGATGTAGGTGCGGTCGCTCTGCGCCCCGCCCAGTTTCAGGTTGGCACTGAGCCCGGCAGAGAAGTTGGTGAGCTTGCTGCCGCCCTTGAACAGCGGAGTCACCTCGACCAGGCTGCCGTCGTTGTCCACCTCCCCGTCCTTCTCCTTCTTGATGATTTTCAGGGCGAGTACGATGGGGTCGATGGTCGACTGTTCGAGCGTGCGCGAGATGTTGTCGCCCTCATCGGCCACCTGACTCAGCACGTACTGGCGCATGAGCAGCTGGGCAGTGTCGCGCCGCTCAAAGTAGACGGCGCAGTTGTTCACTTCCTCGCCCGCGAACTGTCCGAAGTTCTGGGGCACGGCGGTGAAGCGGCTCACGCAGAGCAGCATGCGGCCCAGCAGCGAGTCGGGCACGTCGAAGTAGTACTTGTCCTCGATGTGGTGTACGGTGAAGAGGCCTTCGGTGCGCGTGCCGCCTTTCTTCATGAGTTTCTCATACTCCGTTTCCTTCTTCTCTGCTTTTTTCTTGGCGAGGGGTCGCTGCGCCTTGGCGGTGTCGGCAGCGGTGGTGTCGCGGGCAATGGTGTCGGTGACTATGGTGTCCCGGGCAATGGTGTCGGCCTTCAGGGTGTAGTGGCTGTGGGCCATCGTGGGTGCCGCGAGCAGGATGCCCAGCAGCAAGGTGATAATCTTCATAATCGTTAAATTTGGGATAGTTCGGAGGTGCGGGGGTACGGGGGTACGGGGGTGCGAGAATAGTTTGCACGTCCATTTACTAAGTTAGGCAGAATAGGCCAGAGCGGCACCGATGGCGGTGCAGAACTGCGAGTACTTGGGGATGTGGAAGCGCATGCCGTAGAGCTGTTCGAGTGCGGGGAAGATTTCCTTGCACTGCGGCAGCAGCGAGAGGTTGCCGATGAGTACCATGTCGCGGCAGTCGGTGCCCTGTGCGGCGAGTACGGCAGCCGAGCCGATGCTCTGCAGCACCATGGAGATGATGCCGCAGGCTATGTCCTCCTTGGGCGCGTCGTTTTGGGCGCGGGCAAAGATGGATGCCGTGGCCTCCATGGGCAGTCCGGGCAGCGGCTGTGCCGAGATGTCGCCAATAAGCAGGTTGATGTGCTTGATGTCGCCCTGCATGGCCAGTGCCGACACCTGCTTGATGTCGCTGGTGTTCAGCATGATGCGCGACAGTCCCTGCAGCGTGCCGCCGCCAATGCCGATGCCGCCTATGTGGCGTATCTCGTCGCCGTTGCACACCACGAACGAGGTGCCCGTGCCCATCGAGATGACGAGGGCGTGATCCAGGTGCGACTCGTAGCGAGCACCCAGTGCGTCGGCCACGAACTCGTCGCAGCGGCTGGTCTTCACGCCGTAGACGTCGTTCTTCACGTAGGCGGCACCCACGCCGGTCAGCATGACGTGTTCTACGTCCTCCAACTGTATGTTGTTGTCGTGCAGGTACTTGCCAAAGGCTCCGTAGAGCGAGGTGATGGGGTCGGCGGCGGTGATGCGTATGGGTGCCGAGACCTTGCCATCGCGCAGGCCCACGATTTTCGTGGTCGATATGCCCACGTCAATTCCAATGATGATTCCCATAGATAATGAGTTTTTGTTTAGTTAAATACCGTGTTCCCTGAGCAATGCCTGCAGGTCGTCCTTGTCGGGGGCGAAGACGTGGCCCAGCACACCCACGGACACGATGTGGTCGCGGCCCTTGAAGTGGATGCGGCCCACGGAGAAGAGGGCATAGTCGTCGACGTGAAGCATCTGGTTGACGACCACCTCGCTGCTCTCGCTCAGCATCTTCTTGCCCAGCACGTTGGCTATCTTGCCCATGATGTCATACCTCTGCTCCCCCAAGCGCTCGTTGATGACGGCCGTCACCGCCTCGTTGAGCGCGTTGCGGTGGTCGGCCTTGGTGGGGCAGGTGGTGTAGAGTGTGATGCCCAGGGTGAGTAGCAGTACGAAGACGACGACACACCCTATTCCCCCTTTGTTCATTTCGTGATGATTTTCTTTCCGTTGATGATGCTGATGCGCGATGCCGGGGCGTAGTCGCTCTGCGAGCGGCCCTGCAGGTCGTAGGAGCGTCCTGTGCGTTGCGACTTGGTCGCAACACACGGAACGTTGATATCGGTGGCCTGGGCGAGGTAGTCGTCGAGGCTGCTCACAAAGTTAATGTCGTGTATGTCGGTGAGGCCCGTGGTCGAGGTGAGTCCGAAGATGGTCCATCCCATGCACACCGAGGGGCGGTCGGACGAGAAGTTCTCGTAGAGTCCGCTCTTGGTCATGTCCCAGGCAAACATCGTCTCCTGCTGTCCGGCTACGGTCAGGGTCTGCGTCTTGGTGGGCTTCACCTGCGTGCCGTGGTTCGAGCCGTTGAGCCACCAGAGGTAGCTCTTGGTGTCGGCAGTGTCGAGGTTGGTGCCGCGCACCACGAAGTAGATTTGCGACTTGTCGATGGTGTAGTCCAGCTGTTCGTCCTTCATCTTCAGGCACACGTTGTTGTTGCCCGAGGCCTTGACGTGGATGATGTTCTTCTCCTCGTCGTAGGTGACGTTCTGTGCCGACACGCGCCCGGCGTCGCCCGTGGTCCAGTCGGTGGCATGGAACTCGTAGGCGTGCAGGTCGCACTCCTTCATCAGGCGCACGTAGTAGATGCCCGGGCACATGGTGGTGGCCGATGCCGTGAGGCGCACCACGAAGCGCTGCTTCACCTGTCCCTGTGCGTCCTTGACCATGTTTTCGGGCAGCAGGTACTCCACGTTGAAGAAGCCGTTGGCGTCGCTGCCCTTGGCGGCTGAGGGGATGGTGATGTCGGCCAGCTTCTGCCCGTCGACGGTGAGCGTACCCATGCGTCCCTTGTCGGCCAGGTTGAAGCGCAGCATGATGCTCAGGCGGTCGCTTTCGCGCGCGTTATTAAATAAGGTGTACTGGATGTAGCCGTTGGCGCGTGCGTCGCGGTAGTGTTCCGACTGGTAGGTGCCCGTCGACGAGTCGCTGCTGTAGTTGTACTCGTGTCCGGCCTCGCTCTGCTGCTCGCCGGGTGCCACGAAGTCCAGCGTGCGTGCGGCCATTGCCTCGGCCTCGGCCTCGCTCTGCGCCATGCTGCTGTTGGCATAGTTCTCGGCGGTCTGCTGATACCAGTAGCATACGTAGCGCTGGTGGTGAATCTGGTAGAAAGGCTGCAGCGTCAGGTTGTCCCACTTGTAGGTCTCCACGCCGGGACGCGAGGCATCAATCACGAAGCGCAGGTCGTTGGAGCGCAGTCGCTGTATGCGGTCGAGCACGTCGGCTCGCTGGCCAATGAGCAGCGGGGCCGAGGTCAGATTCTTCGACGTGGCCATCGAGCCGGGAGCGTGGTCCATGCGGCCCTCGCCGCCATACTCGTTCTGCAGTTTCTCGTAGGGCAGGTGGGAGTCGTCGCCCTCAGCCTGGGCGGAGGTGGCGGCACCGAGGAGGATGGGGCCGAACTTAAAGGCGATGTAGTCGGTGTAGTTGGGGCATACTTCATAGCGCAGCTGCATGTCGAGGTTTACTACAATCTTGTCGCCGGCCTTCCAGTCGCGCGTCTCCTTGATATAGTAGGCCTTGCCCTGTTCAATGGTCTGGGCTGTCTTCTCGCCGTTGACCGTGCATTCGAAGTCTTTGCCGGCCCACTCCGGGTGACGGATGGCGATGGTGTAGCGTCCCGACTTGCCGATGGTGAGTTCGGTGGTGTTGCTGTTGGGGAAGGTGGTCTCCTGGGTAATGACAAAGTTGTCGCTTTCCAGGCGGCTGGGGGTGAAGAGGTTCACGTAGAGGGTCTCCTTGCCCTCGTGGGTGTAGATGAAGTGTCCGTACTTCGAGTGGTTCTCCATGCCCGTGCCCACGCAGCACCACATGCCCTTGTTGGGCTGCGAGTAGATGCGGTAGCCCTGGGGTCGCAGGGTGGTGAAGTAGACGTAGCCTCCCGTGGTGGGATCCTGCGTGGTGAGGATGTGGTTCCATACGGCGTTCTCGTAGAAGTCGGCATACTTGGCGTCGTGGGTGCGGTCGGCCATCATCTCCGAGAGCTTCAACATGTTGTTGGTGTTGCACGACTCGGGGCCGTCTAAGTGATCGATGTAGCGGTTGGAGTTGGAGGCAGCGAGGAAGTGCTCGCCCACGGAGTTGCCGCCTATGCAGACGGTACGGTTCTGCGTCACGTCGGTCCAGAAGTTCTCGGCGGCCTTCTTGTAGTTGGTCAGTGAGCTGCTCTGCTCGAAGATGCGCTCCATGCCGATGAACTTAGGCACCTGTGTGTTGGCGTGCTTGCCGTCGAGGAAGGTGGTGTTGAGCGTCTGCATGCCGTTGAGCATGGCCTTGTGGGTGTACTTCTTGGCGGCGTTCAGGTATTTCTGGTCGCCGAAGAGCTGGTAGGCATCGAGCATCGACTCGTTCATGCCGCCGTGTTCGCAGTTGAGGAAGCCCTCGAAGGCATTGTTGTCTACCTTGGCAATGAGGTTCACGCTCCAGTCGGCGAGCTTGCGGAACAGCTCCTTGGCCACCTCGCTGTTGCCGTAGAGGTAGGCGTCGCGCAGTCCGGCCAGGATCTTGTGCTGGCAGTAGAAGGGCACCCAGCCCCAGTTTTCCTGAATCTTCGAGAGGTCGCCCCGGTAGAGCGCCTTCCACGACTCGTTGATGGGCTGTCCGCCAATGAAGCCGTAGAGGCCCTCGGTATTGTTGTCGTAGGCATCCTGACAGTCCTTCATCACCTGGAGCATGTAGTCCATGCGCTGCTTCATCTGTGCGCGCAGGCCCTCGTCGTGGCAGGCGGCATAGGCCAGGGCCAAGGCCGAGAGGTAGTGACCGCCCACGTGTCCGCTCAGGTCGAAGCCTGCGTCGCCGCCCCAGTTCTTGAAGTTGGGGTGCTTGCTGAGCCACTGGTAGTAGGGCGAGGCCGTGTCGGTGGTGGCTGCCAGGCCGGCCTGGCGCACGTAGGGCGTCAGCAGGCGGTCGGTGTCATACTGCAGGAGCATCTCAATGTTCTTGTACATGGCCGTCTTCATCGGGCCGTCGAGCAGCGTCACCTGTTCCAGGTCGAAGTGCTGTGGATAGAGTTCGCTCTGGGCCTGCATCGTGGCCGACGCAGTCGTTACCAGCATGCCGGCAAGGAGAAGTCTTAGTTTTTTCATTGTGGTAATATTTTAGGTAATTGTTATTGTTTCTTCTTCGACACCTTGAAGTGGTCGAATCCCTCGCCGTAGACGCCGATGACGGCACTCTGCGAGACGAAGGCCTGCGGGTCAATCTCGTTGATAATCTGGAAGATTGTCGTACTCTCGCTCTGCTTGGCCAGCACGAAGAGCATCTTCACGTCGTGGCCGGTGTAGAAGCCCGTGCCGTCGATGACGGTGCATCCCCGGTGGGCCGCATTGATTTCTCGGCCAATCTCCTTCCACTTCTGGCTTACGATGAAGAACTGCACCGACTTCCGGCTGTTGTTCACCACCTGGTCTATACAGAAGGCGGTGACGTAGAGTACCACGTAGCCGTAGATGACCTTCTCCCAGTCCTTGAGTACGAAGTAGCTGCTGGAGATGATGATGACGTCGCAGATGAGGATGACGCGGCCTAACGAGATGTCGCGATACTTGTTGATGATGGCGGCAATGATGTCGGTGCCGCCCGTGGAGCCGCCCACGGAGAGCCCCAGGCCCACACCGCAGCCGCAGAACACGGCTCCGATGATGGCGGCCATGAACGGCTGGTCGCTCAGCAGGTGGGCGTCGTAGTGCGACTGCATCACGGTCAGTCCCGTGGTGAGTACGGCCACGGCGAAGACGGTCTTCACGCAGAAGCGCCAGCCCAGCACGCGCAGGGCGATGAGCAGCAGCACGGCGTTGATGGCGAAGTAGCTGGCCTGCACGGGAATGCTGGTAGCCCAGTACAGGATGCTCGACACACCGGCTACGCCACCCGTGGTGATGTTGTTGGGCAGCAGGAAGATGGTCCACCCGATGCAGTAGCTAATCATGCCGATGGCAATGGTGGCATAGTCGCGTATTACCTTGAAGAGATTTGGCTTACGTATGCTGATTTTATTCATAAAATTGCAATTTGAGTGCAAAGATAGGAAATAATTGTGAATATAAGCGAAAAACGCAGAACTTTTTCATCATCTTTGACAATGAAGAAGCATCCTTTGCGTCTTAATGGAATATCCATTAAGAAATAATCGAAGAAATTTGGCTTTTCCCTCGTTTTTTCGTAACTTTGTAAGAAATCGCAATCTTTCTTTATATAAAGGCAGTTTGGGAGATTGATGAAAAATCGGATTACGATATAGAGACCGTTCTCACTTCCCCGGGCTGCTACAAATTGCTTCAATGAACACCCGATGATGGGGCACCAGCCTTGTTGTGACTCATCATCGGGTGCAAAGGTAATATTTTTTTCTGAAAGTAGCGCTAGTATTACGATTTTTTAAAGGATATCAGAGAAATTAGGTTTTCAGTAGGTGAAGCATTTTTTTTTTCGTTCATTTTGTATCCCTGTTTAAAGTCTGTCACAGCAATAAAAGCAAGCATAAATGTTAGGATAGTTGCTTTGTTTACCATTGGTTTTCCTTTATCAGACAAGAGCACAGAGCGCATCACTGCGCCCGTGCCCTTCTCCCGGGAAACTACTCGTTTTGATATTTACTAACTTATTGTTCTTCTCTTATTATCCATTTCTGATTGGCATTGCTCTGCGGGTCACAGTTGATGTCGTAACTAAACACCGCCGCCCCCTCTTTGGCATCGCCGCCAGCCAGATCGACACACCGGCCCGTTGCCTTGTTGATGATGGTGACCATGCCCTCGTTTTCGATAAGTTTCCATTGCTGATAAGGATTGCTCCTGTTGAGATAGCGGAATATGAGCCACTGCCCCTCTGACCTGTCAGAGCCGTCTTCCAGCGCGAACATATCTTCGGTCACGATGAAACAGTCCTTGCTCACTTTGCCAGAAGAACCGGAAACAACGGTGCCTACTGGTATGAACTTGAAACGGAACACCTTGTCCTTGCTGATGATGATTTCGTTTGGCCCATGACCGGAAGGTATGGAGTCGCGGTAGGCAGTGGCATGGAGATTGTAGTCGAATGACAACCCCATCTTGCTGCCCGTATGCTTGTTGACTATCGTGTGGTATTTACCTGGGCGGTAGGAGAAATTGGTATGCAACTCTGCGTATGGCGTGTTGTGGCGGACCACTTCGCGCGGATGGTATTCAAACAGACGTTGGTTCTCGCGCAGCTGACGGATACTGAGGTTTGAAATCACCTCGCCCGACCAGTTGGCGCCCCACGCAGAGAATGGCTCGCCCTCAGGCACCACGTAGGTGAAGGCATCGACATGGGGTGGCAACGGGTCGAACACGAGCACCATGGCAAAATAGTCGCCGGGATAGCCCTCGAGCCAGAACAGCCGGTCGTTGGGATAGTTCAGAACGCCACGGCACTTGTACTGATGGCCCTGCCGGTCGAGCAGGATGGTATTGCCGCCACGCCCATGATACTCGCGAAACCAGTTCTGCTCGGTGGCGATGGCCAGATAGGTGGCATCGGTGGTTTGCCAGAGCGCCATAGTGTTCTGCTCCAACGGCTTGATGAGATGGGCATCCTGATAAACGGCCCAGGAATTGCTGTTGTTCTTGTCGTAGTGAACGGAATCCCTTAGTAACTGGGCCGTATGGAACCGGGGAATGGAGTCATATTCTTTATGTCCGGAATCGTCAGACAGACCTGGGTCGTTAGAAATATCATAGCCTCGCATGTGCCATGTCGGCACACCATAGACGGCCAGGTACCTCGCGGTCTTTGGCAGACGGGGAAAGAGTATCTGCAGGTCGAGAACATCGCCTTTTTTGCTCGCGACGCTGAACACCTTATCATAGCAACGCTCAGGGATGCTGCCTTGCGACTGGTAGATGATGCCCGTCTCCTTGTCAAGGATGACACTCTCCTTGTTGCCAAGCCACAGGTTGGTAACGATGTCGGCGGGCATGTGGAGATAGCAGTGCAGCACGGTGTGTACACCTTCGTCTGTCAGTCTCCACGCCATGGGAGTGTACGTATCCACGGGGATGGAAAAATCTGTGCCAGAGAAAATCGCCTTCATGTCCTTGACCGTCGGCACACCATCTACGATTCCGATGTCCTCATGCCAGGAGTTGTTCTCCGTGGCCGGCCATTCTGCCGTGGTTTTCCTGCCTTTCTTGTCGATTGTCACCTGGGGATTTGGCACCCATATCCCCCAGCTTTTAGCCCGTTCCCTGAAGTCTGTTTGCGCTTGGGACGGCATAAGGACTACTGCCAGCAGCAGCCCGATGATTAAATGCTTCTTCATATTCCTTGTGTTTTGGGTTTGATATTTGTGTGAGTGAATTGGTCGCGGTACTCCTGGAAGCATGTTCCCGACACTTCCACGCCAATAGGTGAGTGGGAGCTGAAGAGCAGAATCCTGTCGGCTATACGCTCTGCCATCCATACGTATTTCAGCCCCTGCTTCAGGTCTTTCAGACAGAAGAAAAACTGTTCGTGAGAGAAGGTGAGCAGATAGCCGGGCGTTTTGCTGTCATAGCAACATGCAGCCTGTAGCAGTCTTCCGAAAAGGTTCAGTTCGTCCGTATCTGTGAAGACGTATGCTTTTCTCACCACCGTCGAGTCTGCCCCGTCTTCTGTACAGTCAAGCATATTCTCTTCTGCGTTGTTGAACGCTGCCATCTTGGCAAGAAACTCGTCCATGCGCGATGCGGCGGGATGGTTAGTGGAATCTTCCTGCTCGGTCAGCGACGCATAATGAATGTTCGGGTCTGCAGATGGACTTTCCTGTTTCTGGGGAATGTCCTTTTCCTGATGGCTGACAGTCTCCTGTTCCGGTAATACCTTCTGCTTTGACTGAACGACACTGCATTCAGCTGCTCTTTTCGGACGAGTTGTAGCCTGATGATGTTCCACGGCTGTCTCTGGAGTTGTTTCTTCAAATTTAGCCACCTGCACGTGTTTGTAATCTTTCCCGGTTGGTTCAACCATGATGTCATGATGGCGTAGTGTCAGCATGAGGAATATACAGGCGGCAGCGGCAACACCCGTCGCAGCATAAAGCCAGATGTGTCGGGTGCGCTTCCGGCCCTTGGTCGCTTCCATGTCTGGCAGACTGTCCATGATGCTGTCGGTCAGTTCATCAGGATGGTCGAGTCGGGCCTGTTGCTCCTGCAATGCGTGCAATATGTCGTCAATCTTCTTCATATCCTAACTCTTTCAGTCGTTTACGTATGGTTTGGCGGGCCACGTAGAGGTTGCTTTTCACCTGTATGGCATCCATGCCGGTTATCTGCCCTAACTCCTGTGATGAAAGTCCTTCCAGCTGGCAGAGCGTGAACACCAGGCGTTGTTTCTCGCTCAGTCCTTCTGCCAGCAACCTCACAATGGCCATCCACTCCGTGTTCTCCAAAGTGCGGTGACTGTCGGCATCGGAGGCGAAGCGTTGCAGCACCCTTTCGTCGTCGGGCAGCGGACAGAGTAGCTTTGCGGCCTTCAGGCGGTCGAGACACAGCCGTGTGGCTATCGTATAGAGCCATGTCGCGAATGGCTTCTGCGGGTCGTAGTGCCCTATGCCCTGCCACACACGCAGGAAGGTCTCCTGCACCACGTCTTTTGCCTCTTCCTCGTCGGCCAGTATCTTCAGCGAGAGCGAGAATACCATGCGCTGGCAGTTCTGCACCACCAGACGAAACGCGGCCTTGTCGCCGCGTTGGCACCGAATAATCGTCTCGCTATCTATCTGCACCGTTTTGTTCATTGCTCTATTAAGTATACGACAAAGTTAGGCAAAAGTCGAAAAATAGGCTTCACTTTTTTATGAATATCACAAATTGACGACAAAATCAGTATATTTTCTTCACTTTTAAGTGAATTATAAGAAAAAAGTTGTATCTTTGCACCGGGTAAATGACAATGAGCAATGAAGACGATTAATTTGAAAACCATCGAGCAGAACGACAACGTGAGCCTGTACTCTATTTGCTTCAACGGCAATGACGTGTCAGAGTATGAGGACTTCCTGATGAAGTTCAAAGATAACTCTACGCTGAATTATGATTTCCAGCGCATACTCCTTGCATTGGAAAAGATTATCGACCGTGGGGCGCTTGAACGGTTTTTCCGCATAGAGGGCAAGATGAATGACCGAGTTTCCGCTTTGGCTATCGACTCCAGGAAGTTGCGTCTGTATTGTCTGCGTATCTCTGACCAGATTCTCATTGTTGGCAATGGAGGTGTCAAGACCACACGGACTTACCAGGAGGATGAGCAGTTGAGTGGCTATGTGATGGATTTGCAGCGTTTCGATGAGCTATTGAAACAGGCTCAGCAGAACGGCAGCATCACAATTGAGAAAAACATGATAGTGGGAATAGACAACAAAGTATTTGAGATATGATTACCAATCCGTTATTTCGCGAGTGTCTGGCAAACGTCTCAGATGAGACCCGTGCCGAGTTCAATCTCTCGTTTGAGATTGCTGACCGCATTGATGCCTTGCTT